>JAKAKL010000097.1 GCA_021824565.1 Bacteroidota bacterium | reverse complement strand
ACAATTGAATAAAAAATTTCTTACCTTTAAGCGGATTAAAAAATTAAAAATCAATTGGAGCAATGGGATGGAACAATTAGATTTATTTTCTTTTTCATAAACGGAGAACAGTATGGAAAGGGAAAACATTTTTAAATATGTAGGTAAAATTAAGTCGGGTGAAATAACCAGATCTGAATTGCGCGAGCTTATTGAGCATTGCACTTCAATAGCATTATCCATTCTTGATAGAAAGTACGCAAAATTAGCGCGGATATTTTCCATTAACGGCTATTCGTTCGAAGATGTTGCTGTGGATTCTATTACAAGCTTGTTTATCATCCACAATAAGATTGAAATGAGCGGCATAAAAAAATCAATAGATAATTGGAAGAATGAAATCGCAACGCCTGCTAATGCTGATTTTTTTATCTTTACTTTAGTTTCAAAACGCGTTGAGCAAACATTGACTAAATTCTTAAGAGAGATCGACCCGATGTTTGGGAAAATCCTAAAAGACCTGGAATATCCTTCAAAAGTTAACGGCTATAAAAAAATATATTATCTCGGGCAAGTCTATCTTGTTGAAGCAAAGAATCCGGTAATAAACAAAGAGCTTATCGACGATGCTAACTTTGACCAAATACATATAAACTATTTGAACAAGTTAAAATTCGTAACTGAAGATATGTTTAACTACCTAAAAAATCATACTGATTTTTTTCCGGCAATACCTTTGAACCTGCTCGTGCTTAGGATTAAGCAGGCATACGCAGCATTATTATATAAAGAGCCCGACCCGGCTGACATACAAATTGCTTACGAAATAAATAATGCCTTGAATAACTCATTAAGAACAATATTCGACAAGCTAAACGATCAATATGTAAAGAAAGAAATTCTTTCAGCGGCAGACGGCGAGTTATTTCAGAAAGCATTGATCGATATTGCAAGCGATTTAAAAGACGGCGGGATAAAACGCGGGCTTGAAGAATACCTTCTTCCATATTACCAGGGCGTTTCAAAAGAAAAGTTGCGAGAGCGGTATCACAATATCTTTGATTATTTAATCAGATTATTGAAAAAAGAAATAATTAAAGAATTAAATAATACAACTTTTCCCAATTGAAACTTTTTTGGGATAATATTTATATATAAAAAAAATATTTTTTTGTGAACAAAGTTCCAAAACCGGACATAACAATAAATAAAATGGATATAATGGAAGAAGATATTTTTAAGTTTGTCTTTTATCCTGACGAATTAGACGCCGAGAAAAAAAATTACCTGAGCAAAAATGAAGCCTTGTTCAGAGAGCAGATTGAATTCTGCAGATCAATTCTAAACGCGCAAAACAATGCTGCCATAAAAACAAAAAGCAGGAACATTGCCGAAGAGATATTACAAAAAATAAGCGCAGACGTGCTGCTGCCGGTAAAAGGGAAAAAATCATTTATGGAAAAACAAGTAACGCTTGCCGCCGCAACAACTGAAGCGGTCAAGCAGTCGGAAGCGATTACTTTTACCGACACCAACTCTAAATTTCTAATAAGGCTTATTGAAAGAAACGGGAAAAATTTTTTATATCTCTTTCCTAAAGAAGAAAAAGCTTCTGCAAGATATAAAATAACTCTGTACCCGTCTCAAAAGTCCTATCAAATAAACAACCCGTCGGAACCGATAGAAATAGACGAAGAGAATTCTATTCAGAAAATTTTAATTGAGGAAGACAAATAATTTTATTAGCTTAAAGGGAACAATTTCCGGGGTTTGTTAATGACAGTTTTTGAAATAGAAGAATTAAGGCAAAAGGTCTTAAATTTTCTTTCAGAATCAAAATCTTGCAGACAAAGATTATTTTTTATTAAAGATTTTTACTCTGCAGTTTTGGGATCGAAAAATAATTCCATAATTGATTCGTACATTGCTGAATTTATTTCCGAATACTTAGAATGCGTTGAGCGCTTTGAAGTATTTTGTTTCCCGCCGGATATTACCTACGAAATTATTAATCAATTAAATGTTCTTAAAGAAATTGCTTCCGCGGAGAGTTATACTTTAAGAATAGAAAAACTTGTCAGTAGTTTAAGTTCTAAGCTTACTATTCTTTACAAAATCCTTAACGGCGAAGAAGGGATTGAGGAGAGAAATAATAAATTATTGTTTCCTCTGGTAGAAAGTTCCGCAGGCATAAATAATCAAATCCCCATCGGTGCGCTTGAAACCTTCACAATTGACATTAGCCGTTCAAAAGACAAAGACGAATTTATCGTTGTTCCATCATACGAATCATCTGCACAATCTTTATTTGAACAGGTACATATTTCATGGGATATTGCCTACAACTTTGTAAAGCAGCATTATGCTAAGATAGGTAGATTTCATAAAATTGTTATTAATTTTGATCATCGCTATGGAAACTACACCGGCTTTTCATTAGGAGCGGCGCTTACTTTAGAATTTATTCAAGGAATAATCTCGCTTTATAATTTCCCATTTTCGATTTCGATTAAAAACGGGATAACAATAACTGGCGGATTTGAAAATAATAAATCATTTTTATCAATTGGAAAAGAGACTATCGAAAATAAAGTTTCGATGGTCTTTTATTCAACCGCAAAAAGTTTTGTTGTTCCGGAAGAAAGCAAGCAATGGGCAGTTGAAAAACTTAATGAGCTTAAAAAAAACTACCCTAACCGTAATCTTGAAATAATTGGTGTCAGCACTTTGCAGGATTTACTGAACCGCAGAAACCTGGTGGATATAAAAGAACAGAACGCTGCCGTTCGAGGTTTAAAAATTGTTAAACAAAATTTACCACTCAGTGCCTCGCTGTTAATTTTAGTCATTGTAATAATTTATTTTTATCTTTTTAATTTTGACAACAACCCCGCTTTATTATACGTGCATGGAAATAATTTGTTTGTTGAAAACAGCAGCGGAAAAGTTCTTTGGTCGAAAGGAATAGAGATAGACCCGCAATTCGCTTCCTCTACACTTAGGTATAATGCCAAGATTGTTGATGTAAATAACGATAAAAAAAATGAAGTCGTTTTAAGTGGAGTTATCCTGCCCGATCTTAAAAATAAAAAAGAATACGGCGGCATTTTCTGCTATAATTATTTAGGGAAACAATTGTGGCACTATGATTTTAAGGATACCGTAAAATCTTACGGCGAAAATCTTGAGCCGGTATATAGCTGCGGTTTAATTGATACTGCTACATATCAAGGCGAGAAATTATTAGTAGCAAAAGCAACCAACGGTCCATCATTTTCTTCCGCGATCTTCACACTTGATTTAAAAAGCGGCAAAAGAGTAGGAACTGCCTTTTGGAATTCAGGGCATATTAATGAAGGGATAATACAAAGAATGCCTGATCACAAAGATCTTATTATTTTTGTCGGCTCTAATAATGGATACGAAAGAGCATTTATCGGCGGAGTTGAATTAAATAAACTTGCCGGCTATTCTCCTTCTACACCCTACTATACTTTTTTGAATATGAAACCTGCGGATTTAAATTTCTATATTTTAATTCCGGAAACCGATTACTTAAAACACTTTACTGTTTTTAGAGGAGGCTGTATAGAACCGGGCAGCTTACACGATTCGGAAAAAGAAAGGAAGATTCACTTTGTAACTTGCGAAAAACAATATTATGAATCGAGCCTTGACTATAGACTTGATTATAATTTTAAGGATATGTCAATAGTCGTAGACAGTAATTTCAGGCTGGAAAGAGATACGGCGGTCGCACACGGAATACTTCAACCTCCTTTTACCGACACACCGCAATATTGTAAGTTATTGGAAGACCAGATTCTATATTGGAATGGGAAAAACTTCGTTCATAAAAACGATCTTAACTAAAATCTTTTAAATTCTTATCGGCAAGATTACCATAGGCACACCCTGTCGGTAAAATTTCCTCTGAACAGCAAACACAATATAATTATGAAGCCAGCGGGTAAGGAATGACTCTTCGGGAAAAACAATTTGTCCGCCAAAATATATTACATGAGAAAATTTGCTGTTAATTTTTGGAACCATGTTTTCAATTTCTTCCACCACATCTGTACCTACGGACGTAAATGCTTCTGCGTAGTAGCCGTGCTCGTTCATATATCTTACGTAACGATTGGCTTCATCGCTAATATAACTGCCGAGATTTTCTATTTCGTCTGCGCCTTTAAAATTACCGGCGTCAATGCTCCCAACTTGAATGAAAACAAAATTCTTATATGTATTACTAAACAGCCTGAATATGCTGAAAAGAGTATGAAGTCCTAGACCATTAAATCCATTTACTAATATTGCAGCCGTTTTTCCTTTGGGATCAAATTCCGGAACCTTTTTCTTTAGGCTCTCTTCACTGTCCATATCATAAATTGAAGCTTCAAACGAATCAACTATTGTATCTAACTTTCTTATTAGCTCATGAGTTTTATTGTAATGGTTTTTTATGACAAGTGTAAGTGCAACAAGCCCGGCAGTAATGACTAATGTAATCCATCCGCCTTCGCCAAATTTTATAATCAATACTGAGATTAAAATAAAAGAAGTTAAAATTAATCCTATCCCATTAATTGAAAGGTTTCTAAACCATCTCTTCTCGGTCTTTCTTTCCTGCCACCAGTGTTTAACCATACCAAGCTGCGAAAGGCTGAATGTGATAAATACGTTAATTGAATATAAGACTATTAAAAAATCGACCGAACCTTTAGAAGCAAGCATCATTAGCAAAGACGCAACGCCCATAAGAAGAATTCCGTTTTGAGTAACAAGGCGGTCGCTCAAGTTTGCAAACCTTGTTGGGAACCATCTATCCAGAGCCATATTAGCAAGTACGCGGGGACCATCTAAAAATCCTGTCTGCGCTGCAATGAATAGAAGTATGGCTTCTGACAAAAGTGTTATCAATACAAAATAGAATGATGCTCCGCCGCCCCAGCCGCTTGACATTCTTTCAAAGAAGATAGCATTTAAAGTTTTTCCCGGAGTAGCTTCAACATTATAAAGCAAGTACGCAATCATCAGACCGACTACAGTTATTGAAAGAGAGAACGCCATGTAGTTCATAGTTCTCTTCGCTGTATGGACTCTTGGCTCTCGCAAAATAGGAATACCGTTGCTTACCGCTTCAATACCTGTAAAAGTTCCTGCACCCATACTATAAGCACGCATAACAAGAAATAATACTCCGAACATTCCGAGTGTGCTAAATGATTTCGACAGCTCACTGCCGGTAGAATGAATAACCTGATGGTATTCGTAGCCATGAGTTATAAGCGCGTAAGAAATTGCGAAGATATGCGTAACAACAAATAACATGAACACCGGCACCAGCGGAACTACAGCTTCTTTGATCCCTCTAATATTTAGAACCAATAAGATTAAAACTCCGATTACTGCAAATTCTAATTTAAATTGGTAGTACTGCGGCGGCATGAAACTGAATATTGCGTCTGCTCCGCTTGCGATAGAAATTGTTATCGTCAAAACATAGTCGATTAATAGCGCGCACCCTGAAATCATTCCAACCTTTGGTGAAAGAAGTTTGCTTGCTACAAGATAACCGCCGCCGCCGGAAGGAAATAATTCAATTATATGAGAGTAGCTTGCTGCAATTATAAAAATTGTCGCCGCCGATCCTAAGGCAACAAAGATACCGAGATACGGATGTCCTTCTAAAGCTTTAAATGCTTCAGCCGGACCGTAACATGATGATGAAAGTCCATCGGAACCTAATCCAACCCAAGCCAAGAATGCTATAAGCGAAAGCTTATGGAATATTTTGTGGTCATGCGGATCTCGTGCTCCGCCAATAATTATATTTTTTAGTTTTTTAACTCCGGTCTCGGCATCCATTCATTTATTTCAAATTTGTGATACAATAATCTAATAATATTTTCTAAAAAACGGCTTACTTCTCTGCTGATTTCTGTTATCTTAAAAATACGAGGTGTAAAAATATTTATAAAGTATCACATTACAAAACCTAAATCTGTTTGTATCTCAGAGCCTTTTACTTTATTAATTTAGTTTTATTTTCTGTTCTTTCTTATTAATAAATATTAATTGGAAATTTCTCATTCATGATGACTGTAAGATTATGCCGACTTTCTATTTTATTTAATAATTCCTTTTAGCTCACACACTTTAATTTACTTTCAATTATATTTTAAAAGTGGCTTTTTTAATTTTATAACAACTAATAGTTTGCCCAATATGAAAACTTTAAAAATACTTTCATGGAATGTTAACGGGATCAGAGCAGTTAATAAAAAAGGATTTCTTGATTGGTTCGCAAAAGTTAATCCTGACATACTTTGCATACAGGAAACGAAAGCCCATGAAGAACAACTCCCCGATGAATTGCTTCATGTCGACGGCTACAATGCTTATTTTTCATCCGGCGAACGAAAAGGCTACAGCGGCGTTGCTCTTTATACTAAAGAAAAACCAATAAGCATTAAAAAAGGATTCGGCAAAAAAGAGTTTGATAATGAAGGCAGAATTTTAATTGCAGAATATCCCGGTTTCTATTTATACAATATTTACTATCCTAACGGAAAAGCCAGCGCTGAAAGACTAAAATTTAAAATGGATTTCTACGACGCCTTTTTTGATCATGCAAATAAATTAAAAAAGTCCGGCGCAAAAATAATTATCTGCGGCGATGTTAATACAGCTCATAAAGAAATTGACATTGCTCGCCCCAAGGAAAATTCCACAGTATCAGGTTTCCTACCGGAAGAGAGAGCGTGGATCGATAAGTTTATTGCCAGCGGCTATGTTGATACATTCAGAATGTTTAACTCGGAGCCGAATAATTATACCTGGTGGGATCAAGTAACTCGTGCACGCGAAAGAAACGTCGGCTGGCGCATAGATTATTTCTTCGTATCAGAAAATGCAAAGAGCGATATTAAAAATGCTTTTATACTTAGCGAAGTTATTGGCTCGGATCATTGCCCTATTGGAATAGAAAAAACAATTTGACTTAAACCGTTCCGTAAATTCCCTCTTCCGATATTTATATTTAATGCTTTCTCCAAAATTCTCAGATCAAAGCGCAAAATAGTTCAACAAAAATTTCATAAGTAAGGACTAAATTCTTTATCTTTGTAAACGAGATTTTGAAAAAATATAGGAATTACACAAATGAGTATTCTGGCGGATAAAAAAACTCGCCTGGTTGTTCAAGGAATTACGGGCGGAGAAGGTTCTTTTCACACACAGCAAATGGTTGAATACGGAACCAATGTAGTTGCGGGAGTTACTCCCGGAAAAGGCGGAACTGATTTTCAAGGCATACCGATCTTTAACACAGTCGCTGACGCGGTAAAAATTCAGAAAGCAAATGCGTCTGTTATTTTTGTTCCGCCTGCTTTTGCTGCGGACGCAATTTTAGAAGCAGCTTCAGCGGGCGTTAAATTAATTGTATGTATTACCGAAGGAATTCCTGCTGCCGATATGGTTAACGTTTATAATTCTATTAAAGGAAAAGACGTCGTTTTAATCGGACCTAACTGCCCAGGAATAATTTCTCCCGGCAAAGCTAAAATCGGAATTATGCCCGGCTTTATTCATAAGGCAGGTAAGATCGGCGTTGTTTCAAGAAGCGGCACGTTAACTTATGAGGCTGTAAAACAATTGACAGATGTAAATCTTGGTCAATCAACTTGCGTAGGCATTGGCGGCGATCCGGTTATCGGCTCGCGGTTTATTGATATAATAAAATTGTTCAACGATGATCCAAACACTGAAGGCGTTATTATGATCGGTGAAATTGGTGGAACCGCTGAGGAAGAGGCTGCAAACTTTATTAAGAAAAATGTAAGCAAGCCGGTTGTTGGATTTATTGCCGGCAGAACAGCGCCTCCCGGAAGAAGAATGGGTCATGCCGGCGCAATTATTTCCGGCGGTAAAGGTACGGCTGCTGAAAAAATGGCGGCTATGAAAAAAGCAGGTATAAAAGTTGTCGAAAGCCCCGCTGAACTTGGCTCCACTATGCTGAAGGCAATTGAGGCGCTTAAGAAAAAACAAGCAGCTGCTAAAAAGCCAAAAGCAAAACCGGCTATCAAGAAAAAAAATGCTGTTAAGACTATAAAGAAAAATGTAAAAAAAGTTTCGAAGAAAAAATAAAAAATATATTAAGACACTAATAATTTGGAGAGAATTTTGGGAAACAAAACTTTGGCTATTATTAAGCCTGATGCTGTAAGAAAAAATTTAGTTGGACAGATAATTGCTAAAATCACCGAAGCCGGCTTTAAGATAAAAGCTATGAAAATGGTTAGACTTACAAAAGAATCTGCCGGCGGCTTTTATGAAGTTCATAAAGCAAGACCTTTTTATAATGACCTGGTTGAATATATGACCTCCGGTCCCTGCGTTCCAATCGCACTTGAAAAAGAAAATGCCGTAGAAGATTACAGAAAGCTTATCGGCGCAACCGACCCCGACCAAGCAGCACCGGGCACGATTAGAAAATTGTACGCTGCAAACAAAGCCGAGAATGCTGTGCACGGTTCGGATTCTGATGAAAATGCTGCAATCGAAATAGCTCATTTCTTTTCAAGAAAAGAACTGCTCGAAAATTATGTCGACTGAATAACAAATATTTCTTAAACAGTTTTTCAGCAATCATAACAATAAATAATTTCCTTGCGTAAGGAAACTTTAATTTCAAAGGACAATTTGATGAAATATTTTTTTGTTTTATTAACTTTTAGCTTTTTAATATTCGGCTGCGCTAAGAAGAATAATCAAAATCAGCCTAATGCAGCCAGCTTTGCGTTTGATTCTACCGATATAAAAACTACACCAGTGTCAAATCCAAATGAAGCTTTTTCTCTTCAATATAATTTTCAGAAAGGAAAAGATTATCAGTACCGCATCACTTCTATCTCTGATGATAATCAAACTATAAAAGCCGATACAACTATTCTGCAGCACATAACTCAAAATGTTACTTACCTGCTTGATCTTTCTTTGTCAAACGTTGATAAAGACGGCGTTATGGAAATAGCATGCAATATTAATTCCGTAAAACTTGATGCTGATGCCAACGGAAAGAAAATTTCATACCAGACTGGCACGTCCAAAGACACTCTGGAGAAAGCCAAGTTTGCAGAATATGAAGCTTTGATCCAAAATCCGTTCAGCGTAAGACTTACAAAGTACGGCGAGATTCTCGAAATATTCAGAGCGGATAAAATTGTAAGCAAGTTCTTAGAGTTAAAAGGTGCGCCCGCTACGATCAGCTCTGATGAAAAAGATGCGTTAAGAAAAAATATTGTTGACGGCGCTTTGAGACCATTGCTGATTCAAATATTCAGACAGACGCCGCAAAACCAGGTTGCTAAAGATTCAACCTGGCAATTCAATCAGCCGCCTTCTCAGTTCTTGATTTATGAACTCCAGAATACAAACACCTATAAAGTTTCAAGCCTTGATAAATATAATAACGACAGGATGGCAATAATTGATGCCGGGTTAAAGTCCGTTCTTACCGGAAAAGATGAAGTAACTAATCAAGGCGTTAATTATAAATTTAAAAAGCCAGAGACAAACGCTTCCGGCAAAATTTATTTTGATGTGGACAAAGGCTGCATCCAAAAATCAAAGACCAACACTTTGATAAATGTTTTTTATACTATGGAAATGAAGACTCCAAAGGGAAATCAAAAGGGCAGCAAAACAGAAGTTATCAAGAGCGCCAACATAGTCGAACTATTATAAAAAAAATTCCCCGGGATTTATAAAATTCCGGGGAATATATTTTTTTTGCTAAAGGGAAATTCTAAAATTATTTCAGGATCAAATGTCCCAGCTTATCTCTCTTTGTTCTTAAATAAAACTCGTTGTTTTCATTCGGTGGAATTTCTATCGGAACTCTCTCAACTATTTCCAGACCATAGCCTTTTAAGCCAACGATCTTTTTAGGATTATTTGTAAGCAGCCGCATTTTTCGTACACCGAGATCGAGCAGTATTTGCGCGCCTATTCCGTAGTCCCTTAAATCCGGCTTGAAGCCGAGTTCTTCATTCGCTTCAACAGTGTCCAGCCCATCATCTTGAAGCCTATACGCTTTTATCTTATTAAGAAGACCGATGCCTCTTCCCTCCTGGCGCATATAAACTATAACGCCTGCATCCTCTTTAGAAATTATTTCAAGCGCCGCGTTCAACTGATCGTGGCAGTCGCATCTCAAAGAATGAAAGACATCGCCGGTAAGACACTCCGAGTGCATTCTTACAAGCACCGGCTTATCAGGCGTTATCTCTCCTTTGACTAAAGCTATATGTTCTTTTTTATCGACAAGACTTTTGAAAAGCGTCAAATGAAATTGTCCGTGCACTGTAGGCAGTTTTGCTTCGGCAACATGCTCAATCAATCTTTCCTTTTTTAGTCGATATTCGATTACATCTTTTACGGTAAGGATCTTCAGCTTAAATTTTTCCGCGATCTTTTTCAGTTCAGGAACCCTTGCCATCTCGCCATTGTCCTGGAGTATCTCGCAAAGCACTCCTGCTGGCTTTAACTTCGCGAGCTTGCAAAGATCAACTGCGGCTTCTGTATGCCCTGCTCGTCTTAAAACGCCTTCATCAAAAGCGCGGAGAGGAAATATATGCCCCGGCTTCGCAAAGTCTGCGGCTTTAGAAGAATCATCTATAATTTTTTTAATTGTCAACGCTCTGTCGGCAGCCGAAATGCCTGTTGTCGTTCCCTCAATCGCATCTACTGTAACGGTAAACTGCGTGCCGTGCAGCGCCGAGTTGGAATCAACCATAAGCGGAAGACCAAGCTCATCCAGGCGCTTGCCGCTTACTGCTACGCACAGCATTCCTCTTCCATGTTTGGTTACAAAGTTTACTATTTCGGGAGTAACATATTCTGCAGCGCAAACGAAGTCTCCTTCATTTTCCCTGTCTTCATCATCAACAATGATTATCAGCTTCCCGTTTTTTATTTCTTCAATGGCTTCATCAACCGAGCAAAACATTTTTGAACCTAATTTTTCTTTGAAAAGACGACTGAAACAAATTAACTTTTCAGCTTATTCCTTTGAACTTACGATCGACGCAATTGCAGATCTTTCATATTTAAGTTTAACATTATCTGCGACTTGAATCAATACGGTTTTTTCGTCAATAAAAACAACGGTACCGTGCAGCCCGCCGCTTGTAACTATCTTGTCTCCCTTCTGAACATTAGAAAGCATTTTTTCTCTTTCCTTCGCTCTCTTCTGCTGGGGTCTTATTATCATAAAATAGAATATTAAGAATATCGCTCCGAACATTATCACGGTGCTAATCAAGCTCGATCCGCCTTGACTTGCGCCCGGCTGCGGCGCCATTGCTAATAAAGTTTCCAATCAGTCCTCCGACTTATTATTATTGTTTAAAGATATTTTATTTATCGTTTCGTTTTTCCAATTTTTAAAATCGCCTTGCTTAATATGCTCTCTTGCAGTCTTTACAAGCTCCAGGTAGAAATGCAGATTATGAATACTGCTTAGTTCCAGGGCAAGAATTTCCTTAGCTATAAATAAATGCCTCAAATACGCTCTTGAAAAATTTGTGCAAGTATAACAGCCGCAGTTTTTATCTACCGGCTCAAAATCATTTTTATACTTTGCGTTCCTCATTGAAAGAATTCCGCCGGACGTAAACAGATAAGCGTTGCGGGCGTTCCTTGTAGGCATAACGCAGTCAAACATATCTATACCGCGCTCTATCGCTTCAAGAATATTTTCAGGTCTGCCGACGCCCATCAAGTATCGCGGTCTATCCTCAGGCATAAAGCCGGTTGTGAAATTGACAATATCGTACATAACATCTGTTGGTTCGCCTACTGCAAGCCCTCCGATTGCGTATCCGTCAAAGTTCAGCTCCACTAAATCTTTTGCGGATTTTTCGCGGAGGTCTTTATAAACGCTTCCTTGAATTATTCCGAAAAGGAACTGCTTCTTTCCGTATTGCGGAACGGAATTTTCAAAAGCTTCTTTATTTAACACAGCCCAGTTAGAAGTAAGAGCCGTAGACTTCTGCGCGTACTCGTAGTCGCATGGATACGGCGTACACTCGTCGAGCGCCATCATAATATCAGAGCCGATGCTGCGCTGTATTGAGATAACCTTTCCGGGAGTAAAGAAATGTTTTGAACCGTCGAGATGGGATCGAAACTCTACTCCGTTAGCTTTCAGTTTACGCAATTCGGAAAGGCTGAACACCTGGTAGCCGCCGCTGTCGGTAAGAATAGGCTTTTGCCAGTTGATAAATTGATGCAGTCCGCCCGCTTCTTCAAGGACTTCCGTGCCGGGTCTTAAATAAAGATGATAGGTATTTGAAAGAACAATTTGAGCTTTAATATCTGCTTCTAACAAATTTTGATTCACTGCTTTCACAGTGCCTTGAGTCCCGACAGGCATAAAGATAGGCGTTTCAACAATACCGTGATCAGTTTCAAAAAATCCGGTTCTTGCTTTAGTGTTTTTATCTCTTGCTGTTACATTAAGTTTAAGCAAACCTGCCTGCAGAACTTTTAAGAAATCATTTTATTAAGCATACAAATTTAAGGCATATTTTGCTCAAGTGCCAAAAGAAAGCGAAATAATTAAAATGAAATAACCGGATAAAATAGCCGGCTGGTGTTCTATTAGTGTAACCTTCTTCGCAAGGTAAGACGTGGAAGGCATTCTTATAGAATAATGCATTTCCGCTTTAGGTGGAATAACAATATAATTATAAATATGTGTGACTGTATAACACTGTCAGTTATGCTTAGTCATTAAAAAGTGCGAAATTCGAGAATTCTTGTCCGAACTTCTGCAATTTCCGTCCGAACTTCTGGAATTTCCGTCCGAACTTCTGCAATTTCCGTCTGAACTTCTAGAATTTCCGTCCGAACTTCTGCAATTTCCGTCCGAACTTCCGGAATTTCCAGCCGAACTTCTGCAATTTCTGTCCGAACTTCTGCAATTTCCATCCGAACTTCCGGAATTTCCATCCGAACTTCTGCAATTTCCATCCGTACTTCTGCAATTTCCATCCGAACTTCTGCAATTTCTGTCCGAACTTCTAGAATTTCCAGCCGAACTTCTGCAATCTTCAGCCAAACTTCTAGAATCTTTAGGAGATATTCTGCAATTATCTGGAAGACTAACCATAAAAAAACCCGGCTTTTTAAGAACCGGGTTTTCTTATATCGTAAAAAGAATTTGTTATTTAAAACTTCCAACGGGAGTTTAGCGCAACTGAAAGATATTTGCCGGTATTTGGCGCAATAAGAGTCTGCATGTCAAGAGTACTTAAGTTAAACTCAAGAACTCCGGCATCGATGCCGAGACCGACGCCCCAGTGGAATCCAAATAATCCTCCGAAGCCTACGCCGGTTCTAATATAAGGAATCCAATCCATCGGCTTCCATTCGGCGCCGAGCGAAACGCTTGTTTTCTGAGAGTTGCCGGGCATATCATTAAAGCCTTTGTTTATATCCAGATCGAGAAGCAGCGTACCAGGCCAGCTATGCTCTCCGAAATTAAATTTATAAGAAGCGCCGAGCCTTAACGCAGTAGGAAGGTTTGTAGAAAAGCTGCCGGTACTGTCGCTTGTTCCTTCAAATTTTCTTTTTAATGAATTCCGCTGACTGCTATCGGCAAGGTCTGTAAGCGTATATTGCCCGTTTGAAACAGTAATTGCAGTATTTTTATTCCATGTAATATTACCAATGTCGGTAATTGAAGCAGCAAAATTCCATGTATCGCCAATGCTTGCGCTAAGACCGAAGTCAATACCTAAACCGGTTCCGGCAGGAGTTGGGAAAGGACTCATTTGCGCATTCTGCTTTGGCTCATTTATATTATAGCTGTATCTTACATGAAAATTATCTGAAAAAGCAGACAGGAATGCATTATTTGCATTTACAGTAAGCTGATTTACACTATCAGTAGAAAAAGAAGAGTTTACCTGTTGGGTCCCAATATATGCAAACCCTTGAACCATTTTGAATGTAATACCCGCAGCTATTTTAGAAAAAACAGTTTGGGGTATTTCGGGAATTTCTCTTGCATAAGTGAATGAATAATCCCTTAACCACCAGGCACTGGCTTTCGCATCATTGAAGTTATATGTAGAGCCTGGCGGATTACCTTGAAATGCTAACTGCGACAGGGCAGCCGGAAGAGTAACATTGCTTGCAATAACATCGTTCACAGATAATCCAAAAGCGCCGATTGACTGAGAAGCTTTCACTCCAATTGAAAAGAGATTAAAGCTAATATTTTCTGAAATAAGACCGCCTCCAGAAAAAATATTACTTAGGTTTTGGACATCGGTTTGCGAAAGGACTTTGGACTGCCCGTTTACCCCGCCGAAGTAATAATTGAAATCATTAATCGAGATAAAATTAGTTCCGGCTTTAACTGATAGACTCGGATAAGGAAGAACAGTGCTGAAGTTAATAGTCTCATCCGTGTTTAAAAGATTCGCTGGGTTGATGCCAATGGAGAACACTCCTCTGGAAATAGCGTTTGAAGTGTTTCCCAATGCCATTCTACGGGCGTCTGTTGTACCAACGGAGCCGAACTGCGCAAATAAAGTAGCAGAGGCTGTAATAACAAGTACGATAATAACTTTAATATTTTTCATTTTATGCCTCCTTCCTACTTAAGATTATCATTGTTAATTCTGAACTTAACTCCGCCATAAACCTGAATCGAGATTTGATCTTCTGGTCTTATTGCAACTGAAGGAGGAGGAGTTTGAGATGCGTTAGTTGTTTCTACAGTAACGGTAAACCTAACGTGATAAGCTCGCGACAACATTTCTGTTTGTGTAGAATCAAGTTGAAAGGTAACAGAAGTTGGCGTTTGACTTGTAACCTCGCCATTCTGATCGACTGCCGCTGCTAAAACAAATATAGAATCGGAATTGTCAGTGCTGTTTGTTAGAGTAAATAATGGATTCCTTAAAGTATCTGTCAGAGTAACTCTTATAGATGCGTCAAGCGGGATTCCATTTTTCACATTGACCGACAGGTATGCGCTTTGCGAAGCCTTGATTTTTTTCCTATCGCTTGCTGTTAGGCTCGTGTCGAAATCGGTTGAATCTGTTAAAGTAGACCTCCTCAAAGCCATTATTGTAGTAGCTGAGAAGCTTGTGTTAAATTTAACCGAATCAAATTCTGTAACCGATCCGGTTGTGTTATTTGGATTCATTACATATTCAGCGCTGACTCTAACACTGTCAGGAAGAAAAGAAATAAAGTCGGTTATATTGCTGTTTGTTTGATTAAAGCTGAAATGCTTAGCGTTTCCACTAAAAATAAAAGTCTTAGCGCTGTCCGGAATAGTCAACGTCATTTGCTGTCCGTCATTTCGTACACCCGTAATCGTAAGATTTTTAACTTGAATATCAAATGGATTAGATGCCGGCGATATATATTGAGCGTCCATAACAAGATCAGCATTCTGAAGCAAAGCCTTATCTCTATAATCTGCTGTATTACCAATATTCAAACTGAAAGCGTCCGATTTGGTACCGAGTGATTTTGAAGGTAAATAACCCGTAGCATCCTTAAATTGAAAATTAGAAGTTGTTAAAGAAATGTTCGCTTGAGAGCCAAGAGTTCCTTTGACTTCTACAACAAACCAAATGCTATTTTTTAGAAATGAAGGTTGTTTTGTTGCCGGGAAAACATAAGTATAGTCTTTGAAATCTATCGGCGACTGTCTTGTAACGGTCTGGAAAGCCGGAACAGGAACTGATAATGAAAAAACTTGACCGTTAGTATTTGTTATTCCCGGAATGGACAAAAATATTGTATCGGGAGTCGCAGATAAATTTTGGAAAGTATAAGAAAATTCTCCGCTTGAGAAAACAGCACTGTCCAATTCAATTCCATTAGGAAATTGGATATAAAGATTATGTTTAATATTATCCGCAAAAAGCGTGGTAGTTGGAGAAGAGGATGACGGAGTTGCCGAAACAAATTGTGAAACTCCCACTGCCTGAGAATAATTATTCGACCTAATTTGATATATTATATTCGTAGGACTTATTGTATCCACGTAAATATAATTTTGTTTCTTGATAATGTCATTAAGAGTGTAACTCCTATTGACAACTGGAATATTCAGGTCAACATCCCATTGCGGAACGACCGGGTTAGTCGGCAATTTAACGCAGCCGGCAAGAAAAGCCGCAATTATCAATAGAGGAAAAAAGAAATAAGAGTAAAGATTACGCATAATCCCTCCCGATTATATTTATATATGATTTAATTTAGCTGAATGAAAAAGTGCGGCTGCGAAGCAGCCGCAAATAAAAACTATCATAGATTACTTTAGCAGCATCATCTTCCGTGACAATGTGACATTGCCTGCTTTTAGCTGATAAATGTATAACCCCGAAGTAATATTGCCTGCATTGAATTGAACTGAATGTACCCCGGCATCTTTTGTAGCATTAACCAGAGTTGCTATCTTCTCACCAAGAATATTATAAACCGTTAACTGAACAAATGAACTCTTAGGTAATTCATATGTAATGTTCGTTGACGGGTTAAAAGGATTGGGATAATTTTGTTTCAGCGCAAATTGTAAAGGCATATTTTTAGTTTGTTCTTTTATACCCGTAACTGAACTTGCGTTAGAACCGACAATGTGAGAGAAGTGGCTTATTTCTGCCGTTACGCTGGATGCGTCTTCGGTAGTTGATATTCCCGTTAAATCAAAGCCGGTAGAAGTTTCATAAACAAATTTTAGAGCTGCATTAATATCCAAACCGGTTTTAGCAATAAAAGTATTGAATGCAGTTGTCTTATTTATCTTTAAGATAGCGTATGTTCCCGAATTCAAGTTAAACGGTTCAGACAGGAGATTGCCGTTCCAATCGGAAACTGAGAAATTAACATCGAAAAAGACATTTACTGCGTTCTGGCTTGCGTAACTTCCGGTTGATAGATCTATATCCGAGATAAAAAATCCAATTACAATATCCTGGTTTAATGAACCGGACTGGAAATAGAATTCAGTTCCTACCAGAGCATCATATAACGCCTGTGCACCGCCATAACTTGAAGGTAAAGTTTTCTGTTGAATTGTATATATCTGACCTTCATTTATCGTATCAGCATAAATTTCTACAGCACCAAGATTTGTAGCCTGAGCAAAAAACTGAATGGCAATCTTATGCTGCGCTCTTGTTAACTGGAAAGAACCAGCTAAAGCAAAAAGTAAAGAAAAGTAAAAAATTTTTTTCATAAAAGTTCTCCTAAAAAAAAGACAAAAGCAATTTGTATAATTGAAATATAATAATCAAGTACCTCTCGACTAAAGGTATCTCAATATAATTAATTAGTCCATTACTATTATTATCCGCTAATTAAATATAAGTAATGTTTTCGGAAATAAAAATAATTATTAGTCGAATTAACGCAAATTTTATTTAGTGATTTAGAATAAATTAAATTGGCATATATGATAAAGAATAATTGTTAGTGTCAAATATTTTATTTGAAAAATGATTTACATATTTGATAGTTGTAATCATATTTGAAATACCTTTTACTTTTCGGTAAATTTGCATTCATTTTAAAAATAAAAAAAATACAAAATGCGTTATCCTTTTTCTGAAATAGAATCTAAGTGGCAAAAATATTGGGAAGAGAATAAAATCTATAAAACCAATCTTTCCAAAACTGATAATAAGTTATATGCGTTAGTAATGTTCATCTACCCTTCCGGCGCGAAGCTGCATTGCGGGCACTGGTATAATTACGGTCCTACCGATTCGTGGGCAAGGTATAAGAAGCTAAAAGGATTCAATGTGTTTGAGCCTATGGGTTACGACGCTTTCGGTTTGCCTGCTGAAAATTATGCAATCAAAACCGGCATTCATCCTTTCGACAGCACGATGACAAATATAAATGACATACGCCAGCAGCTTAAAAAAATGGGCTGTATGTATGATTGGAATTCCGAATTGATGACATGTGTTCCTCACTATTATAGATGGAACCAGTGGCTTTTCCTTCAGCTTTATAAAAAAGGATTGGCGTACAGAAAAAATGCACCGGTAAATTGGTGCCCGAAAGATCAAACTGTTTTAGCCAATGAGCAAGTGCAGTCTGACGGCACTTGCGAACGGTGCGGCACCGTTGTAATCCAAAAAAATCTTACTCAATGGTTTTTCAAAATAACTGATTATGCTGAAGAACTTCTTGAAGGGCTCAATAAAATTAATTGGCCGGAAAAAACAAAAACAATGCAGCGCAACTGGATCGGCAAGAGCACCGGCACCGAAGTAAAATTTAAAGTCGAAAACAGCGAAGAAATAATTACTGTCTTTACAACAAGACCAGACACACTCTTCGGTGTTACTTATGTTGTCATAGCGCCGGAACATCCGTTAGTCGATAAGCTTACCGCAAAAGAGTATAAAGAAAAAGTTGCAGCTTACAGAGATTCAATAAAATCTTTAACCGAAATTGAACGAACTTCAACGGTTAAAGAAAAGACCGGAGTCCCGATAGGAGCTTTCGCAATAAACCCGGTTAATGGTGAAAGAGTTCCTATCTGGATTGCGGATTACGCGCTTCTTACTTATGGCACCGGCTGCGTAATGGCTGTCCCGGCGCACGATGAACGAGATTTTGAATTTGCGACAAAGTTTAATCTGCCGATTAGAAAAGTCATTATTGAAAACGGAACAAAAGCCGACGAAAGGCTAGAATCAGCGTTCACGGAAGCAGGCGAGATGATAAACTCCGGCAGTTTTAACGGATTAAATTCCGATGACGGCATAGAAAAGATAAGCGATTATCTTGAACAAAAAAATCTTGGAAAGAGAAAAACAAATTACCGCTTAAGAGATTGGCTGATTTCACGTCAGAGATATTGGGGAACGCCGATACCGATTATACATTGTCCAAAATGCGGTGAAGTTCCGGTTGACGAAAAAGATTTGCCTGTTGAGCTTCCTTATGATGTTGAGTTCAATCCTTCGGGCGAATCACCTCTTGCATCGAACAAAAATTTTATGAATGTAAAATGCCCCAAATGCGGAAGCGATGCAAAACGCGATCCTGATACGATGGATACTTTTGTCGATTCATCATGGTATTACTTTAGATATTTAGATCCGAATTATTATGATACAATTTTTGATACCAGTCTTGCGGAGAAATGGACGCCGGTTGATATGTATGTAGGCGGCGCCGAACACGCTACCATGCATCTTCTTTATGCAAGGTTTATTCATAAATTTTTAAGAGACATTCATTACGCAAATTCGGATGAGCCTTTTACAAACTTGATTCATCAAGGTACAATAACTAACCAGGGCGCAAAGATGTCAAAGTCCAAAGGTAATGTTGTTAACCCAGATGAATTCACAGTGGAATTTGGCTCTGACGTTTTCCGTCTTTACTTAATGTTTATGGGTCCGTATGAATTAGGCGGCGATTGGAGCGACAAAGGAATTGCCGGCACCGATAGATTTGTGCAAAGGACTTGTGAATTATTCAGCCGCTTCCCTAAAATTTTAGAAGCTGTACAGTTAAAATCCAAGTTTGAAATTTCATTATTGAACTCTGAAGAAAAATCTGTTTATAGAAAGATCAATCAAACGATTAAGAAGTTTGATGAAGAAATTAATAACTTCAGATTCAATACTGCGATTGCAGCTTTAATGGAATTGCTGAACGAACTTAATAAAAATATAGAAAAATGTTCGAAAGAAATTCAAGCTTATACTTTGGAGAGATATGGAGTACTGCTTGCTCCGGTTGCACCGCACCTTGCGGAAGAATGTCTGCAGATAATCGGACGAGGCGAATCAATATTTAAAAACGCCGAATGGTTCGAGCCGGATGCTGAAGCTTTGATTGAAGATGTAGTAAACATAGCGGTTCAAATTAACGGGAAGCTGAGAACAACAATTCAGCTTCCTATGAACAGCGAACAAAACGAAGTTAAAAATGCGGTCTTCAGCGACGAAAAGGTAATAAAGAATCTGGACGGCAAGCAAGTTGTGAAAGAAATTTTTGTGAAGAATAAAATTTATAATATTGTAGTTAGATAACTCAGAGGAATTGATGTTAGACTTAAAACTTATCCGCGAGAACCCAGAATTAATTCGGCAAGGATTAAAAAATAAAAACGCAAAAGATATAGTTGATGAAATTTTATCTTTAGATGAAGAGCGCCGTTCGCTTATATTAAAGACAGATGATTTAAAATCAAAGCGAAATCAAGTCTCTGCGCAAATTCCTATGATGAAAAAAGCCGGGCAGGATACCGCGCCTGTATTAGCTGAAATGAAATTAGTCTCCGATGAAATAACATTGAAGGATGAGCAGCTTCGCGAAGTAGAAGCAAAGATTGAAAATATACTTAGGCACACTCCGAACATTGCACATAATTCCGTACCGGTCGGTAAGAGTGCGGAGGAAAACGTTGAAACGAGGAGATGGCTGCCGCAAGAATTTTCTTTTGAAAATGAATTTAAAGTTTTAGATCACATCGAGCTTGGGAAAAAATTAAGAATTTTAGATTTCGAAAGAGGAACAAAAATTTCCGGTTCCGGTTTTCCTCTTTATACTGGTAAAGGCGCCACGCTTGAACGGGCTTTAATAAATTATATGCTCGATTTCCATTTGGAACATCATGGTTATTCCGAAGTAATGCCGCCGATATTAGTTAACCGTGAATCTATGGAAGGCACCGGGCAGATTCCGAAGATGGAAGAAGATATGTACTTCGTTGAAAAAGATGGCTTATATCCGATCCCGACGGCGGAAGTTCCGATTACTAATATTCATCGCGGAGAAATTTTAAATGAAAAAGATTTGCCGATAAAATACGTGGGTTATTCCCCTTGCTTTAGAAGAGAAGCCGGATCGTACGGAAAAGAGTCAAAAGGATTTTTGCGTGTGCATCAATTCAACAAAGTTGAAATGGTCAAATTTGTAAAACCGGAAACTTCTTACGACGAGCTTGAGAAGTTAGTTGTCGATGCCGAGGATATTTTACAGGCGCTAAAAATTCCATATAGAATATTATTGCTCTGCACAGGAGATTTAAGTTTTTCAGCGGCGAAATGCTACGACATAGAAACCTGGTCGCCCGCTGAGAAACGCTGGCTGGAGGCTTCTTCGTGCAGCAACTTTGAAAACTTCCAGGCGCGAAGAGCAAACATTCGATTTAGAAATGAAGCCACAAAAAAACCTGAATTCATACACACGTTGAACGGGTCGGGATTGGCGACAAGCCGTTTGATGGTTTCTATTCTCGAAAATTATCAAACGCATGAAGGAAAGATAATTGTTCCAAAAGTGCTGCAGAAATACACGGGTTTTGAAGTTATCGGATAAGATTATTTTGTCCAAATGATTCTAGACATTTAAATTAAAATATTTCCGTGCGGACGGATTTATTTATCAGTCAAAAATAGTTTATGAAAAACTTATTCACACTAAAAAAATATTTTCTTAGATATAAAGCCAAACTTCTGTTTGGAGTGTTGTTTATAATACTGTCAAACGCTGGTTCAATTTATATCCCATTGATTATTAAAGATGCGATCAACGCCCTCACGAGTAAAATAACAATTGGAGTATTAATCCATTATGCAGTATTAATAGTTTCTGCTTCCCTCTTTGCTGGTTTCTTCAGATATCTTATAAGGCAGATGATAATCGTCGTCTCAAGAGAAATTGAATACGACTTAAGAGAGGATTTCTGGACGCATATTCAAAAATTGCCGATGCGATATTTTCAGAATAATTCCACCGGCAACGTAATGGCGCATGCGACAAATGATGTTAATGCAGTGAGGTCTTTTCTCGGTCCCGCGGTTATGTACTCAACGGATACTGTGATTAGATTAATTATTACTATTGCCGTAATGATTTCGTTGAGCCCGACTCTTACATTTTATTCATTAATACCTTTGCCGTTCCTTTCCGTGCTTGTTTATAAGATCGGTAAGTTAATCCATGAAAAGTTTACGCTTATTCAAGAGAAGTTTTCAGAGCTGACGACAAAAGCCCAGGAAAATTTTGCCGGCATCCGGGTAATTAAATCATACGTCCGCGAAGAGAATGAAATAAAACAGTTTAAAAAACTCAGTAAAGATTATCAGAACCGCAACATGGAAATGATCAGGATACAGGCATTCCTACAACCAGTATTGTTTTTGATAACAGGTCTTTCTGTAATTATAATTATCTGGTTCGGCGGTGTAAGAATTATACATGGAAATTTTAATCTTGGCGATCTGACTGCATTTATAGCTTACCTCGGAATACTTACCTGGCCTGTTATCGCTTTCGGATGGGTTATAAATATGGTTCAGCAGGCAGAGGCAAGCATGAAGAGATTAAATAAAATTTTTGCCGAGCCTTATGAAATCAAAGATGACGAAAAGACAAATCATTCTATTAAAGACATTAAGGGAGAAATTAAGTTTGATAATGTTTCTTTCAGATATAATGAAAACCTTCGGTACGTTTTAAAGAATATTAATCTAAAAATTCCGGCTGGGACGACACTTGCAATTATGGGCTACACTGGCGAAGGAAAAACTTCTTTCATCAACCTGATCCCGCGCCTTTATGACTGCATAGAAGGCGAAGTCTCAATTGATGGGGAAAATGTTAAATCGATCCCGTTAGAAATACTACGGACTAAAATCGGAGTCGTTCAGCAAGAATCATTTTTATTTTCGGATACAATCGCAAATAATATAACATACGGACTAAGAGATATTAGTCAAGCTAAAGTTATAGAGTCATCGAGGATAGCGCACTTTGATAAAGATGTTGAAACTTTTCCGCAGGGCTATGAAACGATTATGGGTGAGAGAGGAATTACTTTGTCGGGCGGTCAAAAGCAGAGAGCTTGTCTTGCGAGAGCCTTAGCAATCGATCCTAAAATATTAATACTGGACGATTCTTTCTCCGCGGTCGACACAAATACCGAAGAAGAAATATTGAAGAGCCTTAAAGAGTTCATGAAGAACAGGACAAGCATAATTATAAGTCACAGAATATCGACTGTTAAAGACGCTGATAAAATCATTGTCCTTTCTGAAGGCGAAATTGCCGAACAAGGAACACACGATGAGCTTGTCGCGCTAGACGGAATATACGCCGATCTGCATTACAAACAGCTTCTTGAAAAGGAACTGGAAGAATTAAACTGAGGAATAAATGGCTTTAACACCAATAATATTTTTTGAAACGACCGATAAGGAAAAAAGATATCTTAAGAAAAAATTTGATAAAAGCTTTGAGCTTACTTTTTATCCAGGCGAATTGAATGAAGTTAATTCTAATTCTATTTCAGGCGCGGTCATAATATCTCCTTTTATTTATTCTGAAATAAACGCTAAAGTTTTAGAGAAAGCGAAAAAGCTAAAGCTGATTGCTACGCGAAGCACGGGCTTTAATCATATAGATGTTAAGAAAGCTCAGTCAAAGAATATTTCGGTTGCAAATGTTCCGTATTACGGTGAGAATACTGTTGCAGAACATACCTTCGCGCTGATACTTGCACTTTCGCGGAACATTCACAAAGCTTATGTAAGAACCACAAGAAATGATTTCGCTCTGAACGGACTTCAGGGTTTTGATCTGAAAGGAAAAACTCTCGGCGTTATTGGCGCTGGAAGCATCGGCGTGCACGTAATAAAAATTGCCAAAGGTTTCGGGATGAAAGTTATTACTCATGATCCCAAGCCGAACCATATATTAACTGAGCTTCTGGACTTTCAATATGTTTCGCTTGAAGAACTGCTAAAGAATTCAGACATAATAACTATGCACTGCCCTTATAACCAGTATACGCATCATTTAATCAATATGGGGAATATTAATCTTGTAAAGAAAAACGCTTTGTTTATCAATACTGCAAGAAGCGGAGTAATTGAGCCGCAAGCGCTTTACTATGCTATTGATAATAATATTTTCGGCGGCGCAGGACTTGATGTTTTTGAAGGCGAAGATCTTTTGAAAGAAGAAAACCAGATGCTCACAAAGAATGTTTCTGTAGAACACCTGGAAGTTTTATTAAGAAGAAATATTTTATTGAGAAGAGAGAACGTTATTATAACCCCACACATGGCTTTTGATTCTGCTGAAGCAGTCGAGAGAATTATGGATACGACAGTTGAAAATATAAAATCATTTTTAGCGGGGAAAAATTATCACAAGGTAATTTAGTATGGCGACAGAAAATATTGATGAAGAAATACTTGGAAAAGCCTACGACGCGAAATTAATGCGGCGGCTCCTAGGCTACGTTAAGCCTTACAAGAAATATGTAATCTCTGCTATCTTCTTTAATATAGTTGTTGCCGCTCTGGGACCACTGCGCCCTTATTTGATAAAGATAGCGATAGATAAGTACATAGCTCATTCAAACTACAGCGGACTTTTAACTATCTGTATGCTTTTATTAGGCTCGCTGCTTTTCCAGGCTGTTATTCAATACTTTCTTACTTATTACACACAGTATCTGGGACAGAAAACTATTTTCGATCTCCGCACACAGATCTTTACGCATACGCAAAAGTTAGCTTTGAAATTTTTTGATAAGACGCCCATCGGAAGAATAGTAACGAGGGTAACGAACGATATCGAATCGCTAAACGATTTGTTCTCATCCGGAATAGTAATGGTCTTCAGTGATGTATTTACGGTTGTGTGGATTCTTGTGTTTATGTTCTTCATGGACGTGAAGCTGTCGCTTGTTACATTATCCGTACTGCCGATCTTATTTTACGTTACGTTCTTATTTAGAAGAAAAGTTAGGAACTCATACCGCAACGTTAGACTGCATCTTGCAAGGTTGAACTCGTACATGCAGGAACATATTACCGGCATGAACATCGTGCAGATATTTCATAAAGAAAAAATCGAGCTGGGAAAGTTCCTTAACATAAATAAAGATTACAGGGAAGCGAATATCCAGTCAAACCTTTATTATTCGATCTTCTATCCGGCGGTGGAATTAATTAGCTCAACGGCGACCGCACTAATAATATGGTACGGCGGCGGCGAGATCATTAGAAGCAGCCTTTCTTTCGGCGTGCTTGTTGCGTTTATACAACTAACGGATATGTTCTTTAGACCAATAAGAGATCTTTCGGAAAAGTACAACATACTTCAAACAGCAATGGCTTCTTCGGAAAGAATTTTTAAGCTGCTCGACAATCAAACTTTTATAAATAACCCGGAGAAATCCGAAGAATTAAAAGACGTTAAGGGAGAAATAGAATTTAAAGACGTATCCTTTGCATATAACAACGATGAATATGTCTTAAAAAATATTTCGCTGAAGATAAACCCCGGGGAAACCGTAGCAATTGTAGGGCACACTGGCGCTGGTAAAACTAGCTTGATAAATATCCTATCGAGATTTTACGATATCCAAAAAGGAAAAATACTTGTCGATGGAGTAGATATAAAAACATTAGACAAGAAAGATTTAAGAAAATATATTTCAATTGTACTTCAGGATGTTTATTTATTTTCCGGCACTATACGCTCAAATATTAGCATGAACAATGAGGATATACCGCTTGATAAAATAAAGGAAGCCGCAAAGCTTGTCGGAGCGGATAGATTTATAGAGCAGCTGCCGGACAAGTATGATGAAGCGGTTAAGGAACGCGGCTCTACTTTAAGCGTTGGACAAAAGCAATTAATTTCATTCGCGCGCGCGCTTGCCTTCGATCCGCACATTTTAATTCTGGACGAAGCGACCTCAAGCGTTGACACGGAAACAGAGATAATAATTCAGAAAGCAATTGAAAAGCTGCTTGTAGGCAGAACTGCAATTGTGATAGCTCATAGACTTTCGACGATACAAAGCGCTGACAAAATAATAGTAATGCACAAGGGCGAGATAAGAGAAACCGGAAACCACCAGGAACTTCTTGCAAAGAAAGGGATATATTACAAACTGTATCAGCTTCAGTATAAAGATCAGGAAATTTCTAAGGCAGTTTAGTTATCTTTTTGATTTATATACGGCATGTTCCGCTTTTCAGAATAATCCGCACAATCATTAATTGTTTTTACTGTCCTGATTTTTTTCTAAGTTGAATTATCAAAAATATTGTAGTAGGTTTTCCAGTGCTTAAGGAAAGGATAAATTAATGAGCCATATTAGAGTATTATTTATAGCGGTTATCGTTTCGGCGGCTGCTTTATATGCGCAAAAAAATTCTGATGCCGCTAAAGTTGATTCGACTGTAAAGAGCGGTGTCTCGCTGCTGCAGCAAAAAATATTACTTAACGACGAGGAGTCGGAGCAGATTACTAAAGCAGTGATAACGTGGCTTAATGATAAAAACGATCTTGAAACTTCTTCCATCTTAACCAAGATTGAAAGCTATTTAGATAAGAGACAAAAATCCAAATTCCAGATTGTTAAAGATGAATGGTGGGAAGGTCTGGTAAAAGAAATAAATTCGGATGAGAAAAAGAAGAACTAAGCCGTAAATATTATTTTAAATTCAGTGTAGCCGTTTTTCTCAAGAGAGATATCGCCGCCAAGTTGATTTGTCAATGTGGTTACGAGCTGCAAGCCAAGTGAATTACTTTTCTTAAAATCCATCTTATCCGGGAAACCAACTCCGTTATCCTTGTATATCAAAAAATATTTTTCTCCTTCGGAAGAAAGGCTTATGAAAATTTCGCCGCTGCTTCCATCCGGGAATGCATGCTTAAATGAGTTCGACACGAGTTCATTAATAATTAATCCGCATAGAATGGCTTTGTCGATTTCAAGATATGTTTTCTGCATCTCTATCTTCAATAAAATTCTTCTAGGGCTTATGTTATATGAATCAAACAAGTCTCTTGTCAGCGATCTTATATATTCTGCAAACTCGATCTTGTTCAGGTCTTTGGACTGGTAAAGCTTCTCATGAATCAACGCCATGGATCTAATTCTGTTTTGGCTTTCCCTGAAAATCTCAAGGGACTTTTTATCTTCGATATATCCCGATTGAAGATTCAACAAACTTGAAATTACCTGTAAATTGTTTTTGACGCGGTGGTGGATTTCTCTAAGCAAAATCATTTTTTCGTGGAGTGAGGCGTTAATTATTTCTTCGGCTTTTTTCCTTTCAATTATTTCATTCCTCAAATCTTCATTCAACTTAGTTAGAGCCGCAGTTCTTTCGGCAACTCTTTTTTCAAGCTCATCCTTAGCCCGCTCCAAAGCTTCAAGCGCAAATTTCCTTTGCGTACTGTCTCTTACAATCGCAAGCCCGCCTACAACATTTTTCTTCAAGTCTAATATGGGCGAGTAATATGCTTCGAAATATCCTTCCCGCTCCGTCTCGGGAATATAGAACCATCTGTCTTTAGCGATAACAGATTTGCCGTCGAGCGTTTCATAGAAAAACCTGTCTTCACCTATCTCTTTTAAAAAAGGTAAAACATCGAAAGCAACTTTACCTATGGTTTCCGATTTATTAATTCCCGTCATCGCTTCCATGCCGGGGTTCCACAACGTATATCTGCAGTTCCTATCAAAAGCTATAATTCCGTCAATGCTGCTATTTAATAGGCGGTCGGAAAATTCCATCTCTCTTCTGATGTCCTGTTCTGCTTTCTTTCTTACGCCTATTTCCTTATCCAATAAATAAAATACTGTCAGAAAAATTATACAGCTAACGACGGTTCCGCCTATAATTGTGAAGAAAGTGTTCCTAACATTGACAACAAGCGCGAGATCGTTTCTGTGAAGCGAATTATATTCTTCTGCGTGAATAACCGAGACCGCTTCGGAGATGCGGTCCATAGATTTTCTCTCGATTCTTTCACGGAGCAAGTCCATAGCTTTTGCATAGCTGCTTTTTTCACGGACAGTAATTGTATTTGTAAGATTAATATTCCTAACTGCAATCAAAGAATCTAATGCGTCAACTCTGCTAAGCTGCTGTACGTTATCATGGAATAAAATTCTAAGATTATTAAGATCAACTTTCTCATTGGTAATACCGCGATGAAAAGATTTGAGATAACTCGAATCGCCGGTAATAATATAATTACGCTGGAATTCCTCCACTCCGACAATTTGAGTCTTTAAATCTTCTATGAACGTAAGTATATTATATGAATTAGCCCGCCACTCCGCTGTTTCATATACTTCCGTTACGTTGCGGTATGATGCAATGCCTATCCCTACAATTAATATAAGGATAAATATGAATACAACTTTTAAGCTTTTTATTTCCTTGAGAAATGTCATTGCATTTTTCTTTTATAATTTTTGTTACGCATTTAATTTACAAATAAATAGTATTAAATCTTACGAGCTAAATTACACGCGCCTTAATTATTTAGGCAAAATAGATTTCAAAAAAATAATTAATATTAATTTGTTGCCTTCTAAAAAAATTTTTGATAATTTCACCTATGCTTAAAGATACATTTATCCGGCTCTCTAAAAGAATAATGATTTTAAGACACGCATAAGTATTATCTCGTTCTATAAAAATTAATTGGGAATCGCCGGGAGACATAGGACTTCTTTCGGCTCCCTTACAAGTTAAAAAATTGTTAAAAATTGCTTTAATGTTGGATATAGTTACATACACTTCTAAATTTATAAAAGAGATTTTAGAAAATTTCTTATCTAAAAAAAATAAATCACTAATAACTTTAATAATCATTAAGGAGAACTTATGAAGTTATACATTACTAAACTTCCCTTCTTTATTATAGCTGCTTTGTTATTCCTTGCTTCGCAAAATATATCTGCACAAGGCGTAACCACTGCATCTATAAGCGGAACAGTTACAGACCAAAACGGCGAGCCGTTACCATCGGCTACAATTATGGCTGTTCACGAACCTTCCGGCACACAATATGGTACTACTTCACGACTGAACGGAAAATATAATATTTTTGGTTTAAGAGTAGGCGGACCATATAAGGTAACAGTTACTTATGTCGGATATAAATCTGAAACAAGAGATAACGTCTATCTTGAATTAGGTGAAAACCAAACAATTAATTTTACATTGTCTACTTCTGAAGTAAGACTTTCAGAAGTTCAAGTAACTGCAAATAGAAATCCAATAATCAGCAATGACAGAACCGGCTCTTTTGAGAATGTTTCTGCAAAGCAAATTCAAGAAGTACCGACAATCAGCCGTACATTCCAGAATTTTGCAAAACTTTCTCCCTTATTTAGCGGAACAAATATGCAAGCTGCCGGAAGGAACAATCGTTACAACAATATTCAAATTGACGGTACACAATACAATGATCTTTTTGGTCTCGGTTCTTCCGGAACACCAGGCGGACAAACAGGAGCTAATCCAATAAGTTTGGATGCTATTCAATCTTTCCAGGTTGTAGTTGCCCCTTATGATGTTAGATACGGCGGCTTTACCGGCGGCGGTATTAATGCCATTACACGCAGCGGTACCAACCAGTTTAGCGGTTCAGTTTATGGCTACGGTAGAAATCAAAGCTTAGTTGGAGTCAGCCCAGATACTCTTAAAACTAAACTTGCAAATTTTAATGAATATCAATATGGCTTCCGTCTTGGCGGACCTATTATGAGAGATAAGCTATTCTTCTTTACAAACCTTGAATTAACCCAACATACAACCCCTCTTTCTAATACAGCATTGGGACCACAAGGCAACGCAAGCAATCAGGCTAATGCAGATACTTTAGCATCTCTTCTTTCTGCAAAAGGTTTTAACCCAGGGAGTTATTCATCTTTTGATGCCAACCAGCCAAGTACTAAATTTTTCTTGCGATTTGATTATAACCTTGATGAAAATAATAAACTAACTCTTCGCAATAACTATGTCCATTCTTATATTGACAACTTAGGCAATAGAAGCGGCACTTATTCCATGAGCTTTGACAGTTATCTTTATCGAATAACTAATAATACGAATTCTACCGTTCTTCAACTTAATAGTAATTTCGGAAATCAAATATCGAACGAATTGATTTTAGGTTATACTTCGATTAGTGATAAGCGCGGTCCTACCGGCTCAGGTCTTCCTGAAATTAACGTTGTCCTGCCTGGCGGTTTTACAATTTATGCAGGTACCGATAGATATTCCTCAGCAAATAGTCTAGACCAAAGCATATTTGAATTCACTGACAATTTTACTTACATAACTGGAAATAATATCCTTACTTTTGGAACTCACAATGAATTCTTCTCTTTTAAGAATTTATTCATACGTTCATATTGGGGATATTATCAATATAAAGTTAATTATGTTTCGCAACTAAATTTCAATAATCCTTCGTTCTATCAAAGAGTATTATCAAGAACTAGCGATCCGGAACCAGCAGCTCAATTTAATGTAAATCAAATCGGATTTTATGCTCAAGATGAATACACTGCTCTTCCCAATGTAAAGATTACACTGGGATTAAGATTAGATATACCTTTCTTCCCGACCAAACCTTCTTATAACGATTCAGTAAGCTACTACTTCCCCGGCTACAGCACCTCAAACATCCCAAGTGGTAATATTTTATGGTCACCACGTCTCGGATTCAATTGGGACGTAAATGGCGAACATGAGACACAAGTTAGAGGTGGTGTTGGTATTTTCACTGGTCGTGTGCCTTATGTTTGGATGTCAAACAACTACGGTAATACCGGTACTTTAATTGCAGAGGTTGATGGAGGTGCAGGAACACAATTTTCTGCTGATCCTAATAATCAGCCAGGTGTCGGTGCCCCGGGTACTGGCGCTCCTAAATTCCAATCGGAAATAGACCTTGTTGACCCTAATTTGAAAATGCCTCAACTTCTTCGTTTCGATGCAGCTGTTGACCGCCAACTTCCATTCGGAATTACCGGAACTGTAGAAGCGTTATATTCTAAAAACTTAAACGATATGTTGTACAAAGAAATTAATCTTAACCCCGTTAAAGGTACCTTGCCAGACGGAAGGCCACTCTATGGAGGAACAAACAATGGCAACAACAATTTCTTTGGCATGTATTATTTAACTAATACAAGTAAAGGTTATCAATATAATTTCACTGTTCAGCTTCAAAGAAATGTTCCTTTCGGTATTTCAGGTAATGTAGCATATACTTACGGACGATCTTTTGATCAGAATGGCGTTTTATCTTCTCAAGCTCAATCGCAAATGAGATATAACCCTATTATTAACGATCCAAATAATCCTTCTCTCACTACATCTGATTTTGAAATTAGAAATAGAATTTTTGCATCAGTAACCTATACTCAAGATTTCTTTGGAAATGCCCCAACAAGCTTTTCATTATATTACAACGGTCAGTCCGGTTTACCAATTTCTTATACCGTTACCGGAGACCTTAATGGAGACGGGTTTGATGGGAACGATCTTTTCTATATTCCTAGAAACGATGCCGACATTGAATTAGGAACCGTAAACAAAAGCGGTGTCTATAGCGCCGCCTCCGCAGCTACTTATGCTTCATTTGACAGCTTTATAAATAATAACTCTTACCTATCATCGCATCGCGGTACTATAGCGGCAAGAAACGGCTCCACATATCCATGGAGAAATGAATTGGATTTAAGAATCGTTCAAACAATCCCTGCTTTTAGTAACGGACATTTATTTCAAATATCTTTAGATGTTTTAAATGTGCTCAACCTTATTGACAGCAATTGGGGTTATGATGTAAGTGGTGGATATAATACTTATAATGTAGTTTCTTATCAAGGTATGGATAAGGCAACTAACAAGCCTGTTTTTGGCTTCAGAGCTCCTGCCAACAACCTCGCATGGAACTACGATAACCTTACTTCTCGCTGGACTATGCAGCTTGGTGTTAGATATACTTTCTAAGTTATCGAATTAACTTTCAAAGAAAAAGCCCCCGGAGAAATTTGGGGGCTTTTGTTTTTTAAAGCCGTTTTTTTTCAAAAATCGCATTTTCAGTTTCATAAAACATGTTTTTTAAAAGTAAAATAGACTTTAAAGTTTCTCCTACCGCACTTTAAGTTTCTCTTTTTGCGTTTAAAGATTCTTGTCTTGCGATCTGAGTTTCTTTAAAGGCTTATCGAGTTTCTTATATTACAATGTATGTTTCTTTCTTTGCGATGCATGTTTCTTTGTCTGCATTTTAAGTTTCTTACAATGCGATATAAGAAACATACTTTGCGTTGTATAATTCTTCAAGAGCATCAAAAGTTTCTTTAACTGTTTATTGTGTTTCTTATATTGCATTTTAAGAATCTTAGTTTGCGATTTAAGATTCTTGGAAAGAGGCTCAAGAATTCTTTAAGCCATTAAAAAATTTACCGGCGTATCTCACTCATTCTTTATTAATAACGCTGATAAAGTTTAATCTGTCGTTCTCTGTAAATTATATGGAGATTATTCTAATTTATTTTCAGTTTCAACTGTAATGCCTTTGGAGTTCTTTTCTCCAAAGAATTTTATATATAAAAAAAGATTCACTGCCATTATTCCGCCGTAAATAAAAAACGGAAGTTCAAACAAAGCGTTTTCCATTAAGTAGCCGCTTAATCCGGTACCCGTAGACGACGCCGCTAATCTTGCAACTTGATTTATGCCGAGCGCTCTGCCCATTTCCTCATCATCAACCCGCTTTGTCAATTCCGACTGCTGGATCGGCAACGCGGCTATTCTTAATGACGGACTGATAATATAAATTATGACCGAGACCGGCAGATATTTTATAATCGGAAACAGCACAAAAAGCACGGCGCCAATGGCTCTGGTAACTACAATGCTTTTTACAAATCCAAACATCTTTTCTAACAGCGGCGCTCCTAAGATTGCAAATGAGCCTAACATTCCGCTTATGAATGCATACTCCGAAACCTGCGACTTCGGAAGATGATAAACCAATACGAAAAACGGTATGAGAAATGGAACGGTCAATCCTTGCGAAAGTCCGTTAAGCATTCCGGTTAATGTAAACTTTCCAATCGTTGTTTTTGTTTTAAGCTTCCTTATGCTGCCATTCGAACTGGTAACTTTTATAAACCATAATCCGGGAATCCCTGCAAGTGAGATTAATGAAGCCGCAAGAAAAACATCCTGCACGTCAAACAGCTTTACCATAAGAGCGCCAATGGCTGCAGTTGCGCCGGAGAGGAAAGTAAAGCGTGAAAAATATTTTGTCCTATCATTATTAGGGGTAAGATTTGCAATCACTGCGTTTTGAATCGGCTGCATTGCTCCTCCAATACCGTCGCCTGCAAGCGACCCTGTGGCAGAATATCCGCCGATCATTGCGGCTGGAATTATTATCCACAGGCTTGAACTCATGTATACCATATATGCGCTTACCGGCAGAAGCAATCCCGTTATAATTAGAGTTCCCCGCTTTCCCCAAACATCTGTAGTTATTCCAAACAAGAAACCGAGCACAGCAGTCGCTACAGTTGCCGAGACATAAATAGAGCCGATGACCAAAGCGCCGTAATGCAATGTAGTAAGTATGTAATATGGAAATGCAACGTTGATCATGCCTGCGGCAATACTTCTTGTAATCCTTGTCGCCGCAATAAGGATTATTCCATTCTTTTTATCTTTTTCGCTTATTGTATTATTCATGCACCGGCTGGTTATTGTAGTGAATCAAGTAATTCATTTTCGCAGTTAGTATGGATTCGCTCCGCATTCTTAAAATTAATTATACTAAATTTTCAAAGTAAACATACTTAATATTTTTAGAATTAATTGTAATTCAACACAAATAGTTTCTAAGTTTTTATCTAAGGGAAGGAAGGTTTGCTTCATGTCAGAATAATATTAATTACTTTGTGAATTTAGTGGCTGTCTTGTAATAAAGACCAAATTCCTTATCATATCCAAGTATGTGTGTGATTAGCCAGTCTTTTAGCATAGTCATCAATTTTTCTCCCAAAACCAATTCACCTGATTTAAGTGATTCCAGCATTAAAACTATTTGATCAATTAGATCTTTGTGCTTCTGTTTATGAGCTGTTATCCTAGGATATTCAGCTTCATTCATCAGCATTTCTTCTTGCGCAAAATGATAATGCGTATAATCAACTAATTGATAAAAAACCTCTCTAAGAATTTGAGACTCATTCTCTTTACCCTTTGCTAGTTCAAGGTCATTTATCATTTTAACAAGCTTTTTATGCTGCTCATCTATTTTCGTGATTCCCGTATTATATACATTCAGCCAATCAATAGACATTTAAAAATTCTCCAACATTCCAAATATATTATCGGAAAATATTTATTAATTTTTATTTAATCCATTGCTTAACTTACATTCATACAAAATATTTGAAGGAAGCTGTCTTTGTTTTTTCTAACTGACCTCATAAACATATTTCATTTACTCAATAAAAAACGGATAGAGAAAACTTCCCTATCCGTATACTTTTGATAAAAAGTCTTTTAACCCGTTGTGTGAATTAAAAAATAATCACGGGAAACTGTTGAAACAGTTACTGAACTAAAGAGTGATTTTATTAACCCACGGATTAATCCGTGGGTTAATAAGAAAAAGTCAAAGCCATAACCGTTTTAACGGTTTATAATTTAATTCACACAACGGGTTCTTTTAATAAACTAAAATTACATTTCATCAATTATTTTATTGAGAACTTTACTCGGACGCATAACCTCAGAAGCTTTTACATCATCCGGTAAATAATAACCGCCAATGTCAGCCGGCTTTCCCTGCACCGCAATCAAATCATTTGCTATTTTATCTTCATTAGCCTGAAGCTCTTTATAAATCTTAGAGAAACGTGATTTCATTTCAGCATCTTTATCCTGCTTTGCTAAAGCTTCCGCCCAGTACTCAGCAAGATAAAAAGAGCTTCCGCGGTTATCAATCTCTCCGGCTTTTCTGGAAGGCATCCTTCCGTTCTCAAGATATTTTCCGATTGCAGCATCAAGAGTTTCCGCCAAAAGCGCCGCTTTTTTATTTCCCGTTTTTTCGGCAATCATCTCAAATGAAGGAACCAGCGCGCAGTATTCTCCAAGCGAATCCCATCTTAAGTGATTTTCTTTTAGGAGCTGCTGAACATGCTTTGGTGCCGAACCGCCCGCGCCGGTTTCAAACAAGCCGCCGCCTTTTAACAGCGGAACTATCGAAAGCATTCTTGCGCTTGTACCAAGCTCAAGAATCGGGAAGAGATCGGTCAAATAATCACGAAGTACATTCCCGGTAACTGAAATTGTATCCAACCCTTTTCTTGTTCTTTCCAGTGTGTACTTCATAGCTTCGACCGGCGCTAAAATTTTTATTTCGAGTCCCTTTGTATCATGCTCAGGCAAATACTTTTTGACTTTCGCAATTATTTCTCTGTCATGTCCTCTGTTCTCATCAAGCCAGAAGATTGCCGGAGTCGCCGAAGTTCTTGCTCTTGTCACTGCAAGTTTCACCCAGTCCCTTATCGGCTCGTCTTTAGCCTGGCACACTCTGAATATATCTCCTGTTTCAACCTGCTGCTCAAGTAAAACTTTTCCTTCCGAATTTGTAACGCGGATAACTCCGTCGCCTTTAGCTTGGAAAGTTTTATCGTGCGAGCCGTATTCTTCAGCTTTCTGAGCCATCAATCCGACGTTGGAAACAGCGCCCATAGTTGAAGGATCGAATTGTCCTTTAGCTTTCGCGTCCTCAATAATTTCTTTATAGATTGTTGCATAGCAGCGGTCGGGAATCATCGCGATACAATCCTGAAGCTCATCCTTGCGGTTCCACATCTTGCCGCCGTCACGGACTATGTTCGGCATTGAGGCATCAACTATTACATCGTTTGGAACGTGCAGATTTGTTTTCCCGATTCTCGAATCAACCATCGCGAGTTGAGGCTGATACTCATAGACTTTATTAATATCGGCTTCTATTTCTTTTCGCTTTTCTTCGGGAAGACGGTTTAATTTTTCGAGAATGTCCATCAAACCGTTATTTACATTTGCGCCGATTTCTTTAAGTGTATCAGCATGTTTATCAAGCGCATCTTTGTAGTAAACAGAAACAGCATGACCGAACATTATCGGATCGGAAATCTTCATCATCGTAGCTTTTAAATGAAGCGAAAGAAGCACGCCGTCTTTTTTAGCGGCTTCAATTTGCTCAGCGTAAAATTTACGCAGCTCTTTAACATTCATAACTGAAGCGTCAATTACTTCTCCTTGAAGAAGCTTAAGCTTTTCTTTCAGTACAGTCACTTTTCCGCTTGGATCAACGTACTCAATGTTTACAGTATCAGGCTTATCGAGCGTAACTGATTTTTCTGTACCGTAAAAATCTTTCTGATTCATATGCGCAACTCGCGCTTTAGATCCCGAAGCGGGCCAGGGCTTCATCATTTTATGCGGATGCTTTTTCGCGAACATCTTAACGGAAGCAGCGGCACGCCTGTCGGAATTTCCTTCTCTTAATACAGGATTAACTGCAGAGCCCAGCACTTTGGAATATCTCGCATTAATCGCGGCTTCTTCATCGTTCTTCGGTTCGTCTGGATAATCCGGGATTTTATATCCTTTATCCTGAAGTTCCTTGATTGCCGCATGAAGCTGCGGTATTGAAGCGCTTATGTTCGGCAGCTTAATGATATTGGCGTCCGAGTCTTGAGTTAGTGCGCCGAGTTCCGAAAGATAGTCGGAAACTTTTTGCTCTTCGGTTAGATTTTCCGGGAAGCTTGCGAGTATTCTTCCCGCAAGAGAAATATCTTTCGATTCAAATTCAATTCCCGTTCCTTTTGCAAAAGATTTTACAACTGGCAGCAGGCAATATGATGCTAAAGCCGGCGCTTCATCTATTTTTGTCCATATAATTTTTGTATTCATTCCTTTACCCAATTCTTTAAATTATTAATTTTATTATTATCCTTTAAAATACTGAATCTTTGGTAATTATTTAAATATAACTTCAGCGGGGTACTTATCATGATCGAATCATTTTCCAATATATTCCATACAATGTTTTCTATAGTATCAATATATTTGCAGACAAGGCAACATTCTATGACGAAGCATATTTCAGCATACTTACAAATGCTAGTCATTATGTCAGAACAAATTTAGTTAGTGGTTATAGGCTTGTTATATGCCTTTTACAGGCTTGGTGAAGTTATGGGAATGCAGTATGATTTTTGTCAAAATGGCAGATGGGAAAAAAGCATAAGATTGCAGGGTAATCTTGTTTACTGGAAAACGTAGTAAATTTTTAATATCAAGCTGCTGCATTTCCACAATTTTACTTTAGCCGCATAAACTTTTTAATCTTCCGCAGACTTTTTTTTGTCACGCTGATAAACATCAGTCATCTACCCGCATCTGGAGATGCCGGATCGTCATCCGGCAAGCATATAGTTTCTTATTTTAAAAGCAAAAGCTTCTTTACTTCCGAAAAATCACCGGCAGCTATTCTGTAATAATAAATCCCGCTCGCGAGGTTAGCGCGATTGAAGTTTACTCTATATTGAATAAATACTTTTTAGCTGACACGATTGATTGCTCTATATTATTTATCCCTGCAACTTTTAGGTCTATTTGAACATCCGTTAGAATCTCATCTCCAGTATATATGACCTTCGCTTCAAACGGATATATCTCGGTCTTAATTACTTCAAGTTCCAAGTTATTTATGTTTTGCGCCGCAGCAATTAATATCATTCCGGAATCTAATATAATATTAGCCGTCTCGCCGAATCTTCTCAAATGTTCTTCTCTCTTTCCCGTTTCATTTTTTATATCCGCATCAATCCCATATTTTATACTGCCGATACCCAGATAATAAACCAGTTTACCTTCATCAAATAGTATTTTCTCAAGCCCTCTCGCTACTTCTGTTCTGCCGGAACCTTTTGCTCCGGTAATTAAAATCATTTTGGGGATTTGATTGTATTTATTAATTCTTTCGTCAACAGTTATTGTACTTTTCTTCCATTTTATATTTCTTAAAGCAACGTTTTCTCGTATTCCAGATAATCCATCATCAAGACATTCTGTAATAATTCCCCCTCCAGCAATTTCATATTCATCCACAATTACAAATCTGCCGGTTTGTTTAAGCTCATTAATAACATCAAAGGCTGCAGCCTTATTTAGGCTTATGATACATTCTGCCGCTTGATTTCGTATTATCTCATCTTTGAAATTAATAACCGATAAGTCAGATGAATTAATTATTTTATGTATCTCTTCAAGTTTCGCCTTTACTTTTAATGTACCTATCTTGAAAAGATATTCTCTTCCTTTAACAAATGCATTTATCCCTAACCAGAACAAATTTACTTTTATCCTGTTTCCTATTTTGGGTGCAGGTTCTCCTGTTTTGCATGCAAGTTCTCCCCGAGTAATGAATACTTGATCTGTCAAAGTAAATCCGGTTGAATTGCCTGCTGATGCTTCTGACTTTGATTGTGAATTGAATCCCTCAATAGATTTTATATTGCTTTTTTTCCCGGAAGGGTAAAATATTATTTCTTCTCCAACCGCTATTTTCCCGCTTTCTACCAGTCCTGCAATTATTCTTCTATCATCTTCGTCATTTGTAAATTTATAAATATCCTGAACATGCATCCTAAAAGGTAAATTATCTTCAACTCTTTCCTTAATAAAACAATCGAGTATCTCAAGGATTGTCGGCCCATCATACCATCTTAGACTTCCATTTCTTGATATAATATTTTCTCCTTCTCTCGCGCTTACAGGCACGTAATTGAGAGAGTTGATATTTATACTTTTCAAGAATTCAGAATACTCATTCTTTATAGAATTAAATGAATCTCTATTATATCCTATAAGATCCATTTTGTTTATTACAACAGCTATTTGTTTTATTCCCAGCATTGAAAGCATATAGCCGTGACGTTTGGAATTTTCCTGAACTCCCTCTTTTGCATCAATTACCAGAAGCGCTGCTTCTGCTCTTGAAGCGCCCGATATCATATTCTTCAGAAATTCAGAATGCCCGGGCGCATCAATAATTATGTAGCTTCTCTTTGATGAATTAAAAAATACTCTCGTTGAATCTATTGTTATTCCCTGCGACCTTTCTTCCTTTAGCGCATCAAGAATAAATGCATACTCAAAAGGCTTAGAATTCACCTCGCAATATTTTTTTATTGTCTCAATTTTCCCATCCGGCAATGAATGAGTATCAGACAGCAGCCTTCCTATTATAGTGCTCTTTCCATGATCGACATGTCCGGCAATTACAATATTCATTTGCTCATTCAGCATTTTGATCCAGCTTGATAAAATTTGTTTTACATATATCCGCTTCTGCGTAATGTTTCCAGCCCACCGCCATCTTCTATATCCTGTGCCCTGCCAGACCTCTCCGCTGTATTTTTTAATTGTCCGGTTTTCAACTCGCAGATAATCTCATCAACATTTTTTGCATTTGATGCTATCGGGAATGTACATGTATAGCAACCTAAAGAACGGTATCTTTTCCCGTTTACGTTATTATAGTAAAGAGAGACAGTTGGGACGTTTTCTTTTTTTATATATTCCCAGATATTCAATTCCGTCCAATCTAAAAGAGGATGTATTCTTACGTGCGTACCTTCAGCAAACTCAGTTTTATATTGATTCCAGAATTCCGGCGGCTGGTTCTCAATTTCCCAATTGCTTTCTAAATTGCGCGCAGAAAAATATCTTTCCTTTGATCGGCTGCCTTCCTCATCCGCTCTGATACCTAATATAACGCCGTTATAGGAGTCGGAACTTCTGTCAATTTCATATTGCCCGGTTATATGATTCAACTTGAAGCGCTTCCAATTCCCGTTTAAAGTATTTATCAGCGTTTCGGTTTTTAATTTATTACAGCATGAAATTCTATCTATATTTCCATCGGGATATGTCTCTTTGTTTTTCAACGCCTCTTCATTCTGACCGTAAATCATATTTAATTTCCAATCTCTCGCAAGACGGTCCCTATATTCTATCATTTCAGGTATCTTAAAGTTTGTATCGATATGTATCAGAGGAAAAGGAACGTGTCCGAAAAATGCTTTTCGAGCTAACCATAGCAAAACAGTACTATCTTTGCCAATTGACCATAGCATGCACAAATTTTTTATGTTAGCGTAAGCTTCCCTTATAATAAAAACGCTTTTACTTTCTAACTTTTCTAGATGATCCATCGTTCTTTAAAAGTTCTGAATTGTTCATTTTATAATTTTATTTTCAAGCAGATAGTCTATAATTGTTTGAATGTTTTTATTTAAATCTGAACCATTTCCGTTCTGAATAATAATTTCCGGGCTTTCTGGAATTTCATATGGCGATGAAATGCCGGTAAATTCCTTAATCTCACCTGCTCTGGCTTTCTTATATAATCCTTTTACATCTCTATCTGCGCAATCTTCAATACTGCAATCCACAAAGACTTCTATAAATTTATTCCTTTCATGCAGTGCTCTTGCAGATTTGCGGTCTTTCTTAAAAGGTGAAATAAATGCTGTAAGTACAATCAATCCCGCATCAGTAAATAATTTAGTAACTTCCCCTATACGCCTGATATTCTCAGTCCTGTCTCTATCGCTGAATCCAAGATCTTTGTTTAGTCCCTTTCTTATAATATCTCCGTCCAAAAGAAAAGTATTGATACTTCTATTGTTAAGTTCGATCTGAACTCCGGATGCTAATGTAGATTTCCCACTGCCAGACAATCCCGTAAACCAGATGCAGGCTGCTTCATTGCGTTTTATTTTGTTTCGGTTTTTATAATTAATTAATTCGGTAGAATACTGCATATAAAATAATTCTGCATTCTCAGAGAATATTTATAAAATGAAGTCATTCGCTATCCGCAAACTCTCCCCTTAAAATAAATACAGAATAATATTTATTATGTGATTAAAGCCCATAATAATAGTTCTTCGGTGAATTGAGTATAACACAAAAGCAGATCATGTTCTTTCCATTTATCGGTATCATTGGTACAATTAAAACAAATCTTTTTCAAGATCAAATTTTCAACTGTAGTCCTATTTTATTATTCTGTTCCTATATAGCGAACCATCAATAACCGGTATTGACTTGCCGATATCCAGATTAAGATTTAATTTAATATTTAACCCGGCAATAATTTCATCTTCACCTGCTACCAGCTTATTGTAATTTACTTTGAAGACATTGAAACATTTATTTTCCAATAAGTATCTTTCTGCTTTTTCATACTGATTGATAAACGTCTGCTTCAATACACTGATCGCAATGCTTGGCTTACTGCCGCCCAAACTTTCAATCATTTTATTCTGAGACATTATAATCTCATCGGTATCTCTCTCCATAAGAATAATTGAATATTGCCGGTCAATAGGAAGGTACGTTAAAAGCTGAACAATAATTTTTACTGCTTTGCCTTCTGCCGCATTTATCCATGTGTTATCATTTGGCAGAACTTTTACTTTTTCATATTCGAAATAACCTCTTGGATTATTTGCATCAGGCTGTCGAATGTTATCTGTTAATATTTCCATTCCGCCTGCTTCAAGAAGCTGCATCATCAATGATGTGCCGCTTCGAGGAAGCCCGGTAACTACGGTAATCAAGCTGCTGCTGTTTTCCTTTCTCTTAGGTTTTTTAGAGCTTCTATGTGTAAATTAGCTTTTTCTTTATCTCTCAGCTTAACAAGATAAATATAGCTCAGGTATTTATGGGCAGCCATTAAACCGGGAGTCATTCTTAGACAAACTTCAAAAGCTTCAATAGCCCGCTCATACATACCAAGTTTAGCTAATGCCATACCGAGGCTTAAATGCGCCTTTGGGAAATGATAAAGAAGCCCGACGGCATTCAGAGAATACTCGGCGCACTTCTCGTATTCTTTTAGCCTAAACATAGTAAGAGCAAGACCGTAATGAGCCTGAGCATTTTCAGGATCGTTCTCCAGCGCTTTAGTTAATGCTGCTTCAGCATCCTTCGGTCTCCTCATGTTCAAATAAACAAACCCGATCTGCTGATATAACTGCGGAAGGTTTGAATCTGCTTTCTCTGCTTTACCCAGGTAGTAAAGTGCTTGATCGTAATTTTTACGGGCATACTCTAATGTCCCTTGAAGCAAAAATAATTGAGGATATTCCTTTTTTTCATTCTCAATAATTTTCTGTACAACAGAGAAAGCCTCTTCCAGCTTACCAAGACTGTCGAGGCATTTGGCGTAATTAAAAGCAAATCTTACCTGATCTGGATACTTTGTATAAATTTCTTCTAATACTGGAAGGGCATCAGAAAAATTATTTTTATTCATATAAACACGCGCCAGGTAGAACTTTGATTCAGTTACTGTACTCTCAATGTTCTTAGCAACATTCTCATCAGGTTTTTGAATATAGCCTAATTCTATAAGCTGCTGCATGGCTGCCTGTTCTGCAATCGGGTCACGCTGCAGATCCTTTGGATGCATACCGCAGTCGCCTTCAATTTGTTCCCAGCTGTCTACAAATTGAACTTCAGGTATTTCTTCAAATGCCTGCAGCAAAGGTTTGCCCGGCATATCCCTGCCGATTGGTAAATTCATAAGAGTTAATATTGTCGGGACAATATCGAGTAAAGTAGCTCCGTAAATTCTTTCGTCTTTTTTTATTCCTGGTCCTTTCATACAAAAGATTCCATAACTTCTATGTTCCCAAGCAGGTCCGGCAGGCTCGTTTGGAATTCCCTTTGGACGCAGATGATCTGAATGAAAGCCGTGATCTGACGTTAAAATTATTGTTGTATCTTCATCAACTAATTCAAGCAGTCTTGAAAGCATCATATCGTGATAAATATATCC
>JAKAKL010000116.1 GCA_021824565.1 Bacteroidota bacterium | reverse complement strand
ACAATTCTGCGAGCCCGCCGCACACGGAAGAGTTTCCGCAGGGCAAATATGTGAGTCCGCCGCACACGGAAGAGTTTCCGCAGGACAAATATGTGAGTCCGCCTCACATGGATGAGTTTCCGTCGAGCAGGGAGGGGTTGCGAATTAGTCGGGAAAAGTGTCCGTAGGATGATGCGGGATTTCGCCCTCACTTGTAAAGAGAAGGTACTGTCACGGAGGGTTCGTGACAGCCCCGGAAAGTACGATGTTGTAGCACGGACTTTAGTCTGTGTGGGTTATGAGTTTGTGAAAAGGCACATACTGAAGTATGTGCTACGAGTTCTCGATGATTTTTATTTCGTCGTCGGTTAGTATATTTAATGTAACATTTGAGGTCGTCAAATAAATTTAGTGTCTTAAATTTGTTTTTATATTTTAATTTTATGATCCCGAAGGTTACGCTTACAATTACTTTTTTATCTGCATACCATTTACAATATTATCTATGTCGATAACAAATTTAAAAAGCATACGACCAATGGTATCTCTAAGTTTATCAAAGCCTTCTTTTTCGAGGTTGTGAATTTCGGGATAGTGCTTTAGTACGAACGCATTGATAAACTCAGCCGCTTCTTTTTCCATTGCGTTCATGCGGTTCTGTGACTGCATTGCCGCTTCATAAAGCGGGGTCATTTGGTTTAACATATCTTCAAGGGATTCACTCATAAAACCTCCGGTTAAAAATTTATGCTAAAATTATATTATGAAATGCACATACTGAAGTATGTGGTACGAAAAAACACAGGCACATACTGAAGTATGTGGTACGAAGAAATAAAAAAATAAAGCCTCTCCTTTGCAGGAGAGGCAGGAGTATGGACATCGATTCAGATAAATAAGTCATTGAGACGAGATAGAAGAAATTCTTATTTAGCCGCCGCAGTTGGAACTGCCGGAGTATTTGCAGCAGTATTAATTGTACCGCTGGTAATAGCTTTAACAGTTTTGGAGAATGAGAATAAATCCTGTTTTGTTTTATCGCCTCTGTATAAGCCGCGGACCACTTTACAGATTTTTATTCCCTTAGTATAAATTTCGTTAAGCGAAACGATGGAAGCATCAGTAAGAGTAGGTCTAATTTTTTTAGCGGTTTCCTGGGTAACGTTACTGGCAGCGAGTGTAAGCGTATAATCTTTAATCCTTGAAATGAGATTGGGGCTCATTCCTTTTGCAATAAAGTCGGCTTCCATCCGGGGAGTAAGGTTTTGAGTGAACTGGTTAACAAGCATAATCAAGTCTTCCTGGTTTTTGGCAGAAGCGCCCGGGTAAAAGTCTTTAAAGCCAAGAGTATTGAGGTACTCATTAAGCTGGGTTTTGTTTTCGTCAAAATCAGCTTTGATCTGTGTATTGCATTTAGAAAGATCAACCGTTGCAGGATTGATAATAGAGTAAAGAGCTTGAGTGGCAGCGCGAAGTTCTTTAGAAACGTCAATGCCGAGATATTTGCCGTAAGCTGATTTGATAGTTGTGAGAAAGTCATTAAAGTACTGCTCAGTCCAGAGCGGTCTTTCTTTGACTATATCATCAACATACATTATACAGACATTTACGATAGTTTCGAAAGCTGTAAGCATTTCGAAAGCAGAAGTTTTGAAGAGTCTAACAATTGTACTCATAAATTTCCTTTTAATTTATTAATGAGAAAATTGACGACATTATATTATGAAAAAAAATATATAATGACAAGTAAAAAGATATTTTTTTTCAAGAATATTTTTGAATAGCAGCATGAGTAAAATCAACGCTTACTTAAATGCAGTATTAATCGAATAGAAAATGAATTTGATTAAAGATATATTTGCATGCTTTGATAAAATAATACAGCATATAGATATTAAATAATTTTTTGAAAGAATAATTTCATGGGTTTGAGTACAAAACTTACTGCCGACTATAAGAAGATCACGATAGAAGATACATTTAAATTTTTAGAATCATCTGAAGGCGGGCTTACTACGGGAGAGGTAACGACAAGGTTAAAGACTTTTGGTCATAATGCAATTGAAGAGAAGAAAAAAAATCCGGTGCTGGAATTTGTGCGAAGGTTCTGGGGACCAATGCCATGGCTGCTTGAACTTGCAATGGTGCTTTCTTTTTTCTTGAAGCATGATATTGAAGGAATAATAATTTTAGCGTTGCTGACAATTAATGCGATAGTAGGCTTTATGCATACGAGAGGTTCTGAAAAAGCTGTGGAGCTTTTAAAGCAGCGTCTCGCAGTCAAAGCAAAAGTTTTAAGAGATAATAACTGGACAATGGTAGAAGCGGCTGAAATAGTTCCCGGCGATATATTAGTAGTAAAGCTCGGGGATATAATTCCCGCGGACGTAAAAATAATTAATGGCGAGCTTTCAATTGACGAATCCGCATTGACAGGCGAATCACTTCCCGTAGAAAGCCAGACATCTGATATTACATATTCAGGCTCGGTAGTTAAGCGGGGAGAAGCGCGCTGCGTAGTTATTAACACCGGAGCAAATACATATTTCGGCAAGACGGCGGAGCTTGTAAAAATAGCGAGACCAAAATCCCACCAGGAAGAGATCATGCTTGCGATAGTAAAGTATATGATGTATCTGGGTATAGCAGCTTCTTTAATAGTAGCGGTATACGCATTTATGATCAATGAAAGCATTTTGCTCATACTAACATTTGCCGTAATTTTTTTAATGGGAGCCGTTCCGGTCGCTTTACCGGCGGTGATGACAATAGTAGAAGCTGCAACGGGTATGAAATTAGCGGACGAAGGCATTTTAGTAACGCGGCTTGCATCTGTTGAAGACGCAGCTTCGATCAGCATATTATGTCTTGATAAAACCGGCACGATTACAGAAAATAAATTATCTGTTGCGGACAGCATAGCGTTCAACGGGTTTTCAAAGGAAGACGTAATTTCTATCGCTAACTTAGCATCGCGCGCGGAAGGAATGGATTTAATAGATACGGCAATTATAGATTACGCAAAAAGTAAGGGCGTGAATCATATCAGCGAGAAGCAAATTAGTTTCACTCCTTTTAATCCGGCGATAAGAAGAACGGAAGCTGTAGTTCAATCCAATGGGAACCAGTACAGAGTAATAAAAGGAGCGGCACAGGTAGTAATCCCGATGTGCAAAGGACTTGAAAAATCAGTCATAGAGTTAGCCGATCAAACCATTGACGATCTGTCGCAAAAAGGTTACCGAACAATCGCGGTAGCGAAATCAGAAAATGACAGCTTTGAAGATTTGAAACTGGTAGGATTTCTTCCACTTGCCGATCCTCCGCGATCAGATTCAAAAAAAATGATTGAAGAAGCAAGAGATCTTGGGGTAAAAGCAATAATGCTTACCGGCGATAATATTTCGATTGCGCGAGAAATCGCACAGCAGGTTGGCATAGGAAATAATATCATCAGGCTGAAGGATATTGAAGGTTATAATGAAGACAAGCAGGCACAAATTATAAGCGAGATAAACGGCATTGCCGAAATTTATCCTGAAGATAAATACAGAATAGTAAAGCTGCTTCAGTCGAAGGGATATATGGTTGGAATGACGGGCGACGGAGTAAATGACGCTCCCGCATTGAAGCAAGCGGAGATGGGAATAGCGGTAAGCAATGCAACGGATGTAGCAAAAGCTTCGGCGAGCGTGGTTTTAACCGAGCCGGGTGTGAGCGTAATTGTAGAGGCAATTAAACGAAGCCGCGAGACTTACCAGCGAATGCTGACGTGGGTTATTAACAAGGTTACAAAAGTAATTCAGGTAGTCGGATTGCTTACGATTGGATTTTTTATGTTGAAGGGCATGGTTCTTTCGCTTTTAGGAATGTCGCTGCTTGTTTTCGCAAATGATTTTGTAACTATGTCACTTGCTACCGATAATGTTAAACACACATCTGATCCAAACAGTTGGAATGTTAAGAATATAACATTTGCGTCCTTAATTATCGGCGCACTTTTAGTGATAGAAGGAATTATATCCATATTGATCGGCAGAGATTATTTCAATTTAAATTTTGTACAGCTACAGAGTTTTGTAATGCTGATGCTCGTATTTACAAGCCAGTTCAGGGTTTTGATCGTAAGAGAAAGAAATTTCTTTTGGGCTTCATTTCCGGGTAAAGCTCTCATCGCATCGTCGTCAATCAGCATTATTGTTTTTCTATTCCTTGGAGTTTTTGGAATAATTATTCCGGCGCTGACATTTACTCAAGTAATTACTGCTTTGGTTTTCTCCGCTGTTTTTACACTGCTGATTGATGTGCCGAAGTATTATTCGTTCAGATTGTTTGGATTATAAGAATATTTTTTTAAGCGCGGAATAGTTAGAACAAGTTAAACTTTTTTAAATTTTATTTTTTGGGAACATACTTTCTAAAAATCAAAAGTGAAGCCGGACATTCGCGCGCTAATCTTTCATGTCTTTTACTGAAAAGAGCAGGTTCAAGACCCCATGTTTCCGAGAAGCCAACAATAACCAGATCAAAGTTATTATTTGCAATTTTGATTGCAGTATCGAGCGGTGAATCGCTTTCAACAGTTTGCAGCTTTAGATGTTCTTCAGGAAATTCCTCAATACCGGTCAACGACAAATCATAATCTGGATCATTAGGACCTGTCGGGATTTTATTTGAAATTATATCGTCAATATTTGATTTGGGTTTAATAATATGCAGAAGAGTTACGGTGGCGTTCAACTTGATAGCCATTTGCTGCGCTAAAGTAAGTGCTCCAAGGTCGTTCGCTCCTTCCTTAAACGGAACGAGAATATTCTTATACGGTTGAAATTTTCTTTCGAGATAAACGCATACATCCGCTTTAGCTTCTCTTAATACTTCGCTCACAGTACCGCTTAAAATACTCTCGCTAAGCACCGGCTTATGCCAGCCCATAATAATAAGATTAACTTCTTTAATCGAAGCAATCTGATTTATGTCTAGCGCAGCATTTCTAGTAGCAAAGGAAAGCGGACTAACATTAATAGAATTTTCTTTAGCAAAATTCATAATAGGCAGAAATACTTCGGAGGAATTAGCGGTGGTATTTTCATCGCCAAGATTTGATATTGATATTTCGTTTCCTCTTAAAAGATGGAGCGCATAAATTTTTAAATCGTGGTTAGGAGAAACCGCGAAGGCTATTTTTGCAAGCCCGGAACCGGATGAAGGAAATGAAATCGGTATTAATATTCTGAACTTTTGTTTTTCTTTATCAGCTTCTTCAAGTTCTTTCCGGATAAGTTTTGCAGGATAAACCCACTCAAAAAAAGGCGTAGTCATAAAAGTAGTAACGAGAGCCATCAAAACCATCATAGTAAAAAGAGCATGAGAGATAACTCCGAATTGCAATCCTATGGACAAAATAATTAACTCCATTAAGCCGCGGGTATTCATAAGAATACCAAGCCCGCTTGCTTCGCGCCATGAAAGGGAAGTTAGGCGCGCAGAAATAGTCGAGCCGCCCAGCTTTCCGATAACTGCCGCTGATAATATTAGTGCAAAGTAAAACCACATATCCGGACCGGCTATAAGCCCGATACTTGTATTCAATCCAGTAAGCGCAAAAAATATAGGGAGCAATAAAACGATGGTGACATCATTTAATTTTTCAATGATAGAATTAAGGAAATATTTGTTTCGAGGCATCATAGCGCCCATAAAAAAAGCGCCGAAGAGTGCGTGAATGCCAAGCCATTCTGTCGTCCAGGCTGAAGCAAGCATAAGCAGCAGTACCAGTCCCAAAATATCATTCGTAACTTTGTTCCCTTTATTGTGATAATATATTTCAAGTTTTGAAATAACCGGTCTAACTATTAATATCATAATAAGTATAAACACAATAGATCCGGTTATAGTAAGCCAAACGGGAATTTTATCAGAACTTGCACGGACAACTGTAACTACAATAGCAAGAATACTCCATGCAGTAACATCGTCGACGGCGGCGCAAGCAATTGTTACTGCGCCTAATTTGGTTTTTATTAAATTCTTCTCGCTTAAAATTCTTGCTAAGACAGGGAAAGCGGTTATGCTCATGGAAGCGCCCATGAATAAAGCAAAAGCTGTAAAGGTGATTGAGTTGTTTGATAAGAGCGGATAAAGGTAGAGCGAAAGGACTGTGCCGAGAATAAAAGGCAAGATTATACTTACGTGACTGATTAAAACGGCTGCATGTCCGCGTCCCTTTAGCAACTTTGGATCTAACTCTAATCCAACTATAAACATGAATAATAACAATCCAAGCTGGCTCAAAGTACTTAAATATTTCAAGCTGCTCGGCGGAAATATAAAAGTGAAAAGGTGCGGTGCGATCAAGCCGAGAACAGACGGACCGAGGATAATTCCCGCAACCATTTCTCCTACAACCTGCGGCTGATGAATTTTTCTAAAAGCTAGACCTATCGTGCGTGAGGCGATAATAATTACTGCTATTTGTATTATTAATGTCAAAAGGAATTCCATTACGATTGCCTTCTTTTATTGTTCCCGTACAGCAGACAAATTAATTTTGCCGCACTCGCTGCAATTAAGAACGTACCATGCGCCTGTTAGTTTATCGGGATATTCGTTATCAGAAATTATTTTTAATATTAAGCCTACGTTAATGCGTTTACCGCAATTTTTAATTCCTTCATTTGTAACAGAAAAAATTTTATGAAAAGTCATTGTATTGTTTTCGAGCTTACCCTGCATCTCGGTTTTTGCCGAATTATTAAAAATTAAAGTAAGATGAATGCCGGATTGATCTATGAGAAAGTTTGAATTTTTTGTATTAGTTAGAATTCCTATGCAATCATTGGAATTATCTCCGTATGATATATTATTAATATTCCATTTGCCGGAAACATTCAAAGGTGCTTTAATCTTTTCGCCGACTCTTAATATTTCTAAAAGAGCTGCGAATAAAATCCCAACCATGATTATGTATAGCAAAATAATCTTCATTTAATTTTCAAGTGAAATTACAGCTAACAATTTTTAAAAAGTCTAAAAATATTTATACGCACAAAAAGAAGGTATTACAAAAGCATCAAAGCGTACGAACTACTTTTGTTTGCAAGTAAACGAAGCAAATTTTATAACAACTTGTTTTCAACATAAAAGATTATTCATAAAGGCGCAACCGGATATGAATTTTTACCCAATTGCTTTTCAAAAAAATATTTATGTAGAATTTTTACAAGGATACTTTAATTTTTCACCGTTTAGGAAAACACATTGAAAAGCAAATTATTTTCTTATCTTAGACGAAATATTTTTCATCAAAATATTCTGAAAGGAATTTATGTATGGAAAAACAATTTACGGATTTTAACGGGTTCTATTTTTTTTATCTTTCCGAGCATAAGAACAAAATATGCAGAAGACTTCATTTCGCCGGTACATCTTTCGTTATTCTGATTGCAATTTATTTCCTTTTTACTTTGGATTGGGTGCTGCTGATATTGCTGCCTGTCTTTGGATATGGTTTCGCATGGGTCGGGCATTTTGTTTTTGAAAAGAATCGCCCTGCAACATTTCAATATCCGCTATTCAGTCTTCGAGGGGATTTTGTAATGTTTAAAGATATTCTAATCGGCAAAATAAAATTTTGATCAAGTATTGTTTTGGAAGGAGCTGCTAGATTTTTTTATTCTTAAAGTGATCTCTATTTTTGGCTCGGGATTATTTAATAATTTTTGATAGGGAATTTGTGTTATTAGAAAAAAGAAATTTCGGAAACAGCGGGCTTAAAGTTTTTCCACTCGGGTTTGGAGCCGGGCATATCGGCTCAAATGAGCAGGGCGAAGCAGAAATCTCCAAACTGCTAAATTCGGTTTTAGATATTGGAATTAATTTTATTGACACCGCCCGCGGCTACGGCGCCTCGGAAGAAAGAATCGGAAAGTTTATTTCTCATAGAAGAAGCGAATATATTTTATCCACTAAAATTGGATACAGTGTCCCGGGCTATAATGATTGGACATATGACTGTATTATTGCCGGAGTTGATCTCGCTCTTCAAACATTAAGGACAGATTATTTAGATGTAGTGCATCTTCATTCGTGTCCAATCGGTACGCTTGAATATGGAGAAGTAATTTCCGCATTGCAAAAAACAGTCGAGGCAGGCAAAGTGCGAATTGCCGGATATTCAGGAGAGAACAATGAATTAAGTTTTTCAATTCATTCCGGGAAATTTGGCGCAGTTGAAACATCAATAAATATTTTTGATCAAAGGAATCTTGATTATAATTTGATTGAAGCTAAACGCAGAGGGATCGGCGTTGTTGCAAAACGACCGGTTGGAAATATTCCATGGCAATTTAAAGACAGACCTTTTGGTAAATACGCAGAAGAGTATTGGCTGAGAATGAAAAAGATGAATCTTGATTATGGAGAAAACTGGCTTGACGCGGCGCTGCGATTTACCGCATTTACAGAAGGTGTTGACACACTTATTGTAGGCACTTCTAACATAGAGCATCTAAAAAACAATTTAAGAATTTTGAATAGTGGACCGCTGCCGGAAGAAATATATTCAAGTATAAGAAACGCATTCAAAGAAAATGATGATAATTGGTCCGGACAAATTTGAACTAATTAATTTTTCTTTACAACGGCATTAATTTTTATATCTCTTTCGTGCTTTATATGAAGGAAAAAAGTTTCTTTTAAGCCCGGCTTCAAAGTCTTCTTCAGCAAGATCAACATTACATGATAACCGCCTTCTTTAAAAGAAAAGGTGGAGCGAGGCTTTACTACTACGTACTTAACTTCACGCATTCCCATCATGCCGTTTTTCATATAAGATTCATGGATTTGAATTACTTTAGCAGTATTTGACGACACTCCGAATAAAGTATCAGCTTTGCCGCTGTTATTCGTAATATCAAAATAAAGTGCGCTGTTCATTCCTTTCCCCGCAGGTCGAAGCCATGCGTTTTTAACAATAGCTTTCTGCGAATGGAAATTAAATATGGTAAAAAGCGAGAGTAGAAGTATCATTTAATCCTCAAGAGATTTTATGTCTGAAATTAATTTGTCTCTATTAACATGACTGCCGCGGTATTCATTTCTAATAATTCCGTTCTGATCTATAAGGAAAATTTTATCGGTATGAGTGAAAAAATAAATTCTATTCTTGCCGGATGTAGTCGTGTCGCCTGGAATAGCTAAGAAATCAAATTCATGTATAAGCGAGGCAATATTTTTTTTCGTACCGGAAAGGAAATTAAAATTACTTAGATCAATATCGCGGATGGAAGCGTATTCTTTTAAAATCGAAGGAGTATCACGCTGCGGATCGAAGGAGATAGCGGCAAACTGCACACCTTTAATCCCTTCGCTTTTAATCTGCTGCTGAACCAATTGCATATTATGTGTTGTCATAGGGCAAATATCCGGGCAGTTGGTGTAGATAAAAGTAGCGACTAAAATTTTTCCATTATAATCATGAGGGAAGTTTACTTTTGTACTGTCTTGATTCAGCAGCACATAATTATTATTGCTTATGTTCTTCCCATCAGGAAGTTTTTTAGCGCAGCCGTTCCATAAAATTGTTATGAATAAAACAAGCGGAAGAATTGAAACAGTTTTTCTTATTATGCTATTAGAAAAATAATTTTTGGAAATCATCATAAGCTCCGCAACAAACATACTTAAATTATCATATCGCAAATGTGATCTTAGAAATAATAACGGGCAGAGCATTAAAAATCTTTTAAGGAAATTTTAAGATTGTTCTTAACAAAGTTTAATCTTCAGAAAATATTTTTGAGAAAAAATATTAGGAGCAAAAATGTTTGATACTACACATATTCACCCGATGATAGTTCATTTTCCGATAGCTTTGTTGATTGTAGGCTTTATCGCAGAATTTATAAATGTCGCATTCAAAAAAGAATTCTTTGGAAAAGCTGGATTATATTTACTAATTTTAGGAACGTTAGGTGTAATTGCTGCGTACATAAGCGGTAACATTGCGGGCGACGGATTAACCGAAGCCGGCGCCTTAAAAAATGCTATTGAGACACATGAAGAAGCCGCCGTGGTTTCATTGTGGCTCATGATTATCGCTTCAGTTTTAAGAATAGCATTTGTTCTGATCAAAAAATATGAAGGCGCATTTAAATGGATCGCACTTTTGTTATTTTTTGCCGGTGTTCTTTCAATTGCCCGAACAGGTTATTACGGCGGAGAACTTGTATTTAAACATGCTGCCGGAGTTCAGTTTAATCTTGGTAGTTCAGTTAATTTTAATGATGTGGAAAGCAATTCCGCTACAGCAGAAAAAGAATCAGAATAAATTAGCAATAATTAAATGCGAATATTAGTTGTTGAAGACGAGAAAGGGATTTCTAATTTTCTTAAAGACGGTCTTGAAGAAGAAGCATTTGCCGTAGATGTTGCAGCCGACGGTAAGAAGGGCATTGAGCTAAGCTTTGTAAATGAATATGATCTTATACTTCTCGATTGGATGCTGCCTGGCGTAAGCGGTATTGAAGTTTGCCGGCAAATCCGCAAAATCAATTCTTCAGTTCCAATAATTTTTTTAACTGCTAAAGATACAGTCTCCGACACCGTATATGGACTAGATGCCGGCGCTAACGATTATATTAAAAAACCATTTCGATTTGAGGAGCTTCTTGCAAGAATCCGGGTTCAGCTTAGGACAAAAGACGGCGAGCAAAACACTCTTAAGCTTGCAAACGTTGAAATGAATTTGGATACACACCGCGTTTTTGTCAACTCAAAAGAAATCATGCTTACTCCGAAAGAGTTTTCTTTACTTGAGTTTCTTATAAGAAATAAAGGCAAGGTTTGCACCCGCACAAGAATTATCGAGCATGTCTGGGACATGCACTTCGATTCGGACACTTCGGTAATTGATGTTTATATAAACTTTCTCCGTAAAAAGCTTAATGACGAAAGCGGAAAAAGTTTTATTCACACTATCCGCGGCGTTGGTTACATTATGCATGATGAATGATGCAGCATAATCTTAAAAATAGAATTTCATTTTCTTACCTTGTATCGACAGGTATTTTATTCGGATTGGTTTTTATTATCGTTTATTTTTCTGTCCGCGAAACCGTTTACCGGCACATGGATGGAGATCTTGATGCAGAGTCAAATGAAATAGAAAAAAACCTTGTTGTAATTAACGATAAGTTTGTAATTGCAAATACATTTGAATGGAATGAGCGTGAACACGGTCAAATTGAAGTCAATCCGGTGTTCGTGCAAATTGTGAATGCATCAGGTACGCTGATAAAAAAAACCGGAAATTTACTAAACGGAAAACTTAGCTTTGATGCTAATCATAAAAATCAAATTTATTTTAACACATCCCTTTCCGGTGCACAGGTAAGGCAGCTTCAACTGCCGATAAAAAATCCTGTCGGTACAATCTTAGGGTACATAATTGTTGCAATGCCTTTGGACGAGTCTGCCGATGTACTTACAAATTTATTTATTATACTTGAGTCAACATACTGGCTTGTACTTTTTGTTTTATATTATGCTACAAGATTTATTGCCGAGAAAAGCATTTCGCCAATAAACAAAGTTATTTTTACGGCGGAAAGAATAACTAAAGAAAATCTTATTGAAAGAGTAGAACTTCCTGCTCACAAAGACGAAATCTATAAACTAACTTCTACGATAAACGAGCTTCTGGATAGACTTGAAGACGCAGTGCTGCGTGAAAAACAATTTACCTCTGATGCTTCTCACGAACTTCGCACGCCGCTTTCAATAATAAAAGGCACGCTTGAAGTTTTGATTAGAAAACCACGTTCTATCGAACAATATGAAGAGAAAATAAATTATTGTATCCATGAAGTTGATAGAATGTCTTCAATTGTAGACCAGCTATTGATGCTGGCGAGATATGAGAGCGGGAAGCTTACGCCGGTTATCAACAAGATTAACTTAAATGAAGCGGTTGAATCCGTTCTTACAAGGCTAAGTTTTTTTCTTGATGAAAAAGAGATAAATGTAAATTATAAAATGACAGAAAATGTTTTTGTTGCGGCGGACTATTCTATGCTCGAAGTAATTTTAGAGAATATAATTTCGAACTCCATAAAATATTCTTCCGAAAAAAAACAAATTGATATTAATATCATTAATGACAAAAACAGAATAGTCTGCGAGATAAAAGATTACGGTATAGGAATTCCCCGGAATCAAGTAGAAAAAATATTCGACAGATTTTATAGAGTTGACGAATCCAGAAATTCTCAAATCACCGGAAATGGTTTGGGGCTTGCCATCGTAAAAAGATTAGCTGACCTGCAAAGTTTAACAATAACTATATATTCGGAATTATCTGAAGGCACTTCCATCCGAATAATATTCCCCTCATAATTCAATACGCAAAACTTTTAAGCAATTTTTAAGAGTCCTTTAACTATAGCTTTAAGAATGCTGATTTAATTTAACGCGTAAAATTTTTAATAAATATAACGGAGAAAGAATAATGAAAACAAAAACATTTTTTACAAGCATTCTTGCAGTAATATTAATGATGAGCTTTGGTTATGGAAAAGCGAAAAATTCCAATACTACAACAATTCAAAATATTAAAGCCGCCATAACTGGTGAAACTACAGCCAGCGCTAAATACGCAGCCTATGCAAAGCAGGCTAAAAAAGAAGGATTAACAAAAATTGCTTTGCTGTTTGAAGCGGCTTCTAAGTCTGAGAATATTCATGCTAACAATCATCGCGCAGTGCTTGAACAGCTCGGAGAAAAGATGGACAAAGTTACGCCGAAATATGAAGTAAGATCGACGAAAGAAAATATAGAAGATGCAATTAAAGGAGAGTCGTATGAAGTCGCAACAATGTATCCTGAATTTATAAAGGCAGCAAGCGACGAAGGCGTTAACATTGCGATGATATCTTTCAATTATGCTTTCCAGACTGAAAAGAAACATAAGGCGATGTACGAAAACGCACTTGAAAAGCTTAACGCCGGTAAACAAAACGAAATGTCAAGCTTATATATGGTCTGTACTACTTGCGGAAATACTTATGATTCTCAAGCGCCTAAGAGATGCGGTATTTCAATGACGCCAAGAGAAAGATTCTTAACAATAAAATAAATTATTTTATTAAGAATTTTTTTGACAATCCGTTTGCATGAAAATAGTAAGCGGATTTTTTTATCCTACATACTCCAGCATTTTAACAGCATTCGCTAATCATTAATCCCCAGCTCTTCCGTTTGGATGGCAACCGTAACACGATGTCGGACTGTACACATAACCGCTTACTCCGTCATGATGCCCGTCTGTGCTTGCCTGGCTGTGGCAGCCGCTCGACGTACATGAAAATACTGCGAAGTTTGAAAATGTTGTATGACATGTTGAGCAGCTTAAACCTGAATGTCTACCGGATGTAATAGGAAATTGAGAATGATTAAAAGTTGACGGCTGCCATGCAGTTGTATTATGGCATTGAGTGCAGTCAGTAGGATAGCCAACAGATTGATGCGGCGGGTTTGAAGTATTTGCATAATCATTTTGATGACAACTGTAACAGGCAGACTGAGTATTTGTATAACCTGAAGCATGGCATTGTGAACAGTTTAAAGAAGCATGAGCGCCGTCTAACGTAAATCCTGTTTTACTGTGATCAAAAGTACCGCCGCTCCAGTTTATAGTTGAATGACATTGGGAACAATCATGCGGAAAATTTTGTTGAGCATGATTAGGATCGGTTGTTGCTAAATAATCTTTACTATGACATTGATAGCAGTCTGTTGTTAATCCCTTAAAATTACTTCCCGGAGTATGGCATGCAAAACAATTTGAAATATTATGTCCGCCGGTAAGCGGGAAAAAGCTGTGGTTGAAGCCATCCGCGCTCCATCCGAAGCTTGTGAGCGTATGACAATCCTGACATTCGGTTGAAAAGCCTGCTGTAACATGATTCGGAGATTGAGCCGCATAAAATTGGCTTCGGTGGCAGCTAAAACATGATGTGTTTAAGGTCTGGAAATAATATCTGCTGTAGCTTGTATGGCAGCTTGCGCAGTCGACATTTAAATGAACACCTACAAGAGGGAAACGGCTTTGCTCATGCAGCCCTTTTATATTTGTTACGATCCAGCTATTTGTGGTGTGGCACTTAATGCAGTTTAGCCCTACACTATTCTGGTGCATATCTTTATGACAATTAATGCATTGGCTTTTTATATCTGAAAATATTAAACTCTTATGGCAGGATTTGCAGCTAACTCCCTTGTGAGAGCCGGTAATTGGAAAAGCTGTTTCTGTGCTATGATTGAAACTAATTTTCTCAGGTATTACATTCCATTCGGTTGACAAATGACATTGGGAGCAATCTATTTTAAGAGTATTGCCGTGTGGCGACTGTGCAACTAACTCTACGCACGAAAATAAAATAAACAAAGCAAACGATTTTATCTTTTTCATTTTACTTATAATTACTTACCTTTCTCATTCAGCATGTAAATATAAGTAACAATTATATTGCAACTTATCTAAAACGCAAAAACCATTTTTTATACCTATTATAATTTATTACAGGTAATTGATAGAACTTTTTTCTTGATAAATGACAATTTGAATTCAAAGTCCTTCAGTTCCAATTAATATCAATTTCAGCCACGTCTAGTTTGTTCTCTTGTGCCGCTCATTGAACGGGTATTAAAAGTAAATACTTGAAAGTTACTGCTTGGCAAATTATTTTATTCAATTCTTAGTCAAAATCAACCAGGTGTTTAATAATAACCATTTTTTGGTTAGACTGTCGTTTAAATTTTGATTTTTACAAAGCAGCTAATTGGCATATCAATTGAAACTTCTTAGAAAAAAAATAAAAAAATTATGGCATTACCAGAAGAACAATTGGAAAATATTAAGCCGGAAGACATAAAAATTGCTCCGGAGAAATCTTCTATAAATACGAAGATGTTGATAATAGGAATCCCGCTATTCATCATTCAGCTAATTGCCGTCTATTTTATTACGGCAAATATTTTAATGAAAAAAATTCAAGGGCAGACAATTGAAAACGGAAAAGACAGCGTTACCGCCGTTCAAACAATCAATAAGAAAAACAATCCGGCTGATCTCGGAAAATTTATTTATTCAACAGATGATGTAATTATTAATCCGGCTGATACTGATGGGAAGAGACTGCTTCTAACTTCGGTTGGCTTTGACGTGCCGACTGCCGATATGGAAAATGAATTGAAAGCACGCGACGCAATGGTAAAAGACGCCGTAATATCAACACTTTCAAGCCAGGATTTAGCAAAGCTTGATGATGCTGCGTATAGAGATACTCTGAAAATGCAAATAAGCAGCAGGCTTAAAAGTTTAATTCCCAGTATTACTATTAACAACGTCTATTTCAGTAAATATATTCTTCAATAACTATGGCTGAAGTATTATCACAACAAGAGATAGATTTACTTTTAAATAAAGTAAAAAGCGGCGAAGAGCAGAACGCTCCCCAGACTAATGATAAGGAGGCGATGCTCTTTGATTTTCGCCTGCCTAACAGAATTTCTAAGAACCAACTTAGGACGATCAGGAATATTAATGAGAATTTCGCCGAGAGCTTCGCTTCATTCCTTGTATCAAAACTTCAATGTGTCGTTAATCTTTCAGTAACTTCAATAGATCAGATTTATTATTCCGAATATATTCTTTCTGTTTCAAATCCGGCGTGTCTTTATACTTTTGAAATAAAAAATACAGATATAAAAGGAATTCTCGAACTGAATTCCGATCTGGCTTTTGTTCTTGTAGATCGTCTGCTTGGAGGTAACGGCGCGGGCACAAAGCAGTCTACTGTTATTACAATGATTGAACAGAAAGTGCTTCTGTCTATTGCCGAACGTATAATGATCGATCTTAGAAAGTCATGGCAGACTGTTGATAATTATGAATTTAGGATAGAGAGATTTGAATCCGACATTGACTTTGCACAGATAACTTCACAAAGCGAATCTGTATTGCTTATTACCTTTGAAATAATGATCGGCGAAAAAAATTATATGATGAACTTATGTTTTGCCACATTTGCATTTGACAAGATACTTTCAAAGCTTACTTCGCAAAACTTATCCTCTGTACGTCATACAAAATATGCAGGCACTACTTCAAGCGAAATTTTGACGAATCACTTATATAAAACATTTCTTCCTATCGTTGTAGAATTTGGTACAGCAAAAATTTCGATGAGACAGCTATTCGAGCTTGAATCTGGAGATATTATAAAATTAGATACAATGATTGGCGAAGAGCAGACGATAAAGGTCGGTACAAAGCCTCTTTTTTTTGGACGCAGCGGAAATCTTAACGGCAAAAAAGCAATTAAACTAACTAGAAAATTTGAAACAGACTCAAAATAGTATAGGTAACTAAATGGATGACATGGACGAAAAAGAAAATTTGTTAAGCCAGCAGACGGATGATAATTCGGACGAACTGAATGGAGCCGATAAAAGGAACGGAAGCTCAAAGATACTGGCTGGTATTGCAGACTTTGAAGAATTCGAGGACGCTAAAGTTAAAGGCGTTGGCTCGAACGAAAAATTGAATTTTCTGAAAGACCTCCAGTTGAACGTCTACATCGAGCTTGGCAGAACGCAAATGCAGATCAAAGAAATTTTAGAGCTTGAAAGAGGATACGTAATTGAGCTTGACAAGCTTGCAAGCGAGCCGGTAGACATTTATGTGAACAATAAAAAAATCGCTGAAGGCGAAGTAGTGGTAATTGATAAACATTTCGGTATCCGAATTACCAGCCTTAATGAAGCTGCCAACCGGCTTAAAGGATTGTACTGATGAGTTTCTTTGATATTATTAAGACAATAATTCCGCTTTTATTAATTGTGGGACTTCTATACGGTGTCCTTGTGTTTGTAAAAAAATACGGTATATCTATTAAAGGAGGCAAACAAGGTTCGGTTAATATAAATATATTAAATTCACAGATGATCATGCCCAAAAAATTTATTTCAGTAGTTCAGGTAGAAGATAAATTATTAGTGCTTGGAGTAAGCGAGCATTCAATAACCCTTCTTAAAGAATTGGATCAGCATGAAGAAGCTCAAAAGCAGAATTTAGTTATTGATGATAAAAATAATTTTCTGAATTTACTAAAGAAGAACCTCGGCTTGAAATGAAAAGAAAATTTATATTTATTTTTTTATTAATATTATTTTTAAGTCCGTCGATATTGCACGCGCAGCCGGCTTCCACGATTCCTTTCCCTAAGATCGGAATAAACGTAGGCACATCAAGCGGCCCCGGCGATGTTTCTGTAACTCTCCAAATACTTTTGCTTCTAACGGTCTTATCGCTCGCTCCTTCGATAATGATAATGACTACTTCGTATTTAAGGATAATCATCGTATTTAATTTTTTGAAGACTGCGTTGGGAACCCCGCAGATGCCGCCAAGCCAGCTTATAGCGGGCATTTCTCTTTTCCTTACATTTTTTGTTATGGCGCCGACCTGGAATAAGGTCAATGTAGAAGCGCTCAAACCTTTTATGGACGGCAAAATATCAGCTGAGCAAGCTTACGACACCGGCATAGGACCGATCAGAGACTTTATGTTCCGTAATGTTAGGAACGAAGATTTAGAATTGTTTATCGGGCTTGCCAATCTTCAAAGACCTAATGACCGCAAAGATTTACCAACATATGTTGTAATCCCTGCATTCGTCATTAGCGAGCTTAGAGCTGGCTTTATAATCGGCTTCTTTCTATTCATCCCGTTTATCATGGTCGATATGATAATATCCAGCATATTAATGTCAATGGGAATGATGATGCTACCGCCGACTTTAATTTCACTTCCATTTAAAATTCTGCTTTTCATTCTGGTAGACGGCTGGCATTTAATAATTGGTTCCGTAGTAAGGAGTTTTTCGTAATGACTGAAGAATTAATTATAGAAATATTAAAAGAAGTTTTTTATACAACGTTTCTAATCTTGCTCCCGATACTTGGCGTATCGCTTGTTGTAGGAATTTTAATTTCGATTTTCCAGGCAGCTACATCTATTCAGGAAATGACGCTGACTTTCGTTCCTAAAATTTTTGCAACGGTTATTACTATTATTTTTTTAATGCCCTGGATGATGGATAAGGTTATTTCTTTTACCACTAAAATGTTAACCATGTTCGTTACGGTATTAAAATGATTAATATTCCTGTAATCGATTTTATTATTGTATTGCTGATATTCTTAAGAATATCGGCGGCTTTTTTTTCCGCTCCGGTTTTCAGCCATACTGCTATTCCGGTTTTGGTTAGGGTATTTCTTTCATTAATCATTTCATACATTGTATTTCTTACCATAGATAAATCAAAAATAATAGTAGAGACAAGTTTAGGCTGGCTGTTTGTTAATGGTATGATGGAGATAGTATCCGGCTTGATAATCGGGTTTGCACTTAATTTTGTCTTTCATGGAATTTCATTTGCCGGTTCATTGATTGGTTTCGATATGGGATTATCGATGGCTGAAACATTAAATCCTTTTGACGGTATCAGCAGCAATATAATCGGAGATGTCATCTCAGTGGCTTCATTGCTTCTCTTCATATTAATAAACGGACATTATTATGTTATTAGCGGCTTAGTTTATTCGTTTTCAGTTATTCATCTTGGAAGACCGACAGTTACAGAGCCGGTTTATAATCTCTTGGTAAAATATTCTGCCGGAGTTTTTTTAATAGCTGTAAAGATCGCGTCTCCATTTATCGTCTCTTATTTTCTCGTTTATTTATCAGAAGGAATTATTGCAAGAGTAATTCCGCAGATGCAGGTTTTTTTCGTTACACAGCCTTTTATTCTTGGATTAGGATTTATTCTCTTAACGGCTCTTGTTCCGATTTATTTTTATGTAATTAAATATTTACTCCATGGTTACGAAGATAACCTTGCTTCACTAATTAAAGCGATGGCGCAGTAGATGGCTGAAACAGAAGGACAGGAAAAAACCGAACAAGCTACTGGCAAGCGCCTCAATGACAGCAGAGAAAAAGGCAAAGTAGCAAAGAGCAGCGAGATAAATTCATTCGCTATTTTTGTAAGCGGGCTTCTGATGGTTTACTTAACCCAGCATTTTATAAGCCGAAAAATTACAGAACTCACTATCGGAACATTTGACTCGCTTGATGTTCTCAATCTTACCAAAGACACTTTTATATATTTTGCAAAAGAAATTATGTTCACTTTCCTGCTGATCATTTCTCCGATATTAGGAGCGCTTTTTATAGTTGCGCTGGTGGCAGGCATAGCTCAGGTTGGATTTAAAATAAGCCTTAAAGCGCTGATGCCGGATTTTAATAAATTCAACCCGTTGAATGGCATAAAAAAAGTTTTCTTCTCTGTGCGTTCTTTAATTGAAGTCAGCAAAGCTTTAATTAAACTTGCAATTATCGGAGGCTTTACTTATTCAATAGTTTCGGATTTTATTTTAAAATCGGAAATGCTTGTACAGCTAACTATACCTGAGATTGTTTCCTTTATGGTTAGCGCTGCATACACCCTTCTCTGGAAGATCGCGATTATTTATGTGCTTATTGCCGCGGTCGATTTCATTTATCAAAAAGTGAAATTTAAAAAAGAAATGATGATGACCAAGCAGGAAGTTAAAGAAGAGAACAAGCAGACTGAAGGAGACCCCCAGATAAAATCTCGAATAAAGAGGATGCAATTCCAGGCGGCAAAGAATAGAATGATGCAGCATGTTCCAAAGGCTGACGTTGTCATAACGAATCCTACTCACTACGCTGTCGCATTAAAATATGACATGTCAAAAAATTCCGCGCCTAAAGTTGTAGCAAAAGGCGTGGATGAATTGGCTCAGAGAATAAAAAAGATTGCAGTAGAAAATAATATACCGCTTCATGAGGACCGTGAGTTGGCAAGAGCTTTGTATAGAATCTGCGACATTGGAGATGAAATTCCTTCAACATTGTTTAAAGCAGTTGCGCAAGTACTTGCATACATCTATCAATTAAAAAATAAAAAGAAAAGAAAGCTTATAGTCTAAATGAAAACGCTTGGAAAAAATACAGATATTCTTTTAGCCTTTGCTTTAATTTTCATGCTCGGCTTGATGCTTGTTCCATTGCCGCCGGCTCTGCTGGATTTCTTTATTGCATTGAACATCACTCTTTCGATTCTCGTTCTAATTGTCTCTTTGTACATCCAGTCGCCGCTGGATATTTCAATATTTCCGGGTCTTCTTTTAGTCTTAACATTATTCAGACTTTCATTAAATATCAGCTCGGCAAGATTAATACTTCTTGACGGCTATGCAGGAAAAGTAATTGACACATTCGGTTCGTTTGTAGTCGGAGGAAATTATGTTGTCGGGTTCATTATTTTTATTATACTTGTCGTAATTCAGTTTATAGTTATCATCAAAGGATCGGGAAGAATTTCTGAAGTTGCTGCGCGTTTTACTCTTGATGCAATGCCGGGCAAGCAGATGGCAATTGACGCTGATTTGAATACAGGTTTAATCAATGAAGCGGAAGCAAGGCACAGAAGAGAATCCATCAGCAGAGAAGCTGAATTTTACGGCGCGATGGATGGAGCAAGCAAGTTTGTCAAAGGAGATGCGATTGCCGCATTACTAATAAACGGTATAAATATTATCGGCGGATTTATAATTGGTGTCGCTTCAAAAGGAATGTCGTTTACCGATGCTATTCACAACTATACAATATTGACAATAGGCGATGGACTGGTATCTCAAATTCCTGCCTTACTAATTGCGACTTCGGCTGGATTGGTAGTAACAAGAAGCGCAGCTGGCACTGCACTGGATTTTCAGATGAAAAAACAATTGCTTTCTAATCCACGTGTGTTAGGAATAGTTGCAGGTGCAATTGGAATGTTCGCATTTATTCCAGGAATGCCTTCAATTCCGTTCATTACTCTCGGAACGCTTTTAGGAACCGGGGCTTATTTAACAAAAAAAGGTAAGGAACTTCCGGATACCTCAGTTGATGCGCAGGTCGTTGAAGCCGAACCCGGTGAAGAAAAAGTCGAACAATATTTGCAGGTCGATCCGGTTGAAATAGAAATCGGCTACGGTTTAATAAGCCTGGTGGACGAGAAGCAAGGCGGAAATTTATTTCAAAAAATCTCTTCGACAAGAAAATATATTGCATTGGAATACGGTGTTTTAATCCCGCCTGTTCGAGTGAGAGATAATCTTCAGCTTGAGCCGAATGAATATATTATAAAGATTAAAGGCAATATAGTTGCTTCTTATGAAATATACACAGACAGATTTCTTGCGATGAACCCGGGAAATATTTCTGAGCCTTTGAGCGGGATTCCGACAAAAGATCCTGCGTTTAATCTTTCCGGATTTTGGATTTCGCGGGATGAAAAAGATAAAGCTGAACTTTTGGAATATACAGTTGTTGACAGTATTTCGGTTTTATCAACTCATCTCCAGGAAACATTAAAGAAAAATTTCGACAAAATTCTAACTCGACAAGCGGTTAAGCAGTTATTGGAAAATCTTAAGAAAGAATATCCTGCTGTAATTGAAGATATTAATTCGGATGCATTGTCTCTCGGTACGATTCAGAAAGTTCTGCAGAATTTATTAAAAGAATTAATCCCGATCAAAGACCTCGTGCAGATTCTTGAAGCGCTGATTGATTATTCTAAAGTTACCAAAAACATTGATGTCCTTACGGAATATGTAAGACACTCAATGGGCGAAACTCTGGCAAACATGTACAAAGATAACAACGGAATAATTCACGCAGCCGCTTTGGGCGATGAAATAGAGACGTTCATTACCAAATCTTTGCAGAATCAAAAAGAAGCAGTGCAGACTCTCGGATTAAGCCCGGTAGTGCTGCGCGAACTTAATAATACAATTCATAATTATGTGGAAAAGTTTAAGGTGCTTGGTTATGCACCGATAATTATTACTTCGGCAACTATAAGACCATATTTCTACAGGCTTATCAATGCAAGTTTTCCCGAAGTCGTTGTGCTCTCTTATTCGGAGCTTCCTTCTCACGTCGAAATAGAGTTCATCGAAAGATTAGAGGTTATAAATGCAAATTAAAAAATTTTTAGCTCCAACTTTGAAGCAAGCTACAGCCCAAATGAAAAGCGAACTGGGAGGAGACGCGGTAATATTAGGAACGCGTGTGGTGTTAGGCGAAGATAAATACGGTTCAAAAAAAATGTTTGAGATAACTGCCGGCATTGATAATGATAATGCTATGAGCCAAGCTTCTGCACAGCATAGAAAGACGATTGACAATGAAAACTTTGCAGATGAATTAAGAAAATTGTCGAATAAAGTTTATACAAATTCAGCCGCAAGAACTTCTTTGCAGACTGCACCCGCAAAGAAAATAGTAAGAAATACGGTAAGACCGCAGCAGACAAATCATCTTGAAGAAGAATTAAAAGAAATTGTAGATACTCTATTTCACAGAGAAGTTCAGAAACCGATAGTTTCATCCATAATAAATCAGTTAAAGAAGAATAAAGATTTTTTGGATACCAATAGTTTAGATAGTTATGTGCTGTCAAGTATCTCATCGATGATCCCGACACATAATTTTGAAGTGAATAAAAAAAACAAACCCAAAAAAGTAGCCCTGGTTGGACCCACCGGTGTTGGAAAGTCAACTTGTATCGCGAAGTTAGCGGTAATATCAAAGATACTACACAACTTAAATGTCGGCTTAATATCTATCGACACTTATCGTTTAGGGGCGCTTGATCAATTAAGAATTTTTTCAGAAGTCAGCAACATAGATATGCTTGTGGCTTACGAGCCGTCTGATATGCCGCGGCTTCTGAATTCATTCAAGAATAAAGATATAATATTTATTGACACAGCCGGCAGAAGCCAGAAGAATATGGAGCACTTAAAAGTTAATAAGGAATTTTTGTCTTTGTCGGATGTTGATGAAACATATCTTGTTTTAAGCGCAACGAATTCAACCAAGAATCTCTATGATGTAGCGGAGAGGTTTAAAATATTCAAATATAATTCTGTAATTTTTACAAAGATCGACGAAGCAGTTACTCACGGAAATATTTTGAACATAGTAACACAGTTTGATATGCCGGTTTCATTTTTAACAAACGGGCAGGTAATCCCCGATGATATAATCTCCGCCGATCCTGAATTTATTTCTAAAATGATTTATACCGGTAAACTAAATTAATGTTTGGACAAGCTGAACGTGTATTTGAACTTGAGCAATTAAAAAATAAAACAACTTCTAAAAGTTTTTCAAAGATAATTGCTTTTACATCCGGCAAAGGCGGAACTGGGAAGACTTTTATCTCGCTCAATATTGCTTATGCAATTTCGCGTAGCGGCAAAAAGGTATTATTTGTTGATCTCGATCCCAATCTTTCCAATGCCAATATAATGTTGAATGTAATTGCCGCCAAAACAATTTATAATTTTTTCACAGGCAGAAATTTATTAACCGAGCTTATTACAGAATACGAACCTAATCTTCATTTTATTTTTGGAGATTCGGGAAAGCTGGACTATCCAAAAGCAAAGCCGGAATTAATAACGCAGCTTTTCTTACAGTTAAGAGCCATTCAGGATAGTTATGATGTAATCATACTTGATACAGGCTCCGGCGCGAGCGAAGATGAAATTTCTATTTTATTAAATGCGGATCATAATGTTATAATTACCACGCCAGAACCGACAGCTGTAATGGATGCTTACGTAATCATAAAGCTGTTGAACAGTAAGAGCAGCCAACTTGAGAAAATGGTAGTTATAAACAAATGTGTGGAACAAAAAGACTGCGAAGTCACTTTCAATAATTTATCGATGGCAGCCAAACATTTTCTTAAAGAAAAAATCAAGCTGCTCGGAGAAATAGAATTTGACGGCGCAGTAAGCAGAGCTATTACCTCACAGGAAATTTTTTATAAGAAATTTTCACGTTCAACAGCGGGGACGCAGATAGCCAGGATTTCAAAGAATATTTATGAAATCGTTCAAGTGGCTAATATTCACCAAGCATCAAAAAAGCAATCTAAATAAACGCAATTAATCGGCGCATTTACGCCCAAATCGAAGATTATCCCAAACGCTTTCACTGGTATAGAATTTGAATTTTTACTATAAAAAAACTCAAATGATATGAACAAAATAATTTTACAATTCGGTTTACTTGTTTTTGCGTTATCAATAATCTTCTTCAGCCGGATGGATTTACCGTTACCGGATCTTTTTTTCAAATCGTTTGTAGTATTTGCAGCAACTACAATAATGTTAAGCATAATTACCATGGCGTTTATCAAAGCAATTAATAAGACTTCCTTTGATAAAGGCAGAGAAACATCAAATAAAATTGATAGGAAATAGTTCACATGAACACGGCAACGCTTTGGCAGGAATTCAAATCGAAACCAAGTGAGGAATTGAAGAAGCAGATTGTTATGAATTATATAAAACTCGTTCATTACGTAATTCATAATTCAAAATTTATAAACTTGGAAATACTCGACGACCGGGATTATTTCCAGTTCGGAGTAGAGGGATTGAGTGAAGCGATTGACCGGTTCGACCCTGAGTACGGAACTAAATTTGAAACTTATGCCATTCAAAGAATACGGGGAAAAATAATTGATGAGTTAAGGAAGCTTCAAATAAAACCGCGGCCTGTAAACCCAAACGCAGAGCAAAAAAATGTTTACACCAATGTTTCGCTTACCAGCCCAGTAGATGAAGAAGACAGCTTTATGCTTTATGAAGTTATTCCCAGCAGCTCGGAAGTTCCCAACGATGCAGCAGAAAAAAATCAAACAAAAGAAATACTTGTTGATGCAATTAAAAAATTAGATGAGCGCGACCGCCTCATAATATCGCTTTATTATTATGAAGACCTCAGCTATAAAGAAATTGCTAAAGTTTTAAACATCACTGTCTCAAGAGTTTCGCAGGTTCATTCAAGAATTATTGACATGCTAAAAAATAAGCTGGCTTATATAAATGAATAATGGTAATGTGGAAAATATTAACGAGAAAAAAATCTATATCAGATTATTATCAAGCATAAGAAACCTGCCGTCAATTCCGATTGTAATGTTTGAAGTTTCCAAGCTGTTGAATAATCCGAACACCAGCGCTACAGAGCTTGGAAGAATGATAAGCAAAGACCAGGGGCTGGTTGCAAAAATATTGACAGTAGCAAATTCTCCTCTCTATGGACTGCCTAGGAGAGTATCAACGATAGAATTTGCAATTGTAATCCTTGGCTTTGAGCATATAAAAAATATTGTAATCGCTCTCTCAATGATTGAAGCATTTAAAAAAGATGGGATGAAAGATTGGGACAGCAAAGCTTACTGGAACCATTCAATTATTACAGCTGCAACTGCTAAACGAATTGCCGACGATTTATACTTTCCCAAGTCCGGCGAAGCTTTTACTGCTGGTCTGCTTCATGATCTCGGCATTTCCATCATTCAAAGATATTTTAATAAAGAATTTAATTCTATAAATAATCTTGTAGACAGTCAGCAGATGAGATATATAAAGGCGGAAGAACAAATATTAGGTTTAACGCATCAAGAGATTGGAAAATTCTTGATCAGCAGATGGAATCTTCCCGCCTCATTAGGAGACGTAATTTGTTTTCATCACCAACCTTCATTATCTGAAGAAAATAAAGTTATGGCTTCTATAGTTCATCTTGCTGATTACATGACGCAGCGTCTCAATATCGGCGGCTTTTATTGGGATGATAATATGGAACTAGATGAAAACGTTATTAAAATTCTAAACTTCGGCAGCGAAACAAATTTAACAAGGTTCATTGATAATTACAGCGAACTTTTAAAAAGTCAAAACGAAACAATAATATTTTAGTGAAAGTAATTATGACAGCATTTCAATTAACAGAGCAAAAGAAAAGGGAAAGAACAGAATTAGTCTTGCGGAATATTTATAACCTTCCGCCGATTCCTAATGCAATTAAGGAAGCTTTGGAGATGTTAGACAAGCCTGCCTTAAATAGCCATGCGTTGTCAAGCATTATATCCAGAGACCAGGGACTGGTGACAAAAATTCTGACGATTGCCAACTCTCCGCTTTACGGGCTTCAGCGCAAAGTTACCACAATTGACTTCGCTATACTTGTGCTTGGCTACAGCGAATTGAGAAATATTATTTCTGTTCTTTCTATTGTTGAAGCTTTTAAGAATAAGACGGATCAATATCTTAGTCAAAAAGAATTTTGGCTCCATTCTTATCTAACCGGTTCTGCCGCAAAAAGACTTGCAGAAGATTTTGATTTCCCAAACAGCGGTGAAGCTTTTATCGGCGGGTTTCTGCATGACTTCGGCTTTTCCATTATGCATCGTTTCTTCCACGCCGATTTTATTGAAGTTTATAACATTGTTAATCAAAAAGGAGTCAGCTACAGCGAGGCTGAACTGGAAGTGCTTGGTATGAGTCATCAACAGATTGGTCATTACTTGACAGACAAATGGAACTTCCCGGAAACTTTGTGCGATGCAATTCTTTATCATCATAATCCAAATGATTCAAAAGACAGTAAGTCATTAGCAACAATTATTCATTTAGCCGATTACATGACTGAAAAATTAAATATCGGAAATTGTTATTGGGATAAAAATCTTCAGTTGAGTGATTCTGAAATTGGTCTATTAAGATTTAGAGAAACTGAACAGATTGAAAAACTTATTGAAAATTATAAAGACTTATTTGTTGAACAAGCAGAAACTGTCAGGTATTTGAGTTGAGAGTTATAAAGCAAAATACATTAAGCTACGAAGCTTTCCACAAATCTTTGCCGAACATGACAAGGACCGGAACAACTGGCGGCGGTCTGAAACTGATTCATTACAATCCCGGCTTCGATAAAAATTCAAATCAGAATAAATATAACAAGCTGACCAAGCTGATCTATTCATTTAACGAAAAAATTAAAAACATAAATGATTTAGTTCAGATCGTAGGAGAATTCAAGTCTACTTTAAAAAATATAATTGAAGTGAAAGAAGCGGATATACTTCTTTTTGATGAACAACAAAAATCTTTGAAAGGTTTTCATAATAAAGTATCATCAAACTCAAAACAAATACTTGGAAAGTCAGCTACGTTTGAAATACTTGCTGAAATTTTTAAGAACGGCGGAGTAAAAATTATTTCTGAGAAAATTGTTTCAAACAACGATTTAAAAACATCATCATGCTTCTTAATTCCTGCGGTATGCGCATCGAAGAAAAAGGTTTTACTTTCTGTTATTACCAATTCAACTTCATTGAAAGAAAACTCAACAGAAATTGTTATATCTCAGTTGGCGCTCCAGAGTTTGCTGGGGAGAATTGATTCAATTACGAAGCAGAAAGAAATTATTTCGGCTTATGAAGAACTACAAGTATATCAGTCAAAACTTGCAAACGACTTCAAGCTGTCTGCAATTGGAGAGCTTACAACCGGCATCGCGGATGAAATTCTTTCGCCTATGCAGGTAATTGCGAGTTATTCCGAATTTCTAAAGAAAGACAATTCCTCTTACGATGAAAAAATTGTGGATACAATTCTCCATCAGGTAAAAAAAGTAAAAGATGTTGTAAACCGGCTTGTAGAATTTTCCGGTACAAACGATGTAAAATCAAGAGTTCAATCATGCAATATTAATAATATTCTGTCAGGCTTTTATAACATGGTTAACTCTACGCTGACGAATTATAATTATGAATGTATTTTAGATCTCGATGAAAAGATTCCGCCGATGTTAAGCAATCCGAATGAGCTTACTCAAATGATGACAAATGTTTTTTCATTCCTCTTTAACAAGAATAATAAGCCGGCTGGTTTGATTATACAAACAAGGTTCCAGACCGGAAATATTATTATAAAATTTCTTTGCACAAACAACATTAATGAGACGGAAGACGAGAGGCAAAAAACCTCAAAACAATTAAACCTAAAGATTGTTAAAAACCTTGTGGACAAGCATCATGGAGAAGTTAGCATTGACTCTGATAGAAACTCCGGTACGATTTTACAGCTTTTATTTCCTTTAAGAAGAAAGGTTAGCTAATGAAATTTAATTTTCTTTTAGTTGTTTCAGTCTTTTGTATTTCTGAAATCTTCTGCCAAAACATTAACGAAAACGTTCTACCGGATGCCGGCGCTGATACAAGTTCGATAAATACAGTCGCTGCCGATACGGACAGCGTTAATATTAGCCAGATGGTAGTAGCTCAAATAAACGCTGCTCGGGAAAAACAGAAACAATCTCAAAGCATTTCCGATTCTCAAATCCAAAATGTTACATCAAATGCCGAGTTACAAAGTTCGCCCGGATTTTTAGATGAAGTGAAAAAGCAGCTTTCAATTTCTGATGATACTTTACTAAAGATCGCTATACTATCATCAGCTTCATTCCTGGCAATGATTATAATATTAATAAGAAGAAGAAAGTTAAGATTGGTGCAGCCGCCGGATAACGATCTGAGAGACAATATAAAATTATTAAGAGAAGAGAAAATAAAAATCCAGGGAAATAGTAAGCTTTCTTCCGTTAGAAATAGACTGGCTGATAGTTCGCCAGCATATAATTTGACTAATGATGCTGTTTCTAACTCCGCAAGGAAATTAAATATTTCAAAAGAAGAAATATTACTGGCTCAAAAATTAAAACGAATGCGTTAAAAAATGTTTAGCAAAAAATACCACAGCTATGCTGCTCAGAATTATGAAACTACTAAGAAAGATGTAAGATCATTGAATGATCAAGCAGCAAAGATAAATTCTATCGTGCAGATAAAAATATTGGAAAAGAATAATTCAAATTATCTGATATTAGTAAACAGCAAAGTTTATTATGCAAGCCTGCCCGTAGCTGTGGAAATCGGAGAGCTGCTTCTTGCACGCATAAAAAATTTTAATCCGCTTACGCTTCAGCTAAACGATCTTGTGGAACATGAACTGCACGAAACAGAAATCGAGTTGATGCTGTTCAAACTAAATGTAAAGTCGACTCAAACCGCTAAATCGAGATTGAATGCATTGCTTAGAAAAGGCGAACCTGTGATTAAATCAAATGTAACTCGGTTTGAAGACTGTTATATGCCGGGATAAGAGATGATATCATTAAATAAATTTTTTAGGATTATAAAATGATCAAAGGAATTTACACTGCAGCAAGAGGTCTGGACGTAAGGATGAAAAACCTTGAGGTGGTTGCAAACAATCTTGCCAACTTAAATACGACTGGCTTCAAAAAAGAATTACCTTTCTCGGAAATAATGAATCAGTATGGACAAACTCAGGTGCAGCAGGTTACTGATTTTAAGCAGGGAAATTTAACGCAAACAAATAATCCGCTGGATCTTGCAATTTCAGGCAAAGGCTTTTTTGTCGTTCAAACAGACAACGGCACTCAGCTTACGCGAAACGGCAGCTTTAAAATTTCTAATGACGGGTATCTTACAGATCAGCAAGGTAACAAAGTTCTCGGGCAAAGTGGATTTATAAAATTCGATATGCTTTCTTTTGAAAAACAAAAAACAATTACGATTTCAAAAGACGGAGAAGTTAAATATGGAAATCAGCCCATCGACACTTTGATGATAGCTAAAATGGATGATCAGCAGGATACAACAAGAACATCCGGCGTAGACTTTTCACCTAACGGCGGATACCAGACTGCTAACTTGAGTGATTACCAGGTTAAGCAGGGCTATCTCGAAGACTCAAACGTCAATCCTGTAAATGAAATGGAAAGCATGATACAAATAAATAATGAATATCAATCCGCAAGCAAGATGATTACTTTTTTAGATAAATCATTAGATGAAGCAAATCAAATTGGAAAAGTTTAGATAAGGAGTAGATAAATGCCAACACGAGCACTTAGAACAGCAGCCTCTGGAATGTATGCACAGGAGCTAAACATTGAAGTAATTTCAAACAACATTGCCAACATAAATACGACCGGATTCAAAAAGAACCAGGCACAATTTGAAGACTTGATGTATCAGCAGGTAAACGTTAGTCCGGTTGAATCGTCAGCGCCAGGAGTTGCTCAGAATTCATCTACGGCTATCCAGATCGGCAACGGAGTTCAACCGACTTCAGATGAAAAAATATTTACTCAAGGAGATATTACTCAAACCAATAACCAGCTTGATCTTGCAATCCAGGGCGACGGATTTTTCCAGGTACTGAAACCAGATGGAACTTACGCTTATACACGAGATGGTTCATTCAAAGTTAATGCTGATGGAAAAGTTGTTACTGCAAGCGGCTATGCTTTGGATCCGCCGGTTACACTTGATCAGAATTCACTAGGCGTAACTATATCTACCGACGGAACAATAACATCGCAGCAAGTTGGCGGCAGTTCTAAAGTTATCGGAAATATTGAACTCGCTCGGTTTATGAATCCCGGCGGACTTACGGCTTTAGGCGATAATTTGTATGCTCAGACAGATGCTTCAGGGACGCCAATAGTTGGTACGCCGAGCAAAGATGGATTCGGCACAATAAATCAAGGCTACCTCGAATCTTCCAACGTAGACATAGTCCAGGAGATGATTGCGATGATAGCGGCTCAAAGAGCTTATGAAATAAATTCCAAAACTGTGCAGACTGTTCAAGACATGATGACTATGGCAAATAATCTTAAACAGAATTGATGAATAATGTTCGCATTTGTTTTTATCATATTGTCTTTTATCGTTCAAGGGAAAAATTCTTTTAATGATGATCTTAATAATTATATCAAGAAGAATCTTTCCGGATTGTTTGCCGATTATAAGTATGAAGTATTGCATATGCCTAAGTCATATGAAAAAATAGAATTGTTAAAAACAGATGACTTCAATTTAACAGGCAATATGATTTATGTGCCGGTTAAAATTTATCAAAAAAATTCAAGAGTGATCGAATCTATTTTGTCCGTGAAGCTAAAACTCTTTAAAGAAGTTCTCGTTTCGTTAAGAGATATAAAAACACGCGAAAAAATTACTGATAAAGATTATTGTTCAAAGAAAATCGACATATCAAACATGAATGAAACTCCGCTTTGTTCGGCTAAAGAAATTGCAGATTTGAGAAGCAGTCAATTCATCAATGCCGGAGAAGTATTAACGAAAGAGAATACAGAGCCGATACCAATAATTAAAGCCGGCGATCCGGTAGAAGCAAAATATGTTGATGGCAATGTGATGATAAATTTTGATGCGCTTTCCAGACAGGATGGAATTCTTGGAGAGACAATTATGATTATTTCTAAAGATAAAAAAATTTTCAAAGCCAAAGTAATTGATGCTAAAGATGTATTAATAATTGAGTGATACTATGAAAAAATTAATTTTATTCGTATTAACAATAACTGCCTCGCAAATTTTCGCTCAGGATATGAGACAAAATGCATTCTCTTCTTTATTCTCAGATCAGAAAGCGAGTAGAGTCGGCGATGCAATAACCATCCTTGTAGTAGAGTCTACGCAAGCTTCTAATGATGCAGAAACATCAGCGGGAAGATCAAGTAATCTCGGATTAACCGGGCAATTAAACACCGGCAAGACTACAACGCCAAGTGTAGACTTAAGCGCTGGAACGACGAATGATTTTAAAGGCTCAGGTTCAACTGCAAACAACGGATCTATAAGTACAAAAATTAGTGCCACGGTAGATTCAGTTTTAGCTAACGGTAATTTAGTTGTTGATGGAAGCCGCAAAATTGTTATAAACGGGCAGGAGCAGCTTGTAAGTATCAAAGGAATTGTAAGACCCGCCGATATTGCGTCCGATAATTCTGTGCTTTCATATAACATTTCCGAAGCGCAGATTATATTCAAGGGAGACGGAATGATCAATAACGTTCAATCTCCCGGCTGGCTAACAAAATTTTTACACTGGATTTTTTAGGTTAATTATGAAAAAGCTAATTGTTTTATACATGATGTTGACAATGTCTTTTGGCTTTGCTCAAAGGATAAAGGATATTGCATATATAACCGGTGAAGGTTCCGAGCAAATTATCGGCTACGGGCTTGTTGTAGGATTAGCCGGCACCGGAGATACACAGCGGTCCACATTTACTATTCAGTCAGTGACCAGCATGTTGAAGCGTTTTGGCATTACAGTTTCGCAGGATAATTTGATTACAAGAAACGTTGCTGCAGTAATGGTTACAGCAACTGTTAATGATTATCTTAAACCAGGAGCAAAATTTGACGTAACTGTTTCTTCAATGGGTGACGCTACAAGTCTTCAAGGAGGAACATTATTGATGACGCCGCTATCAAGCATGATGGGAAAAGTTTACGGCTATGCACAAGGCTCGCTTTCGGTAGGCGGTTTCGACGTTAGAACTTCTACGGGAAATAGAGTTTCACAAAATCATTCTCTTGCCGGAAGAGTTCCGATGGGCGGTATCTTAAATTATCCTCTTGAACCGGCGAATGTTCCAAATCAGAATATTGATGTGTTTTTGCGTGAACCTGATTTAACAACTTCTAATAATGTTGCCAATGCAATAAATACAAAATTTGGCAGCAGCGTAGCGATGGCTAAAGACGGCGCTGAAATCCAGGTGAAGGTGCCGACAGATAAGCAAAACAATATAGTTGCATTTCTTGCTGACCTTGAAAGTATAACTGTTCAAAAAGACGAAGCCGCCAAAGTTGTTCTTGATGAAAGAACTGGAACTGTGGTTGCTGGTAATAATGTTAAGATATTACCGGCGTCAATTACTCATGGAAATTTAAATATCACAATCAGGTCGTATCCGATCATTTCTCAGCCGAATGCATTTTCTAACGGGACAACCCAGGTATTTAACAACTTGGTTCCTTATGTCTCGCAGGACTCGACAAATACTATTGCTATTCAAGGAGCTTCAACTGTACAGCAGGTTGCGGCAGCTTTGAATTCATTAAAAGTATCGCCGCAGGATATAATTTCAATTTTCCAGGCTTTGAAAAAAGCCGGGGCGCTTATTGGAGAACTTGATATAATATGACAACCGGAAGTTTAGAATTAAAAGTAACCGATCCGCAGAAGCAGATTTCAAATCCCGCAGAAGTGGGCAGTCGTTATACTGACGCTCAAAAGGCTAAAATAGAAGATGCCGCAAAGCAGTTTGAAAGCTTATTAACTTCGATGATGCTGAAAAGTATGACTCAATCATCTAGCGGTCTTTCAGGAGAAAATAATTTCGGCGGCGGCTTTTTCGATACAATATTTCAAAACGAATTAGCAATGTATATCTCGAAGAATAGAAGCCTTGGTGTTGCAAGTATTCTTTATAAGAAATTAACCGGTCAAGATATGGATTCCAAAATTAACGGTAGTCAGCTTACACCATTGAATAACGAAGTTAATCCGGGATTTAAGTTAAATATTAACATGCCTCCTATTGCTCCAAGTTCTCAATCGTTGGACAGGCTGAATAAATATGAAGGAATAATTAATTCTGCATCCGAGCAATTTGGTGTTAATAAGAATTTGATAAAATCTGTAATACTGACTGAATCGGCGGCAAATGAGAAAGCACAATCAACAGCTAAAGCAAAAGGCTTGATGCAATTAATAGATTCTACAGCAGCTCAGATGGGCGTCTCGAATGTATGGGATCCGCAGCAAAATATTTTAGGCGGAACAAAATATCTTGCTCAGCTTCTGCAAAAGTTTAACGGAAATGTGGATCTTGCTCTGGCTTCTTACAATGCCGGACCGGAAAATGTAGAAAAGTACGGAGGAGTTCCTCCTTTTGAGGAAACTCAAAATTATGTAAAAAGAGTTCTCGGATATTTAAATCATTTGAACGGAGTTACAAATGGAACTGAACAGTCTATTTAACGAACTAAAATTTCAACATGAACTGCTGCAACGGCTGCTGGACTTAATTTTTTTACAACAAACAGCGATAATTAATAATGATATTAAATCTTTGGAAGAAGTTCTTCAAAAGGAAGGCGCTTTTTTTAATGAAATAGAAGCGCGCCAGAAATTAATATCGAATATGATTAGTGAAATGGCAGTTAAAAATTCGCTTAGATTAAAATCTAATAATCTTACTGATTTTATAGACGCTTTGAAAATTAAAAATGAGTTTAAACTTGGTAAACTGATCAAGTTGCATGAGTCAATGAAGAATTTGGTTTATCAAATTATAAAAGTAAACAACCAGAATAAATTATTGATTAATCAGGCTAAGAATTTTGTGAAGGAATTGATTGCAATCTTTATGCGCTCGAATAAAAGCGCAATACTTGACAGGAAAATATAATGAGTATCAGCTCAGTTTTTGATATATCAACAAAAAGTTTAATGGCTTATCAAGAAGCTCTTGATGTAACGTCTAACAATATTTCAAATGCATCTAACCCGGACTATACAAGGCAGCAGGTTATTCTTTCGTCTACTTCGCCGCAGCAATTGGGAAATTTTATCTTCGGGACCGGCGTACAATTATCGGATATTCAACGCGTGCGCGATAGTTTGACAGACAGCCAGATAAGAAATAATAATGCGTTGTATTCTAATAATGATCAGCGCAGTACAATTTTAAATCAAGTCCAGCAGCTTTTTGCAGAGCCTTCAAGTTCAGGTTTATCAAGCCTTAGTTCAGCATTCTTTAACGCATGGCAGCAGCTATCTGTTACTCCGGATTCAAACTCTTTAAGGAATAATGTTATTCAAGCTGCGCAAAACTTGAGCACACAAATACAAAATATTAATGACGGACTAAATTCAGTTAAGTCTGATCTTGTGTCTGAAGCAAAAACGCAGGTGGGTCAGATTAATACTGATCTTCAGCAAATACAGTCATTGAATGTGCAAATATATCAAAGCCAGGTAAGCGGTCAGCAGCCGAATGATTTAATGGACCAGCGGGATAAAGTAATTGATGATTTAAGCAAGCTGGCAAATATAAATGTTACTTATGACTCCGGTAACTCAGCGGTTATTTCAATCGGCGGAATTTTTGCAGTGGACAGAGCACATTACACACAACTGCAAGTTACTGAGACAAACGGTAAAATGGGCTTGACTACTACTGACGGCTCTGCTACCGGGGCTCTTACCGGAGGTTCACTATTTGCGCTTACCGATATGTATAACAATACAATTGCCGGCTATCAAAGCTCTCTTGATAATTATGTTAATAATTTAATGAACGGAGTGAACGCTCAGCATGCAACAGGTTATAATCTCGATAATCCTCCGCAGACGGGAACATCATTTTTTAGCGGCTACCAGAATGGAACTCTATCTATAAATTCTCAAATTCTTCAAGACCCCAGCAAGATAGCAGCTTCAAGCGATGGAACATCAGGCAACGGAAATATTGCATTAAATATTGCAAATCTTTTGAACCAAAAAGATTCAAACGGAGTATCGTTAAACGACAGTTATAACCAGCTTATTTCTCAGGTAGGAAGCGATACTCAAAATGCTACGAACTCTGCTCAATCTTATCAGTTAGTTTTAAATCAATTGCAAAATCAAAAATCGTCAGTATCAGGCGTAAATACGGATGAAGAAATGTCAAACGTAATTCAATATCAAAAATCTTATGATGCGTCGGCAAAAATTATTTCAATTGCAAGTCAGATGCTTGATACTATAATAAATATGGTGGCTTAGTTATGAGAATTTCAGACACAATGTTAAGCACAAATTACCTGAATAACCTAAATAATATTAAGAACCAGGTAAATAATCTTCAGACGCAGATTACAACCGGAAACAATATTCAACAGCCTTCCGATTCACCCTCCGGCATAAGTGAATTGCTTAACTGGAACAGTCAGTTGGATCAATTAAATACTTATTCATCAAACATTGATACTGCTTCATCATTTGTTACAGATACAACCAATACAATGCAGAGCATTCAGGATGAAATAACAACTGACTTAACACAGTTGACGCAGGTTAACAGCGCAACGGTAAGTACTACAGATTTGACCAACTATGCGAATAAAATAGATCAATCACTTCAAACTATTCTGGGTCTGGCTAACGCACAATCGAACGGTAAATATGTTTTTGGCGGAACCGATAACACAACTGCGCCGTATAGTCTATCATCCGATAGTTCTTATGTCGGAGTTAATTCTGATGTGTCCGGCTCTCAAATAATTAGGACATCGCAAAATGTATTTCAACAAATAAATACACCCGGCTCTGAAGTATTTGGAACTATGGTAACTGAAAATGGAAACATTGATCCTTCCACTGCTGTCGGCGGTTCAGTTACTGATCAAACTAATGTTTATGATACGTCGGGAAATCAATATACGTTAAAAGTAAATTATACAAAAACAGCCGCTGATACTTATAGTATGACATACGATATTTTAGACGGCAGCGGCACTTCGGTACTTTCGCAGCCGCCTGCTGCAAAGTCTTTTTCATTTGATCCTTCTACCGGCGCGCTGAAAACTATAAACGGTCAATCGCCTTCTCCTATTCAGGTGAACGTCGGTTCCAAGAAGATTTATTTTACATTTGATCCAACTACAATAACAGAGAAGACAGGTTCGTCTTCGCTTTCTTCATCTGCAAATCAGAAGATGGATGTTTTTAATACTTTGATTGCAATTAAAAATAATCTTCAAGCCGGCATAAAGCCGACTGCACAGCAAATCCAGGATCTTACAGATTTTAATAACCGGCTGCTTGATAATATTGCTAAGACAGGCAACAGCGCTAATCAGTTAACAAACTCGAAAAATTTATTGACAAATCAGCAGACGCAGTTAAACACTATGATAGCAAATCTTCAAGGAGTTGATGTTGCAAAGGCAGTTGTTAATTTACAAAGTCAGCAGAACATTTTACAGGAAACTTATCAGTTAGCTGCGCTGATAAGTAATAAATCGCTTTTAAGTTACATATGATAAGAAGATTCAGTACAATTGGCGGATTAATTTTAGGAATACTTTCAATATTCGGAGCTTTCTTTTTAGAAGGCGGTACTTTTAGCGCTCTATTTTTAATTCCTCCGTTGATTATAGTTTTTGGCGGAACGTTTTCGACAGTGATTATTGGTTTCGGTTTTGAAAAGTTTAGAAATATTTTGCGTTTGATAAGGCTGGCATATTTTCCTAGTAAATATAATCTGCACAGACTGATAAATAATTTTGTAGATTTTTCGATAATATCGAGGAAAGAAGGTCTCCTGTCGATAGAAAAAAGAATTGAGAGACTTGATTATGTCTTCCCGCAAAAATTATTAAGATATGCAATTGACGGAACTGATGCAGATTCGCTTCAATCTCTTGCATCGCTTGAAATAAAGTCAATGCAGGAAAGGCACTACTCGAATATTTTTATATTCACAAAGATGGGCGGCTATGCGCCTACGATGGGAATAATCGGTACCGTAATGGGTTTGATAATGACATTAGCAAACGCCGGCGGAGATCCGAATTCTTTAATAAAAAATATAGCATCGGCATTTATTGCTACGCTTTGGGGAGTATTTAGTGCAAATATTTTATGGTTACCAATTGGCGATAAACTAAAAAAATGTCATATGGAAGAAAAACATATGATGGAAATCTCGCTGGAAGGTATTTTAGCCTTACAGAGCGGGGAAATTCCATCGGTAGTCAAAGCAAGACTAATAAGCCTGCTCCCGCAAAAAGAACAATTAAGGCTGATGACTCTTTAGACTTTGAAGAGTCGCCGTTTCATGAAGGCGGCGATAAAGACAGATACTTAATTACGTATGCAGATTTGATTACTCTTTTGCTGGGGCTTTTTATTATTTTGTATGCAATTTCTAATATTGATGCGCACAAATATCAAAAGGTTGTTGCGGCAGCCGGAGACATTTTCGGAAGCAGAAAAGAAGTGATTGGGTTGAATTCAAATGTTACAAAAAATGTTTCGGCACCGCAAGTAACTTTGAAATCCCAATTGACACAGTTGATAAATAAATATAATTATAATAATTCCATAAGGCTGGAGCAGAATTCTCGTGGAATAACGATTCATATTCTTGATGATATTTTATTTTCTTCGGGCAGCGCAAATTTAACAGGAGGATCGCCGACGGTATTAAGCAGATTGGCGCAGATATTAAAGGAACTGCCGAACGATATAAGAATTGAAGGACACACTGATGATGTACCGATAAACACTACAGAGTTTCCTTCAAATTGGCATTTGTCGGTCGCAAGAGCTTTGAATACTGCCTACTATTTAATAAAGAATGAAGGACTAAATCCTGAAAAAATTTCTATAGTAGGATATTCTGAATATAAGCCGCTTGCTTCAAATGATACGCCTGACGGCAGGGCAACTAATAGAAGAGTAGATATTGTAATAATAAACAAATAAGAGCTATGAAAATAAATACAAGACAGTTTGGCGAATTAGAATTCGATCAGTCGCTGATAATTAATTTTCCATCCGGGATTTTCGGTTTTGAAAACCTTAAGGATTATTTGTTAATCAAAGTTGACGATGATTTTTTCTATTGGCTTAATTCAGTTGAAGAGCCGGAAATTGCTTTTCCAATGATCGGAATAAGAGTAATTGACGACCAGTATCCTTCGATAAATGATGGCGAAGCGTTCGGCATAGTAACAATGAATTCAGAAATTATTAAAATAACTGTTAATTTAAAGGCGCCTGTTTATATTAATCAGAATACGAAAACAGGATTCCAGAAAATACTGGACAGCGAAAAGTATCCGGTAAATTATAACTTATTTAAAGAAGGATAGGCGCGGTAAAAATATGTTGATATTAACAAGGAAAATCGATGAAGAGATAAAAATCGATTCCGATATAACAATAAAAGTGCTTTCGATCTCTGAAGGACAGGTCAAGATAGGAATTTCGGCACCTGATAAAGTTACGATCCTTCGCGGAGAGATTTATCAAAATGTTAAGCAGGAAACGATTGAAGCCGTACAAAAGAGCATTGATAAGCCTCGCGACTTAACAAAGCTCAAAGTGAATAATATTAGAAAATTAAATAATGAAGCATAAGGAAGAAAAAGTATTCATACTTGTTGTTGATGATTCTGATTTGATTTGTCATACTTTAAAAACATTTTTCAGCAATTACAACCTGGAAATATTAATAAGTCACGACGGATTAGACGGGATTCAGAAGGCGGCAGTTCATAAACCTGTGCTGATATTCCTTGACCTTATGATGCCCAATTTCGACGGCATAAAAATGCTGCAAGTAATTAAAGTGCTTGATAATTTAAAAGATATTCCCGTAATAGTCATCAGCGGAAATGCGAACAGATCAAATGTTGTTGCTGCTATTGAAACAGGAGCCGATAGAATTATTTCAAAGCCGCTTCAAAGAGAAATTATTCTGAAAAATGTTTCGGAAGTTTTAGGCGAAGAATTTTTAAACAAATTGAAAAAGACTAATCTTTTTTCAACTACAGAAGTTAAGGATATTAAGAGAGAATTGTGCGGTTATTTTTTGTCAAGCTTTCCCCAGAAAAAAAATATAATTAAGGAAGCGCTGGATGAAGCGGATCATGAGTTGTTAAAAAATATTATGCATGAGATAAGAGGAATAGGCGGAACAATTGGTTACCCAAATCTCAGTTTGCTTGGAAGTATAATTGAGGATCAGCTCGGAGGAAAATATTTAAATTGGGAAAAACTTAGAGTAATGTGCGATCAGGTTTTTGTAGCAGTTAAAGAAATCGAAAAAAATTATAAAGAATCGGAAAAGTAAATGTTCGTAATAGTAGGAGTTGTTGTAGTAATCTTATCAATCGTAACCGGCTTTTTTATCGCCGGCGGAAATTTCTTATTGCTTTTACAGTGGGCGGAACTAATCACGATTGGAGGCGCAGCAGTAGGGAGTTTATTAATTGCTTCTCCGATGAGTCTGCTTAAAAAAATTTTTGCAGAAATTCCAAAGTCTTTGAAGCCGGACAACTATTCAAAAAAGGATTATTTAGAATTGCTAAAATCATTTAATGAATTATTTCTTGTTGCTCAAAGGGACGGGCTTTTGGCAGTAGAAAAGCATATTGAAGACCCGCGCACAAGTCAAATATTATCCGGGAATAAAAAGTTTGTTAATAATGATATTACGAGGAATTTTTTCGCCGATACGATGAAAGTTATGCTTTCCGGCGGCGTTCCTCCGCATGAGCTTGAAGAATTAATAGATACCGAAATTGAAACAAACGAATTGGAATCAAGACCGGTGCCGGCAGCTTTATCGCGTGTAGGCGATTCTTTGCCAGGCCTGGGAATTGTAGCAGCAGTCCTTGGAATAATTGTAACAATGGCTTCTATTGACAAAGGCGCTGAGGTTGTAGGGCACCATGTAGCAGCCGCTTTGGTAGGAACATTTTTAGGAGTTTTGCTTGCATACGGTTTTGTGAACCCTCTTGCATCAAATATTGAACATAATATGGAAACAAGATTGCGAGTTCTTCATACGATAAAAGCCTGCATCGTAGCTTATGCCAAAGGTAATCCTCCGATTATAGCAATTGAAATAGCGCGAAGAACTATTTTTACAGATGAGCGACCGACATTTACCGAACTTGAAAATTATGTGAGAGGAAAGAGCTAAAATGTCTCTTGGAACAGATTCTCCTCCGCGCATTGTAAAGAAAATTAAAAAAAACCATGGTGGGCATCATGGCGGTGCATGGAAAGTAGCGTATGCAGATTTTGTAACTGCGATGATGGCTTTGTTCATTGTTCTTTGGGTTTTGAGTCAGGACCAGGACGTTAGGAAATTAGTTGCGAATTATTTTAAAAATCCTATCGGCTTTTCAAATAAAGGACAGAATATTTTACAGGGCGAAATTCCTTCGCTGGTAAAAACAAATGATATCTCGATTCAAGAAGCGCGCGCTAAAGAAATGGAAATGCTGAAGAAAATGGGTGATGAAATAATTGGTGACTTATCAAGAGATTCAAAGTTTAGTAACTTAATGGGGCAGATTAAAATTGAATTTGTAAAAGAAGGCTTGAGAATAGAACTGGTAGAAGCTGCTAAAAATTTGTTTTTCGAAATCGGCACTGCAAAGCTTACAAAAGAAGCAGAAGAACTTCTTAAGAAGATTGGAGACGAGTTAGCAAAACTGCCGAATAAAATTATCATAGAAGGGCATACAGACGCCCGCCCTTATTCAGGCGGCTCAAACGGTTATACAAATTTTGAATTAAGCGCAGATAGAGCAAACTCGGCGAGACGTGCGCTGACGTCGGGAAGCCTGCCGGACAGCCATATTTTTCAAGTTCGAGGTTACGCCGATAGAGAACTGCGGGACCCGAAAGATCCGTTTAGTTTTGTAAACAGAAGAATAAGCATTATTATTAAATACTTAGACAGCAACGAATGAAAAGTATTCTTATTATTGAAGACGATCCCATTACAATAACTTTGTATAAATATATTTTAAAGAAAGCCGGCTACAATCTTTATATTTTGGAAGACGGCAATGAGATTATGAAATTACTTGGAGATACGGATGTTGATTTGATTATTATGGACATTAGTCTTAAGAACACTTATCTTGATGATCAAAAAATGGACGGTGTTAAATTTTCAAAGTATATTAAGTGCAATCCGAGATTTAATAGTATTCCTATAATAATTGTAACTGCATATTCCGGCAAAATAAAAGAAGAAAGTTTTATTAAAGAAAACTTAGCGGATAAAATAATTACGAAGCCTATTACTGACTTCAATTTATTTATCAACATTATTAAAGAGCAGATTAAAAATTGAAAAACAAAATATTAATAGTTGAAGACGATAAGGATACTCTTTTTATTCTGGATAAACTTCTTTCAAAAAATGATTTTGAAGTTTATACTGCTACGAACGGTCAGGAAGCATTAAAGCTTCTTGAACAGGAAGTTATTCCCGATGTTATAATCGCCGACTGGACAATGCCTTTTATGAGCGGCATAGAACTTTGCAACCACATAAAAAAAGATGAAAGATTTAAACACGTCTATTTTATAATTTTAACCGCGAGAGCTTCGCTGAAAGATAGAGTTGCCGGACTGGACCTTGGCGCCGATGACTTTCTTGTGAAGCCGGTTCAAAACCAGGAACTTCTTGCAAGAATTAGGTCGGGGATGAGGATCCATAATCTTCAAAATGAGCTGAAGAAAATTGAGCACAGCAAAGCATTGATTGAAATGGCATGTACGATCGGGCATAAAATAAATAACCCGTTAAGCAGTTTGGTAGTGTCCATTAAAAACATTGAAGATGAGATGAATGCCAAAAATAAAAACGCTTTTGCCGAAGATTTTCAAATTATTGCTCAATCTATTGAAAGAATAAAAATTTTAATAAATGACTTAACTCACCTGCAAAATCCCGAAATTATTGACTATACCTCTGAAAATAAAATGCTGAAGCTGGAATAAAGCCCTCAATTTTTTTTTCTTTTCTTCGATTATAGCATGAGGAAACGGGCATGCTAAATAAAATTGATAACATATCGGCAGGAAGTGATTATAAAAAGGCTTCCAAGACGGCAGGAACGGGCAATTATTTAAATATTAATTTTGCCCGCCGGATGGATTTTCATGATTCGGTGGATTTTTCACCGTCATTAAAATTTGTAAGTCAAATTAATTGGAGGCTTAAAGATTTTAAACATGTTGCGAACGAAAAGCTATATCTTGACTTTATTCTTTCTAACATAGAATTCCAGATAACAGTCAGCCTGGCAGACTTCAGCAGCATGGAAGTTCTTGATTACCTGGTTATTAAAGAGTTTGAGAAAAATAAAATCAGGAAGAAAATAATCAGCAATATTTCCTCGAAAGTTGGAAAAATTAATTACAGCCAAGAGCCGCTGATAGTAAATTTATCATCGCTGAACTTACTATTTCAAAGAGTTCAGGACTCTGGAATTGGCGGCGATATAACATTTAAAGACCAGTTCGTTCTTGAAAACTTTGTAAATGATATTATCAACGGCATAATTAAAGAATTCAGCATGTTGAATAATCAAATTTTTATTTTTCTTGACAAGCTTGCGAACTTTAAAATTGTCAGCAGGGATAAAGACAGAACTAATTCCAGTGATTTTCTTGTAATAAAAAAAATAAGCGTTACCAATCTTGAATGAATTAAACGATAACAGCAATACAGAGCCAAAAAGTTACATCTCGATTTCAGAATTCGAGAACCTTTATCAAATGGCTGAAAGCAATCCGCTTATTATTGTCGATGCCGCATGCCGCATAATTTTTTCAAATAGTTCTTTCCTGAAAATATTTAAATATTACCACAACCATAAATTTTTTGATCTAAATTCCGAGCCGGACTTGCGGAACATGCTGTTATTATTGGCAGGCAGCAACTATAACAATATGCAGTTTGATCTTTTTTATTCACCCGAACACAATCTTGACTACAGCGATTTTAGCGTTCAGGCTGAAAGAATTTTTATCCGCGATATTGAATATTTTGTTTTAGTCTTTAAATCGTTAAAAGAAAAAAACCAGCTTGAGGGAAAAATAAATGATCTTCACAACGCACTTGAATACGGAGGTGTTCCTGTAATTATTACTAACGCCTTCGGCGTTGTTACTTATTCAACTACTTCCTTTGAAAAAATTTTGAATAAGGCAATTGAAATTATATATAATCAATCCGTAGTTGATGTGCTTTCTTTCTATCTTACTAATGAAGAGAAGAAGAATCTTGAAGAAGCTATCAGCAAAGTAAATATCTGGACCAAAATTATTTCTTGCAGCGATGAAAACGGAAATACGTTATACGAAGAGTTAAAGCTAAATCCGATTTTTCTTGAAGGAAACGATAACCTTAATTTTATTTTAACTGCGAATGACATTACAAACTATATTCTAAAAAACCTTTTCATCAAGAAGTCAGAAAGACGTTTAAAGTCTATTATAAATAATATTTCCGATCTGCTTTTTATTTTCAAGAAGAAAGAAGGACAATATTTATTTGAAAATGCTAACGAAAATTTTTGCAATATATTTTCGATAAATAAAATATCTGCGCTAAAGAAGAATCTTGAGGAAGTACTTGACGGCAGCCTGTTCAATCAAATTATAAACGAGATACGACAATTTGATTTTGGAAATACTTCTAACGTTGAATTTAATTTTATTAGCCCTGAAAAAAGTCAATACAGTGTTAAAATTTCTTTGATAAACGATACGCTTGAAAAAGAATCCATTTATATTGTCGCAATGCAGGACATTACGGATCAAATGTTGTATCAAGAACAATTAAAGCGTGCATACGAGAAAGAAAATAGTTTGAACAAAATGAAGACGGCATTTTTAGAGAATATGTCGCATGAAATTCGAACGCCTTTCAACGCAATAGTCGGCTATTCCGAAATAATTGACGAATACCTTCAGCACAACGAACAAGAAGCATTGGTAGATTTGATCGGATCGTTCAAAGATGTACTGGCGCGCGTACTAAATCTTTTCAATAACATTGTCGAAGTATCTCAAATTTATTCCGGCGAAGTGGAACTCGATTTGGTTACTCTGAATTGCAACGAGGTGCTCGAATCAATATACGGGAAAAAACATGCCGAAGCTGAAAAGAAAAATCTTAATTTTATTCTTGATACAGAAACAATAGAATTAAGTATAAAAACAGACTGGATTAAATTTGAAAAAATTGTTGAATCTTTAGTTGACAACGCAATAAAATATACCGATGAAGGAAGCATTACATTAAGTTCAGCTCTTAAAGGAGAAAAAGTAAACATCATTATTGCTGATACTGGGAAAGGTATCGAAGAAAAAGATTTGAAAAAACTTATTGAACCATTCGTTCAGGCGGAAGACGCATACATTCGAAGCTACGAAGGTGCCGGCTTAGGACTTACCATTGCCTACCAGTTAACAAGACTAATGAAAGGCGATTTTCATATTGAAAGCGAAAAAAATAAGGGAACTAAAATAATCCTGTCTTTTGAAAAAATAGAAGAGTCATCTTAAGTCTTATATGATAACACCTATATTCAATATTATGTAAAAAGCAATTTATCTCATATCTTAAAACTCATTGCCTGTTTTTATTATATTACATTCATAATTTTACAAAGTTATTTTTATACGAGTAATTTTCTCATTTGCTATTTTCTTTTTCATTAGAGACAGAAGGAAAAATAAATGTATTATGCTTTGATGTTTTTTTTATTAGGGATTGCATTCTTTTTATTTGCTTCGGGGTCGCAAAAGCGCCAGAACCTTAAAATGACCCTTGGGATTATCCTGGGAGCGCTAACAATTCTTTTCTTCTGGTTTATGGATTTTTGGGGAGAAGAACTGTGGTATGTTAATTTAGGTTATGGCAGCAGATTCTGGACAATTGTAAATTCGAGTGCAGGTTTAGCCGCTGCTGGAGCGGCTTTCGGACTGCTTGTAATATATTTATTAACTCTTCCTATTCAGAAAGAACATAAAGCGCTTCACAGAATTACCAGACTTTCTGGAATCATAATCGGCGGAATTTGGGGCTATACAAACTGGGATGTAATTCTTGAATATTTAAATAAAGTTTCTACTGGTATTAAAGATCCTGTCCTCGGTAAAGATGTCGGCTTCTATCTTTTTTCTTTACCCTTTTACGACAATTTGTTGGTCCTTTTATTTTTACTTTCTCTCGTCGCATTATTTGTATCGTTCGTTTCCTCTTTCATTCGCTTTAGCGAGAACAGATTTATTCTATACATTCCGAAAGCATATGAAATAAATACTGAAAGATTTTACTTCCCGCTGTATTTGAACAGCGCTGTATTTATTTTCATCTTAACTATGGGAAAATTTTTAAGTCGTTATCATTTGATGTACTCAACTGCAGGCGTCGTTGCCGGTCCAAGTTGGACTGACGTAAATATTCTCCTTCCCGCATATGTTGTAGTTATAATATTGATGCTGCTTATCGGCATAAGCCTGATAATTCCTTTTTTAAGAAATAAGATTCAAAATTTCTTTTTCAAAAAATTTCATATTTCACCTGAGCGTTCTCATATTCTCGTTTTATTAAGCTCGGCAGCGGTTATAATAATTATTTGGTTTGCGGCTTTTACTGTTTTGCCTGCTGCTTTTGAAACTTTCTTTGTAAAGCCAAATGAAATAACTTTTGAACGTCCTTATATTTCAAATAATATAAAATTTACCCGTTATGGATTTGGTCTTAATAGAGTTGAAGAGCAGCAATATCCTATGAGCGGAGATTTTACTCAAGAGACTATAAACCAATATCCAAATATTTTTAATAATATTCGCTTGTGGGACTGGAGAGCATTAGATGCTGTCTATAAGCAGTTTCAAACCATTAGGCTTTATTATGAATTTTCAGATGTTGATGTAGACCGCTATAATATTAACGGTCAGCGGAGACAGGTTATGGTCTCAGCTCGAGAAATTAATCTTGATAATCTTCCAGCGCAAAGCCAAACTTTTGTTAATAAAAGATTTCAATACACACACGGCTACGGCTTGACCATGGCTGCTGTAAACGAATTCACACCTCAAGGCTTGCCGCATCTTTTAATAAAAGATATTCCGCCTGTAAGCGAAGATTCGTCTTTGCAAGTTAGCCAGCCGCAGATTTATTTTGGCGAATTAACCAACTCACCTGTTGTAGTTAATACAAAAGAAAAAGAATTTGATTATCCCAGCGGTGAAGATAACGTTTATACAAAATATTCCGGCAAGGGAGGAGTGAGACTTTCAAATTTCTGGAGAAAATTTTTATACGGGTGGAAATACGACGGAACAAATTTTTTATTCTCGGATTATCCTACTTCGCAAAGCAGAATAATGTTTCACCGCCAGATTGAAGAGCGCGTAAAACTGCTTGCCCCTTTCCTTCATTTTGATAAAGACGCGTATGTAGTGCTTGCCGATGGGAAATTATACTGGATGATAGATGCCTATACAACGTCGAGTTATTATCCTTGCAGTCAGCCGTTTTCAGCAACAGAAAATATTCAATATAAAGAAGGCAGCGAAACTCAAACTCTTTCAACTCAGTTCAGCGATTACCTTGACGGGATTAATTACATCCGCAACTCTGTAAAAGTTGTTGTTAACGCTTACGACGGGTCGGTTAATTTCTATATCATGGATAAGAATGACCCCATTATTAAAGTTTGGAGCAAAATTTTTCCTGAACTTTTCAAACCGGAAAGTGAAATGCCAAAAGATTTGCTTGCTCATATTAGATATCCGATTGACATGCTGCTGACTCAAGGAATTGTTTACGAGAAATATCACATGACCGATCCAACGGTATTCTATAACCAGGAAGACCTTTGGGTAAGAGCAACAGCGAAATATTACAGCCAGGTGCAGCCGGTAGAGCCCTATTATATTATGTGGCAGAAGCCTGGATCCGAAAAGCAGCAGTATGTTTTGATGCTTCCGTTTACGCCAAAGAATAGACAGGTTTTAATTGGATGGATAGCCGGAATGTGCGACCCGGGAAATTACGGGCGGTTCCTCGCATATCAGTTCCCAAAGGATAAAACCGTTCTCGGTCCCCAGCAAGTTGATACGAAAATAGATCAGGACAGTTATTTGTCGGGACAGCTCACTTTGTGGGATCAACATGGGTCGAATGTAATCCGGGGCAATGTCTTGGCTATCCCGGTTAACAATACTCTTTTTTATGTCGAACCGATTTATCTGCAAGCACAAACAGCAGCTTATCCTGAGCTTAGACTTGTTGTAGTTATGCACGGCGAAAATATGAGTTACGCAAAAAATTTCGACGATGCGCTTAGCGGATTATTTGCAAAGACCTCAGGCAGTTCAAATGTTGCTGTGCAAACTCAAGCCAATAAAAAATCGGCGTCTGGAATTGCAGATCAAATAAAATCTGCAAATGATGCTTTTAATAATTATCTCAAGTTCATCGGCGATAAAAAATTTAATGAAGCTGCAAATGAATTGGATAATCTTCAGCGGTCGTTGCAGGAGCTTATGAATCAATCTAACAGCAATAATATGAAAAAGTAAAATTAATTTGTGTTTATATTACGATGTGCCGTTAAATTTGAAAAATAATTTAGATTTATTCATGTAAAGAAACTTTACAAATATATAATTATTACCAATTGAAGTATGTAACAATTACTCTTGTGTATATTTTGTTAGCATTATAAAATGCAAATTGCCAATATACGTGCATGGCATAGCGGTTGGCTTTTTGTATGTAAAAGAAGTAGCCAATAACAGCGGACCTTACCAAATAACTTTCTATAACAATAGCTGTGGAAGTTAGCACAAAGTTTATAAGGCACTGCCAAGAATTACAAATTAACCGCTATGATTAGCGATTAATATTTCTTGAACGAATAACGTAGGATAAAGTTTATAAAAATAAAAAAGGATTTGTAAATTTAAACTTGCAAATTAATTCTGCCTGTAATTTACATTTGAATGAGAAGTGTTTTGACTAAAATTTTCCCGCTTTTTTTTTATAATCTTTGTAAAAAGGTGGGGATACAATTTTTAGTTTTATTTTTTTTCTTAAATGCGTTTGCATACGCTCAGTCAAAATGGTGCGAAGTGGAAAGTACTCATTTCAAATTAATCTACAAAGATTCGTATTCATACTTAGCTCCTCACATTTTATTTTCGGCGGAAAACGCTTTAACGCCGTTGATGAAAATATTTAGTTATTCGCCTTCACATAAGATAGTAATAATCGCATACGATTTTTCAGATTATGGTTACGGAGCCGCGACTACTCTTCCACGAAATGAAATTCAACTTGAAATAGAGCCGTTTGAAACCGGTTATGAAAACCTCCTTTATAATGATGAAATTCAATGGACGTTAAGCCATGAACTGGTGCATATTGTTGTTAATGATAAAGCTTCAGGTGTTGAGAAATTTTTTAGATCGGCGTTTGGCAAAGTAGAGCCTGAACAAATTAATCCATTGACAATTCTTTACAGCTTTCTTACGAATTATAATCGTTATACGCCTCGCTGGCATCAGGAATCGATCGCGGTCTTTTGGGAAACTTGGTTCAACGGCGGGTTCGGCAGAATCCTCGGCAGCTTTGATGAAATGTATTTTAGAGCACTTATTTTGGAAAGAAATTATTTTCCATCGCCTCATGATCTCGAGAATTTGTCTGAAACCTCTTTTCTGCTGGGAACTATCTACTATCTTTATGGAGAGAGATTTATTGCTTATTTGACGTTAAAATATGGACCCGACAAAGTAATTTCCTGGTTTAATACAGAGACTTCGGATTTTTACGACAGCTACACTTCAAAGTTCAAAAAAACGTTTAAGAGCGAAGCCGATAAAATATGGAAAGAATATTTCGATAATAGCTTAGACAAAGAATGGCAAAGTTTTATTATCGAAGAAAAAGAGTTCCAGGAAAAGAATTTGGAGAAGATAGAATCTGCACCGGTTACTCCGGTAAAAAAAGTTTTAGCAGAAAAGTTTGGCTGGGTTACCGAGCCATTTTTAAATTCGCATGACGGCAAAATATATTTCGGCTATAACATGCCCGGTCATTTGGCTTCAATACAAAGCCTGGATTTATATAATTCCGTTTCAAATGATATTAGCACATTGCCTACTCCAAGTCTTCTGCAGGTTTCTTCGGTCGCACTGGATGACAGCCTTGATTTGTTTTTTTACACGACAAACAATAATGAATTGTACAGAGATATCTGGGTTATAGATTTAAAAAGCGGCGATAAGAAAGAATTGTTTAAAGATTACCGCACCGGTGATATTACAGTCTCAAGAGAGACTCATGAATTATGGGGAGTTCAGCATGATGCCGGAAGATCTTCGTTGATGTATTCTTCCTATCCTTATAAAAAATTGGAAGCGCTGATAAATTTTAATGAAGGAGATAATTTATTTAATCTTTCTGTAAGTCCTTCCGGAAAATATCTTGCTGCTGTATTGCATCGTGCAAGCGGTGTGCAGGCGCTTGTTCTTGTTAACTGCGACAGTTTGGAAGCTAATGATAAATTTAAATTTAAGACCATAAGCGATAAAGGCTCGCCGGAAAATCCATCGTGGAGCCGAGATGGTAAATTTATTTACTGGGACGCATATACCAACGGCGTCGCAAATATTTATCGATATGATTTAACAGACTCAAGTACCGAAGTTTTATCGAACACTCTGACTGGATTGTTCAGACCTATTTGGCTGAATGAAGATTCTTTGTTTGCTTTTCAATTTAACACGGAAGGATTTCAGCCTGTAATTATTCCAAGCAAGCCTGTTGAACAATTACCTGCAATAAATTATTTCGGCGAACAAATAATAAATAAATATCCTTCGCTTGCAAACTATCTGCTGAAGACAGATTCTACAGAAAATGATTCATCGGGTGCATTAAGAGAAAAAGGATATAATGGCGTTTCCGATTTGAAGATTCAAACTTTTGTCCCTGTTATTTCCGGTTTTCAATCAGAAAAGGTATTGGGTTTTTATACTCATATTGCTGATCCTATTTATTATCATAATTTGACTATGGAATTTGGTTATTCTCCATTTAAAGATAATTCAGGGTTGCCCAAGTTTCATTTTCGCGGAAAGTATGAATTTAAAAAAGAAATTGAATTTGATTTGGATTATAATGCGTCGGATTTTTACGACTTATTCAACGCTAGGAAAAGGGGGATGATCGGAACTAAAATAACTCTTGCCGATAATTACTACTGGGTTTATGATAATCCTTTGAAGATAAAACAAAAAACTCAAATCGATTACTACAGCGGCATAAAGTCGATTAACGATAACCTGATAAAAGTTTCGCAATCAGATTTTGCAATTGTGCAGACAAACTTGAATTCTAAAAATCTTCGCCGTAGCATCGGCAGCGTTGATTTTGAAGAAGGCAACGAATTCAACTTCACTGCTTTGGGCTACGGAGCTTCGCAAAACAAAATTCAGCTTGCCGAGCTTGCTTATGCGGAGTGGGATAATTATTCCACTTTTATTATTCCGCATAATATTTTTCATTTTAAAATTTCCGGAGGTTATGTAAATAAAAATGATAGTCTTGCTCAAGCTCATTTTTATTTCGGAGGATTCGGAAATCGACCTCTTGAAGATGTGGATGTAAAACAATACCGCGATGTTTTTAGATTTCCCGGGATACCGATTTACAGCCTGCTTAGCGACGGCTTTGTAAAAATTTTACTTGAAGAAAATTTTCCGCCGCTAAGATTCGATAATATTGGAGTCGGCGAACATTTTCTAAATTATATCGATATGTCTGTATATACAGAGAATATATTTAGTAAGAACGTCCAGCTTAAAACATGGAGTGATGCAGGCGGTCAAATTAATTTTGTATTTAAACATTGGTTCAATCTTGAGTCCACTTTCTCAATCGGCGCAGCCGAAGCCTGGATCGGTAAGGAAAATTCATGGGATTGGTTTTTATCTTTTAAGCTGCTTCAAAATTTATTGTAATTATGTTTTTAAAAACTAAAATATTGGATAATGCCCTTAAAAGTTTTTTTGACGAGGAAGAAATTTCTGAGTTAAAGCAAGTTTTATCTGCCGGTTCCATTTATCGAACGACAAAAAAACAGGATAAGCAGCGGTCTTTCAAAGCAAACGGAGAATCGCAAGTTGATCTTCTTGTTAATTACGCCCAATTAAAATTTACGAAGCAAAAACAAGCGGAGTTTCTTTTTTATTTCGGCGAAGATCTGATCGCTCAGGGCGAGTTTGAATATGCTGTGAAAATTTATTACCGCATCATGAAGATCACGGCAAGAAAAAATGAGTTGGAAAACCTAAGGGCGTATTCCTTTTTAATCCTGGGAGATATTTTCAGCCGACAAGCTAAATGGAAAGAAAGTATTAATTATACGAAACGAGCTAAGAAAATTTTTGAGAAGGAGAAGGACTATAAAGGATGCTCAAGATGTGAAAACCTTTTGGGAACAATTTACGGCGATAAAAGCGAGATAAAAAAGACCAAGCTTCACTTTGAAAAAAGCCTTTCATATCTGGATGCCAAAACCGATTTTAATCTAATCGGAACAGTCGAGATTAATCTCGGTATTATTAATAGCATCCAGGGACTTCTCGATGACGCGCTGATTTATTACAAGCGTGCATTAACTAAATTTGAACGCTTCAACGACAACAGGAGAATCGGCGAGCTGCGAAATAATCTCGGCATTTTCTTTATAAACAAAGGAGATTATGTTTCCGCATTGAACGAATTTGACATCAGTATTTCCGTATACAACAAAGCAGAGTTTCTTCCAACATTAGCCATTTCCTATTTAGGCAAATCTTATATTTATGCTCTTCGAAAAGATTATATCTTTGCAAACGCTTTTGTGGAAAAATCTATGACTATTTGCGAAAAGATAAATGATAGACTTTCAATAGCAGAGTTGAATAAAATAAAAGGAATAATTCAGCGCGATCAGAAAAATTATTCGGTCGCTGAAAAATATTTCAGAAAGAGCTTGAAAATCAATATTGAGCTTGATAATAAAATGAACCAGGCTGAAACTTATTTTGAGCTTGGATTTCTCTATCTTGAAATGAAAAACTTAACAAAGGCGCTCGATAACTGGAAGAGGTCACTTCTCTATTATAAAAAAATAAATAACGCATTGATGACATCTAAAATTCAACAGCTGATAAAAAACAATCAGCCTGAAAATTAATTCTCTGCTTTTTTATCTTTTCCGATTAGCTCTTGCATTCGTTTAATTATAAATAACAAAGATGTTATTTTTAATTTATCGGTAAAGCATTATATTAGCTTCAAACAGAAAAACAATTTACGGTAATAATTAATGAAATTTTCTGAATTCAAGAAAAACATAGATTCTTCAACTACAGGCAGAATGGCTTTTGATGAGCCGTCCGTTAAGTTGAAAAATCTTGAAGCTATTCTTGATATTGTAAAAATTATAAACCGCACTTTAATTCTTGAAGATGTTCTTGACCTTGTTCTGCGGCATTCGGTAAAGCTTACTAATTCCGACAGAGGGTTTATTGTTCTGAGAAATCCTTTGGGAAAACTGGAATATAAACTCGGTCTTGATTCGGAAGGGAATGCTCTTCCTGAAACTTCTTTTAACATCAGCACCACTGTTGTCGACGATGTCTTCCGTACAGGCCAGTCAAAATTTATTGAAGGTGCGCAAAGCGATACGAACTTTGATCCGAGCAAAAGTATTCTCCGGCTTGAGCTGCAAACTATTCTGTGTTCGCCGCTTATCTGCGACGATAAAAAGATAGGAGTAATTTATGTCGACAGCAAGAATCTTCATAAGATAAAAATAAAAGAACTAACCGATACTTTTGAAATTCTTGCCGGGCAGGCTGCTACGGCAATCCGCAATGCACAGCTTTATAACGGACAGATTAATGCTTACAACGCGCTTAATGAAGCGAACATTCAACTTATTCAATCTGAAAGGAAAGCTTTAAAGTCCAGTATAGATTCTGAGATTGGAAAATCGCTGCAAGGTCTTGTTCATCTCGCTTTGCTGGAAAATGAAAGCCTGATGAGGACAATTGAAAAAGCTCAAAAAGATTACGAAGCAAACCCGAGAAATTTTGATCCGATTTTACTTGATCGCTTGAATCTCAAATGTAAAGTTGCAATAGACAGCATTAGAAACATTCAGAAATACGCACAGGTGCTTCTTGAAACTTCTATTATGAATTTAAATAAAGACAGCGGCGATTTGAATAGAACGATCCAATCGGTTATCAAATATATTTCGCCGATGAAAAAATTCTTCAGCGTTGTCTTTAAAACTGAATTTAATCCTCTGCCTGATTGCAACTACGACTCAGAGCAGATTCAGCATTTGCTTGTGCATCTATTTAATAACTCAGCCGAGGCAAGAAGCGACGCAACCATCACAGTCAAATCCTATTATAACAGCAACAATATTTACGTTGAAGTTAAAGACGACGGTCCCGGATTCCCGCCGGATATTGTAAACCCCTTTTATGAAGTAATATCTGCAAAGAAAACAAGCTACGGTCTCTATCTCTGCAAAAGCATAATCGATAGACATAACGGTCAAATTAAAATCTTAGATGTACCTGAAGGCGCTGTAGTACAATTTTCATTGCCTATAAGTTAAAAAATTATGACTGAAACCATATCTAAATATTTCAGACTTCTTTACGATTACATTCCGTTCCCGGTTGAAATCATTAACGAAGAAGGCAAAATAGTTTATGTTAACCAGGCGTTTAATTTTCAGTGGGGTTATAACCTTTCGGAAGTTAACGCTTATAAAATTTTTAACGACTCCGAGCTTAAGCGAAGCGGAGTTCACGCGGCTATTTTAAAAACATTTGAAAATAAAGATTTCAGGTTCGTTGATAACTACGCCGATTCGCTATTAAAAAGCCGTGATATTACTCTTCCAATTTTTAGAACAAAAATATTTCATATTGCCTTTGAGGAAAAAAACTTTGTTGTTCTTTTCCATGAAGATCAAACGGAAATAATTCTTACTGAAGCCGAAGTTAAAAAGGCAAGAGACGGCAACAAGGAAGCCGAAAGATTGAAGAATACTTTTCTTACGGTTCTCTCCCACGAGCTTCGCACACCGCTTAATATTATTCTAGGTTACTCTTCTATTATTAAAGACAGCCTGCGTGATAAAATAAATCCGGAAGACCAGGTTTATCTCGATAACCTTTACAGCGGCACACAGAGGCTTCACAACAGTATTACTCAAATGCTTGAGTTCGCTCAGATTGAAGCCGGACATTTTACGCTTAACTTTGAAAATGTTGATCTTGAAAAAATTATTAACCGCTGCGTTGAACTTAATAAACAAAATGCAGTTGATAAGAACTTGGAGCTTAAAACTAAATTTCATCCGGGCGGAATAAAAGTTTATGCCGATGCCCAGAACCTTGAAAACTCGATAAGCAATCTATTAAACAATGCTATAAAATTTACTAAGCAAGGTTTTATTGAAATTGAAACAAGCATTCTTAATGAAAGAGAATTAGCCGTGTGCAGAGTAAAAGATTCCGGCGTTGGTATCTCTACCGAATATCTTGACCACCTCTTCCGCCCGTTCAGCCAGGAAGATTTAAATATCGGTCGCAACTACGAAGGCAACGGACTCGGGCTTGCTCTCGCGAAAAGATACATCGAAAAAATGGGAGGATCGTTGCTGGTGGACAGCATTAAAGGCGTCGGGTCTACTTTTACCTTCACTCTTCCTCTTTCCACTAATTTGCAGAAGGGAACTCCAAAAGAAAAGCTGCTTCAGCGAACTTTGAAAAAAATTCTAATGATAGACAACAGAAATGAATCGTCGAATCTACTTAACGCATATTTAAAAAATAAATATCAGATTGAGGTCTTCGGCTTGAACGAGTTTAAACTTGATTTCATCGAAAGAACTGATTTTGAATATATTGTTTTCGATGTCGAAGGAAACCAGTGGGATCAATCGATCAGACTTTGCAGGCACATTAAGAAGATTGATTCGCTTGAACGCCCGGTTATAATTTTATCGAATGAGTTCGACGAAGAAAAAATCCAGCAGTTTAACAAAGCAGGCGCCGAGAAGTTTTTAATTAAGCCTTTTACCAAGTCAGATATATTAAACGCTCTCGCTTCTACCGCTAAAATAAATAATTCATAACAATACTACATCTAAGTTGGAAATGCTTTATGACCGGCATGGAAGATTTGAAAAACAAAGCCCAAAAAGCTTATGAGAATTGGGAAAAAAATACTTATTACAGCTTCATCAATAAATATCCCGAGCGGCAAAAAGTTTTTTCTACAATTTCGTTTGAAAATATCGAACCTCTTTATTATGAAAATTATTCAAACGAAAAAGATTACCTGACAAAGCTCGGCTTTCCTGGCGAGTATCCTTTTACGCGCGGCATTCAACCGACAATGTATAGAGGAAAGCTCTGGACTATGCGCCAGTATGCCGGCTTCGGCTCCGCTAAAGAATCAAACAACCGCTATAAATATTTGCTTTCTCACGGAACTTCCGGTCTTTCTGTCGCTTTTGATCTTCCTACCCAAATTGGATATGACAGCGATGATCCTGCTGCATTTGGAGAAGTGGGACGCGTCGGCGTTGCAATTGATACTCTTGCCGATATGGAAATTCTTTTCGATCAAATTCCTCTCGATAAAATTTCTACCTCGATGACCATCAACGCATCTGCATCTGTTTTGCTTGCGATGTATATAGCAGTTGCCGAAAAACAAGGCGTCCCTAAAAATAAAATCAGCGGAACGATTCAGAATGATATTTTGAAAGAATATATCGCACGCGGTACTTATATTTTTCCGCCTAAAGCATCGATGAGATTAGTGACTGATATCTTTAAGTATTGTGCGGACGAAGTTCCGAAGTGGAATACAATTTCTATTTCCGGTTATCATATTCGCGAAGCAGGGTCGACAGCCGCGCAGGAAGCGGGGTTTACTCTAGCAAACGGAATCGCTTATGTTGAAGCGGCTTTATCTGCCGGTCTTAACGTTGACGATTTTGCCGGACAGCTTTCTTTCTTCTTTAACTCTCATATCGATTTGTTTGAAGAGATCGCCAAGTTTAGAGCAGCGCGCAGGCTTTGGGCAAAAATAATGAAAGAAAGATTTAAAGCTGAAGAACAAAAATCTTTAATGCTTCGTTTCCACAGCCAGACTGCCGGCTCTGCATTAACTGCCCAGCAGATCGATAATAACATAAGCCGAGTAACGATCCAAACTCTCGCCGCTGTTTTGGGAGGAGCCCAAAGTCTTCATACAAACGGTAAAGATGAAGCGCTTGCTCTGCCGACCGAAGCGTCTGCGATGACCGCGCTTCGCACACAGCAAATTGTCGCGTACGAAAGCGGAGTTACCAATACAATCGATCCGTTAGCCGGTTCATTCTTTATCGAATCTCTTACTGATAAGATCGAAGAGGAGGCGGAAGCTTATATTAATAAAATTGATTCTCTCGGCGGAATGATTGCGGCGATTGAATCAGGCTACGTCCAATCTGAAATTCAAAAAGCTGCTTACGAGTTCGAAAAGAAAATAGAAAGCGGTGAGAGAATAGTTGTAGGCGTTAATAAATTTCAAGTTGAAGAAAATCAAAAGCCCGATCTACTGAAGATTGATATAAAAACTCAGGAAGAACAAATTAATTTTTTAAGAAAAGTCCGCGGTGAAAGAAATAATAACGACGTTAATCTCGCTCTGGCAAATTTAAAACGCGCCGCCTCATGCACCGATAACCTTATGCCGTATATCCTGGAAGCCGTGAAGGCTTACGCAAGCGTTGGAGAAATATGCAACACTATGCGAGAGATATTCGGTGAATATGTTGAACGAGTGGTAATTTAATTTTCATTTGAAATAACTATGAGACGTTATGAAATTTAGAATTATATTGATCATGCTTCTGGTTGTTCTATTTACGATTTTCGTTTCGCAAAATACAAATGTAATTCCGGTAAATGCATTTCTCTGGAAATTCCAGATGTCGACGATTGTATTGATGTCGATTACCTTTTTTATCGGCTTGCTGCTTGGATTTATTATAACATCACTGTACGGCAGCCCGAAGAAAAATGAAAAAGCTGCAAAAGAAGTTTAGCATTTCAATTTAAAACCAAATTCTAATCGACTCATGATGAACGAATATCCGCAAAAGCTCAAAGATATTGCTGAGACTTTATTGTCATTGCCGGAGCAGGATCGAATCGAGATGCTTATTGACTTCGCATCAAAGTACAAAGTCGTGCCGGAGGAAATAGCCGCGCCGCCTTACCCGGAAGATCATAAAGCTTTGATGTGCGAGTCGAACGCATACGTGTGGTCAACGCTTGATCCATCAAACAAAATAAATTTTCACTTCGCAGTTGAAAACCCGCAGGGCTTATCTGCAAGAGCCTTCGTTGTAATTCTTCAGCTGACGCTAAACGGAGAACCTCCAGCGCTGATCCGGAATATTCCAGATGATATTATTACTAAGATATTCAGCGAGAGCTTATCGATGAGGAAAAATATGGGTCTTACAAGCATATTACAAAAAGTCCGCGAAGAAGCTAAGAAATATATTTAGCCTAATTCTCTGTCTGAGCAACTAATAAAAATATTTCCGCGTTGCTGTTTATTCATATAAATTCTATTTAATTTTGCCCTAAGGTTTGAAAAGGTATGATTAGGGTATGCATTTATGAATCCGGGAATGACACGTTTGATCAGCTCACGAGTATTAATCATGTAAATTAATTAATTGATTTTAAAAGGTAAACCATAGTATTAGTAAATTCAGCGGAGGACAAATGATTAGTCGAACATTATTAACGGCGCTTCTCTTCACTACAGTATTGCTTGCGCAGGTACCGGACAGCATTCAGCGCTTTAGAGATGATAACCTTGGAAACTATAACAATAGACGACAAGGCACTATGCTCGGAAATAAAATAAACACACTTTTCTATAATGATCTTGAAATAGGTAAATGGGCATTTTATCCTACTTGCGAGTGGCCAGCAGGAAGCGGGCATAATTATCTTGATGGCTATACCTTTATGGTTGGTGCCGAAGTTACGGCGCCGGGTGATACTTTAATTGTGCATCCAGTAGAAACTGCATATAGAGAACAGTATAGCTATGACCCAATAACAGGTACGCCATGGGGTTTTGAGCCTGTATCAGGTTATTGCAATTCTGGAAATTCAAGCCCTGCAATAAGCATAGACAAAACCACCTGGCCCGCGCAATGGCCCCCGGCATTGAATCTCACTGCTGATTACAATGGTCATTGGTACGGCTATTTCGGCAAGGATGCTTTCAATGCAGATGAAGAATCTTATTTTGTACTTGACGATTCTCAGGATAAAAAATTCACAAAACCTCCATATAAATATTTCCCGATTGCATCTGATTCGGCAAGAGGCGGATTAGGATTGCGTACGGAGGTAAGAGAGTTTCAATGGAAAGACTCTTTGTTGCAGGATATTATCTTTGTGAAGTATAAAGTTTGGAATATTTCTGACTATGATTATAACAAGGCAGTATTTGGTATACTATGCGACCCCGGTATTGGAGGAGCAAATTTAACTGAACCATATAACTCTGCTTCTTATGATTCTTCTAATCAGTTAGTTTATGCATGGGCACCTGGCGGAGTAGGCAATCCTGGAAATTGGAAAACTGGATACCTTGGCATTGGCAATCTTGGCACTCCTGGAAATCCTAATCCGGTTGGTATTACGTCGATAACACTTACTTATATTCCAAATAAAGATTCAACAGGCGCCTGGCCCAAGAATAATGAAGTGATGTGGACAAATATGATGGGAGGTATAGGTCCAAATATCTCAAATGGTAATATTATAATGATCATAGGAAGCGGACCTTTTGCTTTTAAGAAATGGACGAGTGAAGATTACACTACATCAATTATTATGGGGAGTGATTTGCAGGATCTCTTAAATAAAAAGTTTATCGCGCAGGCTGCGTATAATAATAATTTCGTTGTGCCGGATTCAATAAAAACTCCGGTCGATGAGAATAATAATGTGCTGCCTTCGGGATACAAACTTGCGCAGAACTATCCCAATCCTTTTAATCCGGTTACTATAATTAGTTATTCAATTCCAAAAGAAGGCTTTGTTACTTTAAAAGTTTACAACTCACTTGGAAAGGAAATAGCGACTCTTGTTAATGAAGAAAAGCTTTCCGGTGATTATAAAGTTCAGTTTGATGCAAGCCGTCTTGCGAGCGGAATATATTATTATAGGATTAATGCCGGGAATTTTTCGGCTACCCGTAAGCTGATTCTTCTGAAATAATTATTTATGCTTGTGTACTGCGCTCAAATGACTTTACATTCTAAATTTTGATAACGGATTTATAGTTACACAGAGTTTCACCGAGGCAACACAGAGAACCACAGAGTATTTTAATTTCTCAATCTCTGTGGTTCTCTGTGCGAACTTTGTGGTTCTCCGTGTAACAAAAAAAATGTAAAGAAGCTTATATATGCAGAGATTTCGGGACTTTCAATGGAAGCGGGGAAGTTCAGTAAAGAAGTTGGTAAGCTTTAACTATAGTTCGTGAAGCTATTAATGGAAACTGGAAAGGTATTAATTGAGGTAGGAAAGCTTTAGAAGTAGATAGAAAAGCTTTTTAAGTAGATAGAAAAGCTTTCCAAGTAGGTAGAAAAGCTTTCCAAGTAGATAGAAAAGCTTTCCAAGTAGATAGAAAAGCTTTCCAAGTAGATAAGAAAGCTTTGGAAGTAGGTAGAAAAGCTTTAGAAGTAGATGGAAAAGCTTTCCAAATAGGTTATAAAGCTTTTTATTGAGATTTATGAGCTGCTAAAACTGATGAAAAAGTTAGGAAAAGCCTTAAAATCGAGCAAAAACGCATTTCTTTAATAGTTAAAGGCATTTTGCCGATATTGTTGGTGCATTTGTCACATTATTTGCGTCATCAGCAAAAAGCAAAACGTTAAGCGGATGCTACAGGAGATTATGCGAGAACCAGAGTAGAATTTATTTAAGTAAAACCATTTTCTTAATAGCCGAATAATCACCAGATTTTAATTGATAGAAATAAACGCCGCTTGAAAATACTTTATTGTTTTTAGTTTGTTGTTTGTCGTCTGTTGAGAATTGAACTGTATGTTCTCCGGCAGTTTGGAATTCATTTACAAGCGCTGCAGTTTCTCTTCCAAGAATGTCATAAACTTTAAGAGTAACAAAGCCGGATTTCGGAATTTGATATCTGATAGTTGTTGAGGGATTGAAAGGATTCGGATAGTTCTGGTAAAGAAAATATTCTGACGGCAAATTATTCTTATCATACTTAACGTCAACTGTAAGATGCTTAATCGATTTAATGAGAGACGGAGTTATTTCATAAATATCAAACCTGGTTGCCGCATAAAGAATACTGGATGAAGGCTTTTTATATATTCCGACAATAGAAGAATCAAGAGCTTTGTAAACATTAAATGTATTTCCATAATCTGTTGATTCAAGTATTTTGTTGCCATCCGCTAAATAAATTGAACCGGAAACAGAATCATCAATTGAAAGATAAACATTATTAGAACTGGAATATTTTGTCCGCCATGTATTTGATTCGCCTTTAGCTTTAGAAACATATAAAGCAGAGATATATTTTGTACCGTCATAATAGCATGAAGTTCTGTAATAGGTGATAGAATCTTTATCATAATAAAAAATAGCAGGCAATGGATAGTCGAATACTTTTGAAGTATCAGCAGTATGGTATGTTATCCCTCCATCATTGGATTTATCAATTGCATTATTTTCATTCTGCACAAAGATTTCATTATCATTGAATGGCGATAATGATAATAGATTTCTTATTGCGGTTGAATCAACAATGAACCAGTTTCTTCCGCCATCAGTACTTTTTACAAGCATATGTTCAGAAGTGGAATACAGCAAGCTGTCATTTTGTTTTGAGATCTGAAGTTTAAAATTCCAGTCAAAGAAAAATATATTATCAAATAAAGTTTCATCAAATCTATGGACATATCCTACACAATCAATTCCACAGTCACCGCCTGAAAAAATATATTTTGAAGGATCATTATTCCAAAACTCATAGTCAAAAATATGCTGGTCGTCTCCAAAACCGTTCGGTAGATAATAATATGATAAATCTTTAAGGAATAAGGAATCGGCACCGCTCTTTATATCCAAATGGTAAATGCTATTTTCAGTATAATAGTTTGTTGGATTTCCTTGTGAAAAATACTTCCTATAAAATAAATGCGTATTTCCTTCCCGGTCTTCCATCCCTTTTAACTCTGAAAAAGTATAGTTGATGTTTTGGCAAAACAAATCAACTGAAAAAATTACTAAACAAAGTAATAAAAACTTTTTCATTGCACTCACCTTTAAATTTTGTTTCTAATTGTTTAATTCCTATAAATACATTATTTATATTTCCTAAATATGCAAAAACTCATCCCAGATCTTATATAGCTGGTAAGTAGCGTATATGTCCTCGCCGCAGTAAACGGCAATTTCCTTTATGCGTCCCGCTTCGTATAGATTCTTTACTTCCATGCCGGAAACTTCTTTCGACTTGGGAGACTTTACGCCGAATGCGTAGCAGTAAAAATCCAGATTGAATTTTTTTATGCCGCCGTAGAATGAAAATTGTTCCAGCAGATCAACATGCAGGGAAGTATCATACCTGTTCGACAGCAGATTCTTTGAAGGCTTAATTTTATTTACGGCTGAGCGGATCATTAAGAACGGGATGTCAAACGCCCTTCCGTTAAAAGTAATTACCTGGTCGGCAGCGTCGACGATCCTCCAGAATGCTTTCAGCATCTCCGGCTCGGACAATCCTTTGTACTGCGCGTCTTTTCCGTCGGCGTGAAATTCCTCTTCTGATGCGCTCTCGTAATAAACATAGGATTTTTCTTTCGACACATCGTAAATGCCGATTGAAATAACTTTCGCGGTAAACGGGTAAAGGCTTAAGAAACGGATCGCCTCGTCTTTTTTCTCTTCGCGAAGCATTTCGTCCTTTTCTTTTTCGGAAGAGCGCAGCAAGTATTCCTGCTGGCTTTCGGATAAAGTTTCAAAAGGAAAGGATACTGTTTCAATATCAAAAATAATTTTACGCATAAGCGCCCCTCCGGTATGAATAAATTAATCTTTAATTATGTTTACTTCCTTTTCAAACTTAATAACTTTATTGAAGAAATCCTTGGGCAGTGGAGTAGATTTTTTTGTGAATGGATTTACATGTACAAGCACGCCGGCGCCTTCTGCAATTATTTTCTTCGTCTTCACATTTTCTATAATGTGCTCAAAGCCGAAGCTGCTGTGCTTGATGTAAGAAACGCGTGTGTAAATCCTAAGCTTGTCTTCAAACAGCGCCGTCTTCAGATAATTTATTTCATTGCGAGCCATGTAGAATGTTGAATCGTCGAGCGCAATACCCTCGCGCGGAAGTATGCCTAAATCTTTAGCATATCTTATCCTTGCCTGCTCGATGTAATTAAAGTAAACCGCGTTATTCAAAATGTGAAGCATATCTACTTCATTAAACCGCACGACGACATCGTGCGTATGCCTAAACAATTTTTTATTCTTAGAAGGTTTCAATCTTCAGCTTCCTTTTACGTTCCTAACTAATTTTTCAATTTCATCCCACATATTGTCGGGCACGGCTTCAAGCATATTAAATTGTCCGGCACCTTTCAGCCACTCGCCGCCGTCGATGGTAATTACTTCACCATTAACGAATGAAGAAAAATCCGAAACAAGATAAGCGGCAAGATTAGCAAGCTCTTGATGCTCGCCGTTTCTGCCGGCGGGGACTTTTTTTACAGGATTGAATTTCTCGGCGAGATTTCCCGGGAGCAGTCTGTCCCACGCGCCTTTAGTCGGAAAGAGACCCGGCGCAATTGCGTTAAAACGAATTTTATATTTCGCCCATTCAACTGCCAGCGATCTTGTAAGTGCTAAGACTCCGGCTTTAGCGACCGCCGAGGGAACAACATAAGCTGAGCCCGTCCATGCATAAGTTGTAACAATATTTAAAACAGAAGCGCTTTGTTTTTTTTGTATCCAATCTTTGCCGAAAGCTAATGTGCAGTTGTAAGTTCCTTTTAGAACAATATTAACAATAATATCGAACGCGCGGTTGGAAAGCCGTTCAGTCGGGCTGATAAAATTTCCCGCAGCATTATTAACAAGCGAATCAACTTTTCCGAATTTTTCCAGAGCTGTTCTTAATAAATTTTCAACTTGAGAATAATCGGTTATATCGCATTGAACAGGTAAAACATTTCTGCCGGCAGCAGATTGAATTTCAGCGGCGGTCTTTTCAAGCACGTCAAGCTTGCGGCTGGAGATAATAAGATCGGCGCCAAGCTCTGCAAAGTATTTTCCCATTGCTTTGCCAAGCCCGGTTCCGCCGCCGGTAATTAAAATAACTTTATCTTTGAGCGATCCTTCTTTCAGCATCGGCTGAGAATATTTTTCATTTAACATATTTTCTAATGCAGCCTTTCTTTTATCCAATTAGGATTGCGGCGGCAATCCAAAATCGCATCGATTAAAATTTCATCAGATTCTTTTTTATAATAAATAGCATATGGGAATCGTTTCGAAAGCAGCCGATAATGACCAAATACTTTTTGATGGACACCTGCTTTCAGCTTCAATGAATCAATATCGGAAATCAGCGATTCAAGAAAATAACTGCCTAAATTTCTTCTTTGAGATTCATAAAATTTGAAACCATTGGAAAGATCTTCAATTGCAGAAGAGAGTATCCTAATTTTCATTAGGAATGCTTTGAAAGTTTTTTCTTTACTTCTTCCCAATCCTTATACTCTTCTTTGCCTTCTGATATTCTTTTTTCTCGCAGCTTCAAAACATCTTTATGCCAATCGGGAGATGGATACTCACTTTCATTTTTCGTTAAGTCTACCCACAGATCTTCCATAACTTGAAGTTTTTCTTCTTTCGTCATTTTATCGAGAGGTAATGTCATAAATTATTTCTCCTGAAATATTTTATTCTTCATAGTTATACATAAAGCTAAATTACATTTTAATGCTAATAGTTTCAATTCAGGGGACTTAAGTCCACACATCAGAAACAATATTTATTTGCTTCAATAAGTCTTGCCGCAATATTTCTTCTGAGCTTAGTCGTATTTAAGGGTTCAAGCTTTAGATAGCGCTTTAATCCGAGCATCAACATTTTTATTTCGTCGCCTTCGGCAAAAGAAGCAATCGCATGTTTGCCGTAAAGATTAATTCTTTCGAGCGAATCGCTAACGTAAACTTGAGTCATCTCAACATAAGGAAGAATTTCATCTTCGCTTTTTGACGAAGAAAGTTTTTGCGTTCTTAAGACAGCTGACTCTGAAGTGAATACTTCGATAAGCATGTCTGTAACGTTCATAATAATTTCCTGCTCATCGGCAAGCTTCATCATAAATTTTTGTACTGCCGAGCCGGCGATCATTAGTATAGCTTTCTTCGCGCTTCTAATTGCGTCAAGCTCAAGAGCCAGCAGCCCGCCTGGTTTTTCGCCGAAGGAGGGAACAGACATTAAATCTTTTTGAATAGCCATTGCCGGACCCATTAGATCAAGCCTGCCTTTCATCGAGCGTTTAACAAGCATATCAACAGTTAATAAGCGGTTGATCTCATTTGTGCCTTCAAAGATTCTATTTATTCTTGAATCGCGGTAAGCTCTTGCTGCAGGATATTCTTCGGAAAAGCCGTAGCCTCCGAATATTTGTACTGTCTCATCGACAACATAATCAAGCATTTCAGAGCCGAATACTTTCAGCATTGCGGATTCAATCGCATATTCTTCAGCGGCGTTGATAACAGCCTGGCTGTAGTTAGAGCCGCCTGCCAGCAGTTCGCTGACTTTATCTTTTATCAGTCCGCTTGTTCTTATTGTTGCAGATTCAGAAACAAAAACTCTGATAGCTTGTTCTGCGAGTTTGTATTTAATAGCGCCGAAGCTCCCTATTGTTTTGCCGAATTGCTTTCTTTCATTCGCGTAATTTACCGCAGTAGAAATAAATCTTTTAGCGCCGCCGGTAGTCATTGCACAAAGTTTAAATCTTCCTACATTCAAAACGTTGAACGCAATGTAATGACCTTTGCCTATTTCGCCGAGAACATTTTCTTTGGGAACTTTAACGTTGTCAAGAAAAAGCGCTCGCGTTGAAGAACCTTTGATTCCCATTTTATCTTCTTCTTTTCCGCGTGTAAAGCCTTCGGATTTTGTATCGATGATGAAGCAAGTAAATTTATCTCCGTCGACTTGAGCAAACGTAATTAAAATATCCGCAAAGCCTCCGTTAGTTATCCACATCTTCTGCCCGTTGAGAATATAATAATTCCCGTCGGCAGAAAGCTTAGCGGTAGTTTTAGCTGAAAGAGCATCAGAGCCTGATGTCGGTTCAGTTAAACAATAAGCAGCTTTTATTTCACCGGAAGCAAGCTTCGGCAAATACTTTTGCTTTTGGTCTTCGGTGCCGTAATAGAGAATAGGCAGCGTTCCGATTCCGGTATGAGCCGCGAAAGAAACTCCAAAAGAATGGCTCGCGCCGATCTCCATTGATAAGAAAGTGTTGGTATTAAAATCTTCGCCAAGCCCGCCGTATTCAGCAGGAACAGCGGTACCGAGCAATCCAAGTTCTCCGGCTTTTTCCATCAAGCTTACCGTAAGTCCCGGTTCTTGATGATCGATTGCGTCTAACTTTGGAAGAATTTCTTTTTCAACAAACTCGCGTGCGGCGTCAGCCATCAATTTTTGCTCTTCGGAAATATCTTCGGGAATAAAAATAGAATTCGGGTCGGTATCTTTAGTAAGAAATTCTCCGCCCTTTAATGCTGCGGTTTTTTTTGCATCTGTTTCCATAAAATTATCCTTTATCTTTTTTAAAATTCTTTTTTTGTTAATTCAATAGTTCATAAACAGCGGCAACGCCCTGACCGCCGCCAACGCATGCCGTTACCATACCGTATTTCTTTTTCCTTCGTCTCAGTTCATTCAATACTTGGACAGTCAGCTTTGCGCCGGTGCAGCCAAGCGGATGTCCGAGAGCTATCGCTCCGCCGTTTACGTTTAGAATTTCTTTATTGATTCCCAGTTCATTTACAACGGCAAGCGACTGCGAGGCGAAAGCCTCATTGAGTTCAATTAAATCAATATCATTCAATTTCATTCCAGCCGCTTTCAATGCTTTTGGAACAGCGGCTACCGGTCCAATTCCCATAATCCGAGGATCAACGCCTGCAAGTGAATAAGAAACCAATCTTGCGACAGGCTTTAAATTTAATTCCTTTACCATGTCTTCAGACATTACAATTACAAATGCGGCTCCATCGGATGTCTGCGAAGAATTTCCCGCTGTAACTGTTCCATTTGCAGCAAAGACCGGTTTCAGCTTTGCCAATGCTTGAATCGTTGTATCCTGTCTTGGTCCTTCATCGGTATCGACGACGAATTTTTTTGTTTTCTTTTTGCCGTTATCAAGGTATACTTCTTCAACTTCTACCGGAACTATTTCATCTTTGAAAAATCCTTTTTGGATTGCATTTATCGCCTTCATGTGAGAGTGATAAGAAAATTCATCCTGGTCTTCTCTCGAAATTTTGTAATCCTTTGCTACTTCTTCGGCAGTCAGTCCCATGCTTAAATAATATTCCGGATGCTCCGATGCTATTTTATAATTGGGAGAAAGTTTCCATCCTGTTGTTGGAACTAATGACATTGATTCTGTTCCGCCTGCTATAATACAATTTGCCATGCCCGAACGGATACGCGCCGCTGCCGATGCAATTGTGTCAACGCCCGACGCGCAATATCTGTTTACGGTTTCGCCGGGCACTTCAAGCGGAAGACACTGAAGCGCGATCATTCTTCCCATCTGCAATCCTTGTTCTGCTTCCGGAACCGCGTTTCCTACGATCAGATCATCAACGCGGTGAGGATCAAGCTGCGGAACGGATTTTAAAAGATGTTTTATTACTTCAGCGGCAAGATCATCCGGTCTGTAAAAACGGAAGCCGCCTTTTTTAGCTTTTCCTACCGCTGTTCTAAAACCTGCTACTAAATATGCTTCTTTCATAACTTTTTCTCTTTTCTAATTTCTAAGTGGTTTGCCGGTATTTAAAATATTTTGAATCCGCTCGAGAGTTTTCTTTTCTCCGATCAGGCTTAAGAAAGCTTCTCGTTCTAGATCGAGTAAATATTGTTCGCTTACAGGAGCGCCTTGCGTTAAATCGCCGCCGCACATAACATAAGCAAGCTTCTCTACTATTTTTCTGTCGTGGTCCGAAATGTAATTCGCCGTTCTGAAAGAATATGCTCCAAGCAGCAGTGTTGCCAGCGCCTGACGTCCAAGTACTTTTATGTCATTCCTGTGAATAGGCTGTGTATATCCTTCAGCAGCAATTGCGAGAGCGGCTTGCTTTGCGTCGTAAATTAATTTGTTGGGATTTAAGGTGACCTGATCTCTTCCTTTTTTTAATATATCCATGCCAAATGCTTCGTAAGCAGAGGTAGATACCTTTGCTTGAGCAATATTTAGGAAACGTGTTTGAAGTTCCTGGAATTCAATATTTTCTTCGGCAAAATTATCCGAAGCTCTTAACGCCATTTCCTTTGAGCCTCCACCGGCGGGAATGATTCCAACGCCGACTTCAACCAAGCCGATATATGTTTCTGCCGAAGCTTGAACTTTATCAGCGTGCAGACAAACTTCGCAGCCTCCGCCGAGCGTTAACGCATGAGGAGCGGCTACTACCGGTATGCTTGAATAACGAATCCTCATTGTTGCATTCTGAAAAGTGCTTACAGCAAGATCAATCTCTTCGTACTCCTGTTCCGCAGCGAGCATGAACATCATTCCTAAGTTTGCGCCCGCTGAAAAATTCTGTCCCTGGTTGCCGATAACAAGTCCTGCAAAATCTTTTTCCGCTATTTCTATGGACTTATTTATTGCTTCAAGAATTTCAGTGCCGATTGAATTCATCTTGGTTTGAAATTCAAGATTTATAATTCCATCTCCGATGTCGTGTAAGGTCGCGCCGGAATTTTGCCATACATGTTTGCTGGCTCTATAATTTTCAAGAATGATGAAATCATTTTTTCCGGGAATTTCTTTGTATGAAAAAGAATTATGATCTAAAAATTTTCTTTTGCCGTTTTCAATCTGATAAAAAGATTTAAAACCTTTTGCGATCATTTCCTTTACCCAGTTTGCTGCCGGAAGATTTGCCTCTTCCATTTGCCTCGCAGCTTTTTCCACTCCGATTACATCCCATGTTTCAAAAGGACCAAGATCCCAGCCAAAGCCGGCGCGCATTGCATCGTCGATCTTATAAAGCTCATCTGTAATCTCAGGAATTCTGTTTGAAGAATATTGAAAAATATGGAACGACAGCATCCTCAGAAAATCAGCTGCTTTATCTTTAGAAGAATGAAGAGCTTTAATTCTGTCGCGCAAATTTTCAATAGGTTTAGCGGCAGCGACCGAAGCAAATTTTGGTTTTTCACTCGGCTTGTACACAAAAGAGTTTAAATCAAGTTCTAGGATTTCTTTTTCTCCGCCGGCGCCTTTTACTTTCTTGTAGAAGCCTTGATTTGTTTTATCGCCGAGCCAGTTATTTTCAACCATCTTATTAACGTAATCAGGTATCGTGAACAAAGCACGGGCTTCGTCATTAGGGCAATCTTTATAAATGTTGTTTGCAACTTTCACAAGCGTATCGATTCCTACTACGTCGCTTGTTCTAAAAGTTGCCGACTTCGGCTTTCCGGTTAACGGACCTGTCAATGTGTCTACTTCTTTAATTGTCAGGTCCATTTCCTTCATCAGCTTAAATACAGCCATGATGCTGAATACGCCGATCCTGTTTGCAATAAATGCCGGAGTGTCTTTGCAAAGTACAGTTGTCTTTCCAAGATAAAGTCTACCGTACTGCATAAGGAAGTCAATTACTTCTTGATTTGTTTTCTTCGTAGGAATTACTTCAAGCAGCTGTAAATATCTCGGAGGGTTAAAAAAGTGTGCGCCGCAAAAATTATTTTGAAAATCTTCGCTTCTTCCTTCAAGCATAGAATTTATTGGAATGCCGGAAGTATTGGTCGTTATCAGCGTTCCGGTCTTTCTAAACTTTTCTACTTTATCGAAAGTTGCTTTTTTTATTTCAAGATTTTCTACAACTGCTTCTATTATCCAATCTACGTTTTGCAATGACTTCATATCGTCGTCAAAATTTCCCGTAGCAATTCTTGAAGCAAACGATGAATGATAAATTGGAGACGGCTTAGCGGCGAGAACGTTCTTAAGATTTTCGTTTACGATTCGATTTCTTACTTTTTTATCCCGAAGAGTCAAGCCTTCTTTCTTTTCAGTTTCAGTCAAGTCTTTTGGAACGATGTCCAGAAGAAGAACATTACAACCAATATTTGCGAAGTGCGCGGCAATCCTTGAGCCCATTACTCCTGAGCCAAGCACTGCTATTTCTTTTATTATTCTTTTCATAATTACACGTTTAGTTTGTTAGTAAAATTAATTTGTATTTTCCGAATAAATTTTCTCAATTAAATTTTTATATTTTTCTAAAATGATTTTGCGCTTGAGCTTTAGAGTTGGAGTAAGCTCTCCGGTTTCAACAGTCCAATCTTCGTTAGTTAATTCAAACTTTTTTATTTGTTCGATGTGAGAAAAGCGCCTATTAAGTTTCTGAATATCTTTCCAAATTCTTTCTTTAACAATTTCGCTTTTATTTATCTCTTCGTAAGATTTAATTTCGAGACTTTTTTTCTTGCCCCAGTTAAAAATGAAAACAATGTCGGGGACAACTAATGCTGCGGTAAACTTTCTATTCTCACCTATCACAATAATATTTTTAATAAACCAGGATTCTTTCATTTTATTTTCTATCGGCAGAGGAGCAACAAATTTTCCTCCAGAAGTTTTAAATATCTCTTTTGCGCGATCGGTAATTTTTAGAAATCGTCCTTCAACAAGTTCACCGATATCCCCGGTGTGGAACCAGCCGTCCTCATCAAATGCTTGTTTAGTCAGTTCAGGTTTGTTATAATATCCTTTAGAGACGTTTAGACCTCTTGCAAAAATCTCGCCGTCTTCTGCAATCTTTATTTCAACACCGGGAATTGGTAAACCTACTGTTCCAAGATAATATTCGTTTTCTTCAAAACGGTTGCATGTGAGGACGGGAGAAGTTTCGGTAAGACCGTAGCCTTCTCTAACTGGTATTCCCGCTGCCGTAAAAATCCTGGCAAGTCTTGGCTGAAGAGAAGCAGCGCCGCTTATTATACCTTTGATCTCACCGCCTAGCGCTGCTTTCCATTTGCTGAAAACAATTTTGCGGGCTGCATTGAGTCTTATTTTATAAAAGAAATCATTTTTCCCCATAGGATCATAATGATTTGCAAGGTTGACAGCCCAGCCGAAGATCGATTTTTTAATTCCCTTCAGCTCTCTCCCTTTCGACATAATCGTTTCAAAAATTTTTTCAAGCAGGCGAGGAACGGTTGTAAAATAATTCGGTTTTATCTCAAGCATATTTTCAGCAATCTTGTCGATGTTTTCTGCGTAGTATATTGCTCCGCCGACCGACAAATAAAAATAAATTGCAGTGCGTTCAAATATGTGGCAAACAGGCAAGAAGCTGATCATCCGGCTTGTATTGTCAATTGGAATTATTGTATGCAGCGAGAGGATATTGCTCAATATATTTAAATGAGTGAGCATAACGCCTTTTGGTATTCCGGTTGTTCCGGAAGTATAAATTATTGTTGCTAAGTCGTCCTCTTTCAAAGATTGTTCAATTGACTTTAGTCTTTCATTCATTGAGTCATCTGCGCGCGCTAGAATTTCACTCCAGTGTCTAGCTCCTGGAATCTCATCAAAAGTATAAATTTCTTGAACTGATTTTGTTTTCGGAACAACCCGCTTCACTTTGTTGTATAGTTCTTTATCTGCGACAAAAACGAGCTTGACTTCTGCATCGTTGAAAATATAATTGTAATCAACTTCGCTCATATTTGGATATATTGGAACGTCAACCCCGCCCATCTGGAGGATGCCAAGGTCTACAAAAGTCCATTCGGTTCTGTTAGGTGAAATAATTGAAAACTTGTCACCAGGTTTAAATCCCATGTTCAGTAAGCCGAGACTAAATTTATCAGCGATTTCTTTAACATGAATGGAACTGTACTTTTGCCATGCGCCGTTCTTCTTGTCACAGAGCGCATCCACTCTTGCAAAGTTTTCTATTTGATATGGAAGAATATCGATGATCCTCTTCTTTACAATCACGCATTCACCTAAATTGATTTGTTGACAAAGGGAAGATTAATTCCCGATAACTGACGGCTAAAATAAAAACATCAATTTTAAAAAACAAGCGAAATTTCGCCAACAACGATTTTCTGCTGGATTTATTAATTTCTTTTTTGATATATTGCGCAACAAAAAATGAATATATACTTATGGCTAAAGGTAATTATATAAAACTGATCTTCGGGCTTAAGCTGAAACAGATGAGGCAGGAGAAGAATATGCTACTAACTGAACTGTCTGCAAAAAGCGGTCTGTCGGTTTCGTATCTTAATGAAATCGAAAGCGGCAAGAAATATCCGAAGTCGGATAAGATTGCATCGCTCGCAGAAGCACTTAGCGTTCCTTACGATAAGATGGTTTCTTTAAAGCTTATGAGAAACTTAATTCCAATAGAAGATTTTTTAGAATCAAATATTCTTGAGCAGCTTCCTCTTGATCATTACGGAATTGATATTAATAAATTAATCTTATTGATGGCTAATTCCTCGCCCCAGTTAAGCGCTTTGATAGCCACTTTTATAGAGATGGCAAAAAACTCGGAATTAAGCCAGAATAATTTTAGCCGCACCGCATTAAGAACTTTCAAAGAATTTAATGATAATTATTTTGATGATATTGAAACTGCGGTGAAAAAATTTTTGAAGGAAAATAAAATAAAGCCGGAGCACCGTTTAGAGTTCAGCAGGCTTAAGTCAATTCTCGAATCAAAATATAAATATGAAGTTAATGAGACAAGCTTAAATGATTATCGTGATCTTTCTGAATTAAGGGCGGTAGTTTTGAGACATAAAAGAAACAAGCTGCTTCTCAATAATAAATTATCTGAAGCTCAAAAAGCTTTTGTTGCAGGAAAAGAATTGGCGTATAATTATCTCGGGATTAAAGATAGAAGCTATATTTATTCAAGCCTGAAACTCAACACTTTTGATCACCTGCTTAATTATTTCAAAGCATCTTATTTTTCTACGGCTCTTTTAATTAATGACAATTTATTTGTTAAAGACATGGAAGATATTTTTAACAACGAAATATGGAATGAGAAAAAATTTTTAGCGTTGTTCGGTAAATACAATGCTACAACGGAAATGTTCTTCCAGAGGATTACAAATATTTCTACAAAGTATTTCGGCTTGAACAAATTATTTTTTCTACGGTTCAATTACCATACTTTGTCCAAAGAATACCAGCTTTCAAACGAGTTAAGATTAAACACAAGACGTAATCCCGGCGGTTACCAGGGAAGCGAGCATTACTGCAGGCGCTGGGTTTCATTCGAGACAATAAATAAAATGGAAGCAATATTGAAGAAGGATAAAAAATTTAACGGGCGAACTGCCGGTATTATACACTCGCAGTTTCACGAATCGAACGACGAATATCTTTGCATCTCCGTAGCTCAAAAAGGGAATTTACAAAATAATATTTTATCGAGCTTAACTGTGGGATTCCAGTTTGATGAAGTTCTTAAACAAAAAATAAAATTCTGGAGTGATCAAAAAATTCCTCTTAGAATAGTAAACGACACTTGTGAAAAATGCCGGTTAGCCGGCTGCAAAGAGAGAGCAGCAGCCCCATCATCAGCAGATAAAATTGAAAGATATAATAATATTGAGAGAGCGCTTAAAAAGTTGAATGAAGAATTTAAGGATTGACAGCAAAGCTGCGGAAGTTCATATAAGTGCAGAGGAGAAAATTAATTTTCATATTCTTCGATCTGTTTTCTGATATTATCGGGTATGGAAAATGAAACTTGCTTATTATAATCAAAAGCAACCAGTTTTGTCAGAGCGGCAGCCGCAATAATCTTTTTTCCTTTCCTTTCTATCAAGATTAGATGTTCAACATCCGAGCTTTTATTCCCTATCTTTGAAACACGGCTTAACACTTCGATATTATCGCCGAAAATAATCGGCTGCTGGTAGTCAATCTCAATTCGCGCTACAACTGCTTCAAAGTCGAGTCCCTCTTTCGGCTTTTTCAGAACGTCTTTAAAATAAGCAATCCTTGCTTCTTCAAGATAAGATAAATATGTAGCGTTATTAACGTGGCGCATAGCATCAAGATCGGAAAAACGAACTTTTAATTTTATGCTATGCTTAAAATCTTTCAGTTCCATTTAATTGAAAACCTCTTCGATAATTTTTTTTGCCATATTGATTTCGTCAAAGCTTACATCAAGATGAGTAATCGCTCTTAAAAAGCCTGGTTTACCTGTAGAAAGCAATAATCCTTTTTCCCTGCACATTAGTAATGCGTCGTCGATAGAAATATTTACAGGTTCGAAAATTAAAATATTAGTTTGAACGGACTGCAAATTTATTTTAAGGTTTTTACAGCCATTAATTATAGCAGCAAGCTGCTTTGCTTTTTCATGGTCCTCTTCAAGCCTGTTAATATTATTTTTCAATGCGTAAAGACCCGCCGCCGCAAGGACTCCAAGCTGACGGGTTCCGCCCCCCCAGGCTTTTCTAACTCGGAATGCTTCTTTAATAAATTCTTTTGAGCCGGCAATTATCGAACCCACAGGTGCGCCAAGACCTTTTGATAAACAGCAGGAGACCGTATCGAAGTGCGATGCGTACTCTTTTACAGAAACTTTTGAAGCGACAGAAGCATTCCAGAGACGCGCTCCGTCAAGGTGGTAATACAAGTTATATTTTTTTGCAAGCTGTTTTACATTAATAATATTTTCAAGCGGATGTATGGTGCCGCCGGCTCTGTTGTGTGTATTTTCGATTTCAATTACTTTTGTTCTCGGCATGTAATAGGCGGAAGACGGACGTATAAACGGTTCAATTTGCTCGGAGGTAATCACTCCCGCTTTTCCTTCTACCGGCATTATTTGAATTCCGCTTAAGGCGGCTGGAGAGCCGGATTCATATTGAAAAATGTGTGCATCTCTTTCGCAAACAACTTCGTCTCCTGGATTAGTTAAAACATTTAAACAAATTTGATTTCCCATAACGCCGCTTAAAACAAAAAGTGAAGCCTCTTTACCTAAAAGGTCAGCGGCGTATTCTTGCAATTGGTTTACAGTGGGATCTTCCTGGAAAACATCGTCACCTACTTCAGCGTTGTACATTTCTTTCCGCATTGCTTCAGAAGGCTTTGTTACTGTGTCGCTGCGAAGGTCAATAATTTTTTTATTCATTTAAATTTTCTCTTCAAATTGACTGAAATAAACTTGGTTCTAATACATTTAATAATGTATGACTATTCAATTTTAGATCCTAAAAATCTTTGCTTTAAATATGAAAGAAGAAAAATTCCAAGTACCCATAGCGAAATAGTAAGTGACATGGCAGGAATTATCATTGGGTATTTAGTAAAAAAAGTTTCCGTGTTTTCAAGCGGTACATCACCGACGATTACATCTTTTGTGAACAGCTTCGATTGAATTTTCGTTTCGCCTAAAGGATTAATTATGCAGCTTATACCGCCGTTAGCTGCTCTGACAACCGAACGTCTGTTTTCTACCGCGCGAAGCACGGAAATTTCTTTATGCTGATACGGACCGCTTGATTTTCCATACCAGCTATCATTTGTAACTACGGCAATCATTCTTGCACCGCGCTGAACAAAGTTTGCAACAAAATAAGGGAAGACTGATTCATAACATACAAGTCCGCTTATTCGAATTGAGTCTTTTGTGTTGTTTTTAAAAGAGGGAATTTGATCTTCTATTGCAGGAAGTGTAAAGTCAACTGTATCTCTTCCAACGTTCCAGCTTGAAATTCCAACTCCCCATCTAATTAATTTGCCAAGAAAGGGAAGCTGATCGAGGAAGGGAACTCTTTCTCCGAAAGGAACCAACTTCATCTTGCCGTATCTTTGAATAAATCCTGAATTTGGAGAAAGAAGAAGAATCCCGTTGTAGGTAGCATAATACGTGCTTCCAATTTTATTCATTCTAACATCACCGGGAATTTTTTCTCCGGGAAAATAATATTTTACATCGGGCATACCGGTAAGAAGATAAACATTATTTCGACGCAGAAAAGAATAAATAGAATCAAGCGTCGATTCATAGGAGCCGTCAGTTAAAAAAACCGGCAGCGCAGTTTCCGGCCAGATGATCAAGCGTGAACCTTTATTTACAGCCTTCTGCGAAAGGTCAAGATATTCTTTTGTTAAGGAATTCAGGTCGGTCACATTCCATTTTTCCCAAGGATCAATATTAGGTTGAATTAGTCCAATCTTAATATCTTGGTTAGAAACCTTAAGTGTTCCCATGCGAAAATATCCGTAACAAATCACAATCGTAAAAATTAAAATTGAGGCGGACAGATTAATAATTGCTTTCTTTCTTGAACTGCTATAATCAGAAAATGCTTCAAACAAAAAAACGTTTATATAAATAACTATGATTGATAAACCCACGGCGCCTATCGTGTCAGCTGCTTGAATAAAAGGGATGAATTCTGCAAGTCCGTGTCCGAGTGTGAGCCAAGGGAAGCTTATATCGGTAAGCATGTAAAGGTATTCATAAGCAGCCCAAAAAAATGGAAATAAAATCAGCGCAGTTCTGAAAGAAAAAGTTTTTTTAGTTAGATAAAAAAGTGTCGACGGAATTAAAAACAGAAGCGGCTCAAAAAATAAAAGAGTCCCGCCGGCAATCATTAAAAAAGGATCAGATTCTTTCTGCCAGCTTCCGACCCAATAAAGCGTTATTAAGCTGAATACAAAAAAAGTAAGATAAGTAGCGCGGTTTATTTCAGCGAGTGTTTTCCGATTTTTAATTACGCTCAAATATGGAATTAATCCGAAGAACAAAAACAATGTAAAAGGAAATGGAAACGGCGGAAAACCGCATCCTATCAAAACACCGCTTAGGATTAGCAATAATCTTTCTTTTCTTTTAGCTTTTTTTTCTAATGGCGGTTGAGTTGCCCTGTTTTTCAGGAACATAATTTTCTCTTAACGATTCTTGTTTTTATTTACAAAATATTTGACGGCAAAGATAATCAGGATAATTACAGCTAAAGTAATTACTGCCTGGCTGTATGTTGCGATGTATCTGTCAACTTGATGAATGTTTTTACCAAATATAATTCCAAAGTAAAGGATCATTGAATTCCACACGACAGCACTTATAGTTGAGTAAATAAAAGTTTTCTTACTGTCGAGTTCACTTAGACCTGCAAACAGAGAAATTATGGTTCTTACTCCGGGGAAGAACCGGTTTGCTAAAATTATAATATAGCCATATTTGTTAAACCAGCTTTCCGCCTTGTCAAGATCCTTAACCGAAATAAATTTTATTTTTCCTGCATGAATAACTTTTCTATCGATCTGGCTTCCTATAAAAAAAATAGTCATGAAGCCGATAACACTGCCGGATGTTGTGAACAGCAAAGTCGGAACAAAATGAATTACTTTTGTGGCGATTAATGAACCGCCAACTAGAACAATTAGATCGCTGGGTACAGGCGGGAAAACATTTTCAATGAACGCAAATCCGAAGAGAGCAAAGTAAATCCACAAAGGAGAAAAAGTAGAAAATAAATCAAGGAAGTTTTCTATCATGGTAAATTTATTTTATTACTGAAACCGTCGCAAATGCGGATGCACCTTCTTCTCTTCCGACAAAGCCGAGCTTTTCAGTTGTTGTTGCTTTTACAGAAATATTTTCTATTTCAGTCTGAAGAATCAATGAAATATTTTTTCGCATTTGATCTATAAATGGCAAAAGCTTCGGTTTCTGCATAGCAATGACGGCATCAAGGTTGTTTATTCGGTAGCCTTTACTTTTTACAATCTCGTAAACTTGCTTTAGCAAAACGGAGCTATCCGCGCCTTTATACTGCTGATCTGTGTCGGGAAAATGCTGACCAATATCGCCTAATGCAAGAGCGCCAAGCAACGCGTCAGAGATTGCATGAAGAAGAACGTCGGCGTCTGAGTGTCCGAGCAATCCTTTTTCATAAGGGATTTCCACACCGCCTAAAATTAATTTTCTTCCCTCGGCAAATTCATGAACATCAAAGCCTAATCCTGTTCTAAAATCTTCAATCAAAATCTTACCTCAAAAGTTTTAAATTCATTTTTAAACTCATCCCAAACGATAGTACAATTGTTAACCGAAGCATGCGACGGACCAATCTTGATTTTTTTGAATAGGTCTTCGATCAGCGCTGTTTCGCCTTCTGCGACAGTAAGTACTTCTCCCGAAAATAAATTTTTCACGTAGCCTTTGAGACCTAAGCCTTGCGCGTTCCGTAAAACAAAATATCTAAACCCAACGCCTTGCACCAATCCTGAAGCAACTATTTCAGCTCGTTTTTGCATTTAAATGATCTTTTTGTTTATCTAAAATTTCCGAAATAATAAGCCCTGAAAAAATAAGAAAACAACCAAGCGCGCTAAAGTTAGAAATTTTTTCACTCAAGATGAAGTATGCAAAAACTGCCGAGAAGATCGGCTCGAAGGATAGTATAATTCCGGCTTGCGTTGGCGTTACTGCTTTTTGAAATTTTGTTTGAACGGAGCTTGCAATAATAGTTGCAAGAATTGAAGTATAAATTATTGCAAAGACGAGCGAAGAATTGATTATAAGTTTAAAAGATTCTAACCCGGTTGCCGAAACAAACAGAGATGAAAAAATTCCAAGTACTGCGGTGACTGAAATCTGCAAAAGGACAAGAGGCTTGTAATCATGTTTCTTGCTTGAAATATCGAGATAAACAAGATACATGGCAAAGAACACCGCACATATTAATGTAAAAAAATCTCCAACGTTAAAGCCTTTGCCAATCTCGGTGAAAACATCTAATGCGCTGCTTCCTTTGCTTGATAAGAAAATTAATCCGATGATTACGAGGAATATGCCGATCAGATTTCCTCTTCCGGGAATTTTCCTTTCAAAAAGCAATTGGAATATCGGAGTGAACAGAACAAAGGTGCCGGTTATAAATGCCGACTTTGTTGCCGTAGTATATTGAAGTCCGATTGTTTGAGCCGCAAAGCCGAGAAAATATATTACTCCAAGAATTAATCCGTCTTTTATAGTTTCTTTTGACGAAGCTAAAGTCGAGCGCAGGAAAAAGGGAAGAAGAAGAACGGAAGCAATCGTAAAGCGTACTGCAATAAAAAGCATCGGGGAAATATTGTTTAATGCATCCTTAATAATTACGAATGTCGCTCCCCATATTATTGTAATCAACAATAAAGCACTTTCGCTGAAATATTTTTTTATCATTTTATTCTTGCGCCGGCAGATTGTTGAAAGAAAAAATTATTCTTTCCATTTTGAATAGCCGAGGGATTTTAAAACTTTTTCATCAGAGCGCCATTTCTCCTTAACTTTTACCCTGAGTTCGAGAAAAACAGGACGCTGCAAAAATTCTTCAATTGATGCGCGCGCGGTTTCTCCCACTTTTTTTATAGCCGCACCCTGTTTGCCGATCAAAATTCCCTTTTGACCTTCCTTCTCGACTAAAATTTCAGCTTGAATTAAATCTTTCCTGCCTTCTACTTCTTTAAAATCTTCTATTGTAACTTCGCAGCTATATGGGATTTCTTCTTTGTATTGTTCAAATATTTTTTCTCTAATTATTTCTGACACAAAAAATCTTTCATTTTCATCTGAGACAACGTCGTCAGGATAATATTTAGGGTTCTCCGGCAGCAGTTCAATTATTGACTCTACAACCTGTATGATATTAAAATTTTCCAGTGCGGAAATCGGTATCACTCTTTCAAATTTTTGTGTAGAATTAATTTTATTCATCAGCAGTTTAACATGTTCCTGCGATGTCAAATCAACTTTATTAAGCAGAAGGATTCTCGGTTTTTTGCTTTTCATAAAAAGCTTGTAAGTAAAATCATTTTGCAGCGTCTTAAGCCCGTCAGGGTCTTCAATTAAATCTAAAATTAAAATCAAAATGTCGGCGTCTTGAATAGAGTGCTCAACTTCTTCCATCATTTTTTCTTGAAGAAGATATGATGGAGTAAGTATTCCCGGAGTATCGAGAAAAATTATTTGATAATTATCTGACGAAAGTATTCCGAGAATTCTTTTACGTGTGGTCTGGGGTTTATTTGTGGTAATTGAGATTTTTTGTCCAAGAAGGACGTTCAGCAAAGTCGACTTGCCAACGTTCGGCTTGCCAATAATAGCAACGTATCCGGCTTTTGTCATTTTCATTCTTTTTAATTAATTGCACTGCAAATATACGAACTATCATTTAATGTTAAAGACGGTAAGTTTCTCCAAATAAAAAGGCTGTCTCACAGACAGCCTTTTGGAAAAATCATGCTAATTATTGCCCAGCTTTCGTTTGCCGAATTTATGTTCTTCATATATGAAATAAATAAGAGTAAGCAGACCAAAAGAAATTATTGAACCGGCAATTGAAATATTTTTTGGGGAAAGGATTTCTTTTATATCCTCATTGAACTTCGTAAAATAAGCGATATAAAAGTCAACTTTCTGAAGAACGGAAGACGAGATTGCAGGATCAGAAATAATATTAATAAACAAATATATAATTATGCCAAGACATAGAATTAGAAATATTGAAGATATTGATAAGATAAAAAATTTGTCTTCCTTTCTCACCTTAAATTTTTTTTCAAGCTTCGACATAACAAGTTCTGTAAAACCAGACGAAGTCTCAGATGATTTTATCTTTCCTAATTCACGGTGAACGATTTGAAGGTAGTTCAACCTCTTTCTATCCGCCTCCGAACTTTTTAGTTGTTCCATAACCTCATTTAATTTAGAAGGCTCTAACTCTCCGTCGATATATTGATTTAGTATTTCATCATCAATCGGTATCATAAAATTTCCTCTGCATAATTATTTTTAACGAGAATATCTCGCAACAAATTCCTCGATCTGTGCAGCATAACCTTCACATTTGAAACCGAAGTCTGCATAGCCTCACTTATTTCCTCGCAGCTCATTTCGTCCAGATAAAACATATTTACGACTGCTGCATAGTTTGCCGGAAGCTTTTCTATCATCGTCTGCACGAATTTAGAAGTATCCTTTTGTTCAGTTGCTTCCGGGTTATAATCGCTTTCAAGAAAATAAAGATCGTCAATAGAAGCCATTTCATTTTCAACCTGTCTTTTTTTGATTGAAAGCCTCGTTAAAGCTGTGTTATAAACGATCCTGTAAAACCATGTTGAAAATTTTGACTGCTGTTTAAAATTGTTGAGCGAGTTATAAGCTTTCACGAAACAATCCTGTAGAACTTCTTCAGCTTCCATCTGATTTTTCAACATCCTAACGAGCAAAGAAAACGCTTTGTTCTTGTAGCGGTTAACCAAAAGGGAATAATCCGAATGGTTTCCTCGCTTTACGGAATCGATTATTTCTAAGTCGCTTAGATTTTTCATTTCCTTTTATGACCTTGTAACTTTGTAAAAGGTTACATTTAGTTATCAACTATAATAGAGAGGAATTTCACTATAAAAAATATTTACAAGTTGAATTAAAATCAATTTGAAAAAATTTGTAACCTATTCTTTACAGCCCAAGTCAAAAGTTGTGAGAGAAAAAATTATTAACAAATTTCAGTGCAAAAAGAAAATCAGTTAAATAAAATATTAATTAATTAGAAAGGAAAATAAAATGAATCCAGGAGTAATCGGAGTTTTTATTCCAATCATATTGTTTCTAATAACCGGCTTAGTGCTCGTTGCTTATTACTACTTCCGGTTTAGAGAAAGACAAATGCTGATAGAAAAAGGTCTGGATGCGGAATCAATAAAGCAATTCTTCGAATCAAAGAAAGATCCGCATAGGCTTCTTAAGGCAGGAATAATTTGTATATTTTTCGGAATAGGATTAGGTGTAGGTTTAATGCTGCAGGATTATTTAAGCAGAGATTATTACGTACCTTTTTCCTTATTCACTATAACCGGGATCGGTTTTGTAGTGGCAAATCTTATAGCTAAAAAATACGATTCAAAAGAAACAACGAAATAAAAAAAGCCGGTTGAATAAACCGGCTTTAATTTTTTTTTATTCTTGTGCTTCAAGCCAGCGCTCGGCATCAATTGCTGCCATGCATCCGGTGCCAGCCGCTGAAATTGCCTGCCGATAAGTTTTATCAGCAACATCTCCAGCAGCAAAAACGCCTTCAATATTTGTATATGTAGAACCAGCTTTTACTTTTAAATAGCCGGTTTCATCCATATCCAAAATTCCTTTGAATAAATCTGTGTTAGGTTTATGACCTATTGCGATAAATAAACCGTCGGCTTCAACCTGTGAAGTAGAATTGTCTTTTGTATCTCGAAGAATTACTCCTGTCATCGATTTTCTTCCATTCTCGTCCTTGCCAATAACTTCCTTGATAACTTTGTTCATCAAGAATTTTATCTTTGGATTTTTCTTGGCTCTGTCGAGCATGATCTTTGAAGCGCGGAACTCATCTCTGCGGTGTACAACGGTAACTTCTGAGGCAAACTTTGTAAGATAATTCGCTTCTTCCATCGCAGTATCTCCTCCTCCGACAACAAGAATCTTCAATCCCTTAAAAAAGAATCCGTCGCATGTTGCGCATGCTGAAACTCCGTAACCCATAAATTTATTTTCGCTCTCAATTCCTAAAAGCCTTGCAGAAGCTCCGGTCGAAACTATAACTGCGTCGGCAGTGTAAATTTCGTCGTACGATTTCAAAACAAAAGGACGTCTTGAAAAATCAACTTCAGTTATTTCCTGATAAACTGATTTGGCTCCGAATCTTTGAGCTTGCTTTCGCATTATGTCCATTAACTCAGGACCCTGGATTCCATGCTCAAAGCCGGGATAATTTTCTACTTCGGTAGTTATAGTTAACTGCCCGCCGGGCTGCATACCCTCAAACATCAATGGATTAAGATTTGCCCGCCCTGTGTAAAGCGCTGCAGTAAAACCTGCCGGTCCCGATCCAATAATTATAACTTTGTAATGATTGTTCTCTGTCATTATTTCTCCGTTTTCTGTTCTTTCAAAAAATATTTTCTGTCAATTTTATTTTTCTAATTTCAATTGTATTAGATTCATTTCCTCCTCTAAAGTTTCAAAGACTTAATCTTCTGCTTTCTTTAAGAATATCACATTCCTTTTTATGCCGGAAAGCTTGGCTCTTTTTATAGGACTGTTATTAAATCTAATTTTAAATTCTTCCTCACCCATATTTATAATATCTTTTAAATTCAATTCTTTATTTTCAACTGAATGAAATTCTTCAGATGAGGTTTCCTGCGCAAATTTAATATTCCATGGACAAACAACCTGACAAATATCGCATCCGAAAATCCAGTTGTCAAACTTTTCTTTGAACTCATCCGGGATTTCTTTTTTGTTTTCAATTGTCAAATAAGAGATACATTTGTTGGCATCCACCACATAAGGATTAACAATTGCATCTGTTGGACAAGCCTCTAAACATGCTGTGCACTTTCCGCAGAAATCCGGTATGGGTGATGAATATGCAAATTCATAATTAGTAATTATGGTTGCAATAAAAAACCAGCTTCCAAATTCCTTATTAATTACATTTGAATGTTTGCCAAGCCATCCCACGCCTGATTTTACAGCCCAAGATTTATCCATTATCGGTCCTGTATCGACATAAGATTTCGATTCAAATGTTTCGTCGATCTCCTTCAATTCATTTTCCAGAAGCGAAAGCTTTTCCCGGATTATTAAATGATAATCTTTTCCCCACGCATATCTAGAAACTTTTCCGGCTTCATTATTGCCGGAAAAATTTTCGTTGTGAAAATAATTTAGCCCTAATGAGATTATGCTTCTTGCATTTTGCAGAACATTTAAAACATCTTTTCTTTTGTCGATATTCTTTTCCATGTATGACATGCCGGCTTGATACCCGCGTTCCAGCCAATCTTGGAGGCGCTTAATTTCATCTCCCAATTCCGAAGCTGCAGCAAACCCGACAAGATCAAACCCGCAAGCCTTAGCTTTCTGAATTACTATTTCATTAGTTAATTTCATTTAGTTGTAAGAAAAGTGTTTTTACCATTTCAACTCTTTCTTCTCAACTTTTATGAGGACATCATCGCCGCTGATAATTACGGGATACTTTGCAAGACCGCCAGCGCTTGCAGGCATCTTTCCGGTTTCAAGATTGAACATCCAGCCGTGCGCAGGGCAAACCACGCAGCCGTCTTCTATAAAACCATCGTATATTAATGCAGAATGCTGGTGCGGGCAAATATTATTCAGAGCAAAAACTTTCCCGTTAATTTTGAATAATGCAATCTCAATATCATCAACAATGAACCTTTTGCCCTCTTCTTCTTTCAGCTCTTGTAATGAACAGACTCTGGCGAAACCCTCAATATCTGTCTGTTCAAATTGATTGGAATTTTTCATCTACCTGGAATCCTTTGTCGGTTGATTTAACCGTAGCGGCGGCATACTGCGGATCATGCTCGAAAAATAATTTCCAATTTTCTTCAACTGCATGAGTAAGAATGTCTTTCTTTTCACCAACTGTTACAAGCGGCTGAAGATCGTATCCCATTACGTAAGGGAGCGGAACATGCGAAGAAGTTGGCATCAAATCGCAGCAATATAAAATCGTATTAGATGTATCCGAAATTTTCACAAGCTGCTGCGAGAATGTGTGTCCGTTTATTACAATAAACTCGATTTCATCATCAAGCATTTTTTCAGAATCAACCAGGCTTAAGACGCCTGCTTCTTTAAGCGGAACGAAATTTTCTTTTAGATAACTTCCGCGGTCTCTTTCAGATGGATTAATTGCCCATTCATAATTTTTTTTCTGAATATAATATTTTGCATTTGGAAAAGCTGGTACAAGTTTACCGTTTTCATATTTCGTCGAGCCGCCTGTATGATCAAAATGAAGATGTGTTATTATTACGTCGGTTATTTCATCAGCATGAATTTTTTTCTTATTTAACTCGCTGGTTAAAGAATACTCAGATTGATCAATCGAATAAATGCTCTGGAACTTTGCGTCCCATTTATTACCGACGCCAGTGTCAATTAAAATTTTTCTTTTGTCATGCTGCAAAAGCAGGTTCCTTGTAGAAAGCTTAATCCTGTTTGCGCTGTCAGCTGGATTAGATTTTTCCCACAGTGCTTTGGGAATTATTCCGAACATTGCGCCGCCGTCGAGTTTAAAATAGCCTGATGTAATTACCGAAATATCATACTTGCCGATTTTCATAGTCTCATGTTAAAATCATTTTAAAAAACAGATATTTTTTTTATTCTAAATTAAAGAAGAATTAATAATGAAGAAAGGAAGTTGAGCGGAAGGTTTTATTATGAAGATGGAAATCACTTTTCAATTACTTATTTAAAATAAAAAAAGAGGACATCAAAAAATGTCCTCTTCGAGACCCCGTTTTTCATCAACTAACTATCTTCCAATCGAATCAAGATATTCTTTTTTAGCGGTCAAAGCGGCTTTATCTTCACTATGATTAGGATCAGCAACGCAGCTATCAACCGGACAAACAGCTTGGCACTGAGGAGTCTCGTGGAATCCTTCGCATTCTGTACATTTATCGGGAACCACGTAAAAATAATCGTTTGAATAAAAACCTGCTGCACCAGAAGGAGCTGCATCACCGTCGCCGTAAGTTTTTCCGGCTAATTCCCAGCTATTGCCGCCTTCGTAAATTGCATTGTTTGGGCATTCCGGTTCGCATGCGCCGCAGTTGATGCATTCTTGTGTTATCATTAGTGCCATTTTCTTTTCTCCTTGAACATTTAAGATTTATAAAAAAACTTATTTTCTAATTTGAAATATACCGTTTCTAATACTGTGCCAATTGAAATACGTTTTTTTATATTTAAAAATCTATTCAAAGAATAAAAATTGACGGTTAGACAGTTCGCTTTTCATATTATGAAAGAAAACATTTGCCAGATGTGAGAATTGTTTTAATAACTTCAGAAGATGCGAAAACAAGCTAAAATTGCTTCCGAAGAAGGAATTTCCCTTTCAAGAGATGAAATATTTCTGACAAAGGAAGGATAAATCCTCTGGATGGAAAGTACATTGCTCTTGCTGGAAGAAACATCTTCTGTTTCAAAAGGAATATTGTTTTTCATTAAAAAAATGCTGCTTCTGATGAAAGAGATATTGCTTATCATTAAAAAAATGTTGCTTCCAAAGAAAGAGATACTGCATCTCACAAAAGAAATGCTTCTTCTTATAAAAGAAATATTGCTTCTCGCCGAAGTAATGCTTCTTCTTATGAAAGAAATATTGCTTCTTGCTGAAGGAATGCTTCTTCTTATGAAAGAAATATTGCTTTTTATTAAAGAAATGCTTTTTCTGATGAAAGAGATAATGCTTCTTAAAGAAGAAACGCTGCTTTCGATGAAAGAGATACTACTTCTCATTAAAGAAATGTCATTTCTAAAAAAAGAAATATTGCTTCTACCTAAAGAAATTTTTCTTTTGATAATAGTAATACTGCTTTTTAGAAAGTATTATCTTCTAAGGGTAGCCAGGCAGCAGGTTTGTTGCGGATTGAACTGTGCACAACGAGAAATCACCTTTCATCACAGATTGCGGTATTTATATAAATAGTTATTTGACATGCATTAATAAGTTTATATTTTCGCACTACACGCCTTAGTATATAAATTAATAAGAACGACATTAGGAGTATCTATGAATGGAATAATAAAGTTTGGAGAAGATGTTGAAGGCTTAAATATACCTGTTCTTAATGAACGGGAAATAAGAGCAGCGGCAGGGATATTATTTTTGATTCTATTTATTTCGGTATTGGCAGCAGCGGTAAACGGAGAGTTCTTATTGATAAAGTATGCTATAACAATTTTTCTTTCCGATATGCTTATACGCGTTTTTGTTAATCCAAAATTTTCTCCGTTTTTAATCATTGGTCGTTTGATCGTAAGGAACCAGGCGCCCGAATATGTTGGCGCTCAACAAAAGAAATTTGCATGGATAATCGGCATAGGTTTGTCGTCGATCATTTTCGCGCTGCTTGTGGTAGTAAATGCTTTCAGTCCGATTACAGGAATAGTTTGTTTAATATGTCTTATATTTTTATTCTTTGAAACCGCGTTTGGTATCTGTATCGGGTGCAAAATATATTCGATGATTTATAAAGAAAAAGCTCAATACTGTCCTGGTGAAGTTTGCGATGTAAAATCAAAACAGGATATTCAAAAAACTTCCAAAGCCCAATTGTTTATTGTTGCGGGATTTATCATATACATTATTCTTATAGCTTCTGCATTCAACAATAACTTTAGTAAAAAGCCTTATGACATGTTCGGAATTTTCAGCAATACGCAATCAAAATAAAAATGATTAAGAAATTATTATGGCAACTGCAAAATTTAAAACTGTAGATGAATACATGTCCGCTTTACCTCCGAAGGTGAAAAGGAATTTGCATGAGGTTAGGAAGGCGATTAAGCAAACCGCACCGGAAGCGGAAGAGTTGATCAGTTACAATATGCCTGCTTTTAAGTATCACGGTATGCTTGTTTATTATGCGGCTCATAAACAGCACATGGGATTTTATCCCGGGAGTACGACCGTAATTACTATTTTCAACGAAGAGCTGCAAGACTACAAAACGTCAAAGGGTGCAATTCAATTTCCGTTTGAAAAACAAATCCCGCTGAATTTGATAAAGAAAATCATAAAGTACCGGTTAAAACAAAATTTAGAAAAAGAAGAAGCAAAGCATTTTGCAAAAGACAAACCGTCAGCGCTAAGCGGCAAGCGATGATAACAAGCAAACAGAAAGCTTAATGGTGTTGATTATGAATTTTCCTTTTTCTAAAATTGCATCCGTCTTTTTGTAAGAGAGAAAAATTTTTTAACTTCAAAACTTTAGCATGAATTCATTTGTAAAGTCAAGCTCTAAATTGTTCCTGGTAATAACGTGCTTTTTTATATTCACGTTATTTGTAGACCAGGCAAACCTGCTTGATATTTTCTTCGGCAACAATAACAGCATTGATATTGAGCATCCGGAAGAAGTTGAAAAATGTGCGAATGAATCATCTGCCTTTCTCAACAAAACTAACTTTTCCTCAAATACAATTTCTAATAAATCTAAAGTTAAACTGCCTGTAGGCTATTCTTCTTTTGAGAAGAAAATAATTACGGATGAAGACAGCCCGTCAACAGAAACTGTTACTGTTGATGTAGTAGTAGTTGAACAAAGTTTCCATTTTGATGAAACCGACAACTATACTTTTACAGCAATCAGCGAATTAATTTACCTCCGCAACAGCTCTTTCCTAATTTGAAATTTACTTTCCTTTCCCTGCATTATTAATCTTTCATACAAGTTAGTATGAATGTATTCCTTGCATTGTCTTAAGGAGCAATAGCTTTTATCTGTTTCCTTAAGCGAGCTAATAATTATTTTTATTCAACTTAGGAAATGGTTGCTTATGAAAAATTTATTAAGCGGAATAAGGAAAGGTATATTCATCTTAATTATTCCGGTTTTATTTTGTCAGGAACAATTATCTGCGCATGGATTGGCGCAGTATGATTCCGTAAGAATTACTCTGGCGCAAGCTGAGACAAGATTTGTGGATAATAATCTTCAGTTGTTAGCTGCTAAATATAATATCAGCGCGGCAAGAGCTGCCGTTATTCAAGCAAAGCTGTGGAGCAATCCGAACTTTTCAATCGGTCAAAATATTTATAACAAGTACACGCATCATTATTTTGATATTACAAAAACGGGAAACACGGATCTGCAAATTCAGCAGCTATTTCTTCTAGCAGGTAAGCGCGATCATCAAATTAAGCTTGCAGAGATCAATACTCAAATTGCCGAAGACACTTTTTATGAATTGCTGCGAGCGCTTAAGTACGAGCTTCACACCGATTTTTACAGTCTTTATTATTTACAGCGTTCTCTTAAGTTTTACGATGAGACAATTCCTTCAGTGAAAAAAACAGTTGCCTCAACAGAACTGCTGTACTCAAGCCGCTCTATACTGCTGTCGGACGTCGTTCGGCTGAAGTCTCTTTTGTTCTCCCTCGAAAGCGACAGGCTCAATATTAAAAATCAAATCTCGGATGTTGAAAACGACTTGCATGTTCTTTTAAGAGACAGCACATCGGTAAACTCTTATTTTATTCCTGTTGTTAACACTAATACTATCGATAGTCTTAGCCTCAGTAAAATTTCGCTCGATGATGTTTTAGAATCAGCAGTTGATGATCGCCCGGATTTAAGGATCGCTTCCGACAATATAAAGTATGATGAAACAAATATAGCGCTTCAAAAATCTCTGGCTGTTCCCGATCTGACGCTTGGCGTCAGCTACTCACGCAACGGCAGCTACATACCGGATTATCTTGCTCTCGATGCTTCAATCGATCTTCCAGTATTTAACCGCAACCAGGGAAATATAAAAGCGTCTGAAGATAATCTTGAATCGGATAAAGCTAACCGCGAGCAAACCCGCAGCCTAATACGCAAGGAAATTATTTCGGCTTATCAAAAGGCTGAGGATACTGATCATCTTTATAAAACTTTTGATAAAAAATTTACCGCCGAATATAAACAGCTTGTAGACGGAATGATTAAAAGCTACGAAAACAGAAACATGACTTTAATTGAGTTTACCGACTTTTTTGATTCTTACCGTTCAACTATGCTTCAACTAATTCAACTTCAGAATGACCGCGTAAATGCTTTTGAAAATTTAAACTACGCGGCTGGAATGAATTTATTCGACAAATAAAAATTGTTATGAAAAACTAAGTAAGGACTTTAACAATGTACACAACGAAGATAAAACTTCTAAGCATTACAATATTATTATTTCTTTCCGCTCAATTTATTTTCAGCGGCTGCACTAACAGTGATGGAAAAGATAAAGGCTCATTTCTAACTTCTCAAAAGCCTACTGTTTCCAGTGATGGTAATACAATAACTTTTCAGAAGAACAGCCCCGGCTTGAATGACTTCCAGTCTATCCTTGTCAAAAAAAGTTCGGCTGTAATTTCCGTTATGGCGCCCGGGAGGATTGTTGCTGCAATTTCATCTGCAAGCTCCAGCCTTGGAAAGATTGTTCTCTTCGATTCACCGGATATAACTTCGCTGTATTCACAATACCAGCAAAACAAAGCCAACTATGATCTTGCTTTAAAAAATTTAAAGAGAACAAAAGAGATGTTCTCGAATCAGGCAGTTACAGAAAAGGATTTAAACCAGGCGGAAAATGACGCTGCGACTGCGCGTGTATCAATGGTTGAGATGGAAAACCGGCTCCGCGCTGTTGGATTTAATCCTGCGGAGATAGAATCTATTTCATCTAATTCTGCCTGGGTAATGGCAGATGTTCCTGAAATGCAATTACATGAAATTAAAAAAGGCGAAAAAGTGAATATAACTTTTGACGCTTATCCTGATCAAAAATTTATCGGACACGCCGACGCAATAGGTGATATTTTAGATCCGTCAACACGTACTGTGAAAGTTAGGGTAGTTATTCCAAATAAAGGCGGCAAACTTTTACCGGGAATGTTCGCACAAATTGATTTCGGAAATCCAGTCTCTTCGGCATTTATTCTCCCGCTTTCAACGGTCGTTACTGTTGAAGGAAATAACTATGTCTTTGTTCAAACATCTCAAAATGTATTTGAAAGAAGACTTGTTACAATAGCAAACTCTGACCCGGAGAAAATGATTGTCCTAAGCGGTATTCATGACGGTGAAAAAGTTGTCACTTCAGGCGCTATGCTATTGAAAGGTCTTAGCTTTGGTTACTAATAAAACACTTTACAAAAAATAAATTGTAAAAATCTAAAAAGAAATTTAAAAGAGATTAAAAAAATATGATTCGCAGATTACTCGGATTTGCTCTTAGCCAAAGACTAACCACCATAACAATTGTTGTAGCTGTTGTTATAACCGGTATTTGGTCATGGACGGTGCTTAAAAAAGAAGCGTATCCCGATATTGGAGATACACAGGTGGAAGTTATTACTACATATCCCGGTCAGGCAGCGCAGGACGTTGAGCAGCAAGTTACTCTTCCTCTTGAACGCGCATTGAACGGTGTTCCCAGAGTTATTGATAGAAGATCAAAAACTATTTTCGGACTTTCGGTAATTGACCTAACTTTTGAAGATGGAACAGACGATTATTTCGCACGTCAGCAGGTGCTTGAAAAATTAAATGATGCAGTCCTGCCTGATGGAGTTCAGCCTACTCTCGGTCCATTGACCGGACCGGTGGATGAAATCTTCAGGTATGTAATTCAAGCGACGGACCGCTATACACCGATGCAGCTAAGAACACTGCAGGACTGGGAAATAATTCCCAGGCTGCTTCAAGTTCCGGGCATTGCCGACGTTGTAAACTTTGGCGGACTTGTAAAGCAGTATCAAGTCATCACTACTCCGGAAAATTTATTCAGATATAATCTAACGCTGCAAAATCTGATAGACGCAATCCGCGCAAACAATATTAATACCGGCGGCAATATAATTAGAAGAGGCGAGCAGGGCTTTGTGGTGCGCGGTATTGGCACTATTCGGAGTAAAGAAGATATAGGGAACATAGTATTAAAATCGGTCAACGGCGTACCAATCTTTATACGGGATGTTGCTTCGGTTGAAGAAATCCCTTCGCAGCCGACTGGAATTTTAGGATACACTCTTCAGAATGATTCTACTCGAGTTGATGTAAATTCCAGTATACAAGGATTGATTGCAATGCGCCGAGGCGAAAATCCTTCAGATGTTATTGACGCACTAAAAGAAAAAGTAAAGCAAATAAATGAAAATGTTCTGCCCGAAGGTGTTCATCTAACAATTACCTACGACCGCAGCAAGCTTGTTAAATATACAATCGATACCGTGTCGAGAACTTTGTTTGAAGGTTTTTCGATTGTAATTATTGTGCTTATATTTTTTATCGGCAGCGTGCGTTCGGCGCTTATTGTTGCAACAACAATCCCAATTTCGCTGCTCTTCGCTTTTTCGATGATGAAGCTGACTGGAATTCCCGCTAACCTTTTATCACTCGGCGCAATTGACTTCGGAATAATTGTAGACGGTGCGGTAGTTATGGTTGAGAATATTATGCGGCGTTACCGCGATGCTACGCCTGAGGAAAAGAAGCAGGGGATATTACGATTTACTTTAACTTCAGCTCAGGAAGTCGGACGCGAAATATTTTTCTCAATCGCAATTATTATTCTTGCGTATCTTCCGATATTTTCTTTCCAGAGAGTCGAAGGAAAACTTTTTTCACCGATGGCATATACGCTTTCGTTTGCGATTTTAGGCTCGATGATTTTAGCGCTAACTGCTATTCCTGTTTTTATGACTATGATATACAGAAAATATTTTGAGTCTGAAAATCCAGGCAAAATAGAATGGCACAACCCTGTTTACCATTGGCTTGAAAAAAAATATGAAAAGACAGTTTCGTTTTTCACACGCCATGCAATATCTACTGTAGCTTCCGCATTTGCAATTGTAATTATTGTAGTGTTGATCGGAGTTCATAACATTGGAACAGAGTTTCTACCTGAACTTGATGAAGGAGCTTTCAACATAAGATGCTTTTTCCCGGTTGGAATTACATTAAATGATGCTGCAAAATATTGTACTACTATTAGGCAAGTTATAAGCAATCATAAACAGGTTAATGTTGTACTTACTCAATTGGGCAGGAACGATGATGGTACCGATCCTTATGGTCCGAATCGTCTCGAGATATTGGTTGGGCTAAAAAATTATTCTAGCTGGATAAGCGACACTTCGAAAGAAGAATTGTTATTAAAAATGAAAAATGAACTTGAGCAAGCCGTGCCTGGGGCGGAGTTTTCATTTTCACAGCCGATTCTTGATAACGTAACGGAAGCAGTAACAGGCAGCGTTGCCGATCTTGCTGTATTAATCAACGGCGAAGATTTAGACTTTATGCGGAAGGAAGCGGATACTGTTTTATCAGTCATCAGAAAAATTCCTGGTTCAAGTGAATCAGGTATAGAGCAGGAAGGCGACCAGGCGCAGTTGACGGTTAGAATTAATAGGAACGCTGCGGCAAGATTTGGAATAAATGTAAGCGATATTCAACAGATGATTGAAGCGGCAATCGGAGGGAAAGCGATCAGCCAATTGTATGATCGAAAGGGTAGAAGATTTGATATTGTGGTTCGCTATGCTCCGCTGTACCGAAATTCGATTGAAGCCGTTCAGCAAATGCTGGTAGCGTCTCCAACCGGTGCGCGCATTCCTATGTCGCAGCTTGCTTCTGTTAGTCTTGTCGATGGACCGACTATAATACAAAGAGAAAACGGCGAGCGGCAAATCTCTGTAAGGACGAATATCCGCGGAAGAGATCAGGGCGGCTTTGTTGCTGAAGCTCAGAAAAAGGTTGATGCGGCAATTCATTTGCCTAAAGGATATTCAATTGAATGGGGAGGACAGTTTGAAAATTTAGCGCGCGCAGGCAAACGATTAGCCGTAGTTATACCTTTAACAATATTAATAATATTTTTAATTTTATTTTCGATGTACAAAAATGTCAGACACGTAATGGTTGCAATGTCGAGCATTCCATTTGCGCTTATTGGAGGAATGCTGGCTTTGCTGATTCGCGGTTACAACTTCAATGTTTCTGCCGGCGTAGGATTTATTTCTTTGTTCGGCGTGTCGATTATTGCAGGAGTTCTATTTGTATCAAGAGCTAACAGGTTGATTGAAGATGATGGCTTAAGTGTAAAAGAAGCCGCTCATAAAGCAGCTATGATTCAGCTTCGACCCAACTTAATGACAATGCTTTTAGCTTTGCTCGGTCTAATTCCCGCTGCGCGCGCAACTGGCATTGGCTCGGATATACAAAGACCGCTTGCGACGGTGATTGTAGGAGGATTGTGCACGGCACTTATATTGACTTTGCTTACTCTTCCTTCAATATATATTTTAGTTGAAAAGAAAATAAAGATAAATAACGACTATCAACAATTATCAAATTAATTATAATAATCAGGAAAAAAATGAAACGAAACAAATATTCCTTAATACTAACAGCATTATTTTTTGTATCTGCATATTTAAATATTAATGCTCAGGAGGTAGCTTCAACAAAACTAAGCGGGAATTTAGATATAGATTCGGAGATTCAAGCCCCGGGATATACACAGACTAAAATTAGTGAAATAAATTTTAACGCAGGTGAAAAAAAATCTCCCTTGCTGGCAGCAATAATGTCTGGCATTCTTCCGGGCGCCGGAGAATTCTATTCGCAAAGATATTTGAAAGCAGGAATATTGGTAACGGTCGAAGCTGCCGCAATAGCGACTGCTATGATTTATACGCGTAAGGGAGATAATCAAACCGCGTCATTTGAGAACTATGCAAATCATAACTGGAGCATTGCTAAGTATGCGGCATGGACTTTACAGAATATTTCAAAAATTCCGTATGAAACAAACCCGCAAATAAATCCGCATGATTATAATGTATTTCCTAATGATGACTGGACCAAATTTAATAGCAGCACAGATTGGAGCCAATTAAACAGCCATGTGAATAAAAGCGAATTAAACAGGCTTGAGGGTGATATTAGCGGAGGCTACTCTCATGAATTGGCAAAATTCGGGACGCAGGATTATTATGAAATTATTGGTAAGTATCCGCAATTCAGTCACGGCTGGTCAACATCTGATTTCAATTCCGATTATAATTCTTTGCCGCATGAAATGTATCTTTATGCTCATGCAAGAGGGCTAGCGAACAGCTACTATACCACCGGCAATACTGCAATCATTGCGATTTTTGTGAACCATTTTTTAAGTATCTTCGACGCAATTTGGAGTACAGATTCGTACAATAACTCATTAGCGCTGAATGTAAGAGTCCAGGATTCTAACGCGGCTGGCTATTATGAACTAACGCCTTCATTAAATTTAAGCTATAATTTTTAATGCACGGAAAAAATCAGTAGATAATAATTTATTAAAAAAAAGTATAGAGGTTTTATGCTCGAAGTACAAATTTTTCTTGACGAGGGCGATCTTTTTAATGAAGAATCTATGCATGAATATATAATGAGATATTTAATGCATCATAATATTAATGGAGCTTCGATGTTTGCGGCAATCGAAGGCTACGGGCATAAGCATCATCTGCATCATCCGCGGAAGATCGGCAATGTTGATGAAGGTCCAATAATGATTCTATTCGTTGATGAGGAAGAAAAAATAAATCCCATTCTTCCTCACCTAAAAGAAGTAGTAAAAGAGGGACTGATTATCAAGAAAAAGGTAGAACGCCTTTAAGCTAATTATCGGAAGGAGTAAGAATTATAAAAAGATAGTAGAAAAGAAATCAAAATATTTCGATCCGCATCAAAAATATTATGATCCTTTTCTACGTCTCTCTTCTTTCTATCACCCAAATCTATTTTTCTACAGAACGGAAATAATCTAACGCTGCCATAGCGTCTTCTTTTGTTAGTTGCTGATCCGGCATAAGGATTTTATATTGTGCAACTAACTTCTCGAGGATCGGGTCTTTCTTTTGCATTTCTGTAGTGTTTAAAAGATAATTCATTATAAAAGCGGGAGTGTTGGTCTTCGTGATGTTTCTTAATGGCGGACCAATTTTCTTCTGATCCAAATCATGGCATGCGATACATTTTGTGTTGAAAATATTTTTACCTTCACTTACTAATTTCGGATCGAGAGGACCTGGAGAAAAATTACTGATAGGTCCAATGCCATTATCGTCAGGATATTTGTACGCAGCGATTGTTTGTTGAACTGTCTGATTTGTACTGCTTTGCTGTACCTGCTGTGTTGACTGATCTTGTTCGGGTGCCGGCTGGTATACATCATATTTTTTGCGCGAGCAGGAAATACTTGTCAGCGCTAACAAAATAAATACTGTAAAAATCTTTTTCATTTTTTCTCCAAGTAATTGCCGCAGGAAATTTGAATTTGACAATTACATAATTAGTAGTGCAATTCTTCTTTTATGCTAGAGTATAAAGACAAAACCTAAGTTTTTTGCCCGCCAATTATAAAAATTTCAAATTAGCTTGGCAAGAATTTATTTGTGTTAAAAGTTACGGTGTGAGATTACTCAATATGAAGTTAGAGAGGACTATGGATAATAAAAGGCGGCTTTGAGTGCCGCCTTCATTTTTTTAGGGCTAAGTATTTTTATTTTTCAACAGAGCGCAAGTACTCAATTACAGCGCTTGCCTGTTTCTTATTCAGACCTTGATCCGGCATTAGTATGCCATTATATTCTTTTATTAACTTTTTTAATTTAGGATCGGTCTTCTGCATTTCTGCCGTGTGAAGCAAGTACTTTGTTAAATATTCCTGTGTGAGAGTCTTAGTAATATTTCTCAAAGGCGGACCTACTAATCTTGAATCGAGTTTATGGCATGCAAAACATTTGCTGTTAAATATTCCTTTGCCTTCATTAGCAAGTTTTTTATCGATTTCAGTTGTTTCTGTTTTGACTTCTTTCTTTTCAGTTTTAACAGAATCCTGCAATAAACCCTTTGCGGCGCTTGTTTGAACATTAACTGTCAATCCAAGGAAAGCAAAAAGACCTATCGCAAAAATAATAATTAAGCTTGAAGTTGATTTCATTATTTCTCCATAAGTTGTTTTTGAATTATTTAATTAATCATATACTAAAATATTTTTCAATATCAATTAAAATACTACCCAGCCCACTACATACAAAGTATTATTGTCCGAAGCATTTCTGCCTGTACCGTCGTAATTGCTGCTGCTGCCGTTGAACTTATTGTAAGCAACGTACTGAACGGCAAATTGAGTATTTAGCCATGGCAAATACGTTACCTGAGCAGTTAAACCGCTGCTGTTTGGTGATAAGCTGGTATTCGCAGCATAAATAATAGGATCGTTATCGCCGTTTGTTGTAAAATAACCTAAAGAAAATGCGACGCCAACCGGAAGGTTATAGCTTGCGTCAACCTTAAACGAATTTAATTTTAAAGATGGATTTGCAGAACCGCCTGCGGCATAAGTAGCATCAAGATTTTGCTTCTCAGTTAAATATGTAGTGTGGGCAATAAGTGTTCCGCTGTCAAATGTTTTTTCATATTGAGCATCAAAGCCAATGTCCGTATATTTATCTGTAGCATTGTCGCTAATGCCCGTTGGATAAAATTGTGAAGCCATTCCGTATGTTCCTATTTCAAGATAATCAGATTCCCATTGCTGCTGAATAGCAAGCCTCCAATACGGTGCATACCCTGCAAGTGTCATAGTAGAATCAGATGTAGTCTCGGGAATAGGTCCGCCTTGTTTAGTAACATGGTACAAACTGAATTCACCATACACTAAATTATTATACAACGCATAAGCGCCGAGACCTGAAACGCTTCCGCCTAAACCTGCAATCATCGGTGAAGCTGATGGCGTAGGTGCTACCGCCGATCCGACATAAGGAAATCCCCAGGCTGGTGTTGTATTCCAAACATCCTGAACGGTAGGATTATTATTTAAGCTAATTCCGTATAGCAAATCATTCGTAAACAAAGTTGTATGATCGGCAAACCTTAAATCGGTATTGTCCAAGCCAAATGCGCCGGACTGGTCATCATATGTTACTTGAATAAATGAGCCGAAATTTGGGCTGATAGCCCCGGCAACGAAAAGACTAAACTGCTGGGGGAATTCGGTTACATCATTTTGTGTGCCCGGAACTGTCTTCGCAATTAAATTGTGAGAGCCTTGAATCATTGCCGAAATAGGAAGAAAATTAAGTAATTGAAGATTAGTATTATCTTCTTTGTATGTCGATTTTATCGTAGCGATTCCTGTCATTGTATAACCGTTTAATTTGAACAATCTGCCGAACGGAGTCAGTTCGGGATAAACATAATGACAAGCGCTGCAAGCTAAATTTGTCTGTCTCGCAAAACTTGGTATAGAATAACCTGTATTGCTTAACAGTATAATAAAAACCCCAGCAAAAAGTGTAATAACATTTAACCGTATTACTTTAAGTGATGTCATGAGACCTCCAGATATAAATTATAAGAATAAAAAAAATACATTCTCTTAACAATTAATTAATATTATTTTAATTGCTGAGTAATTATAATTAGAAAACTGCAACTATAAAATTGCACTAATCACGATATTAATATGTAAATCTATTAATTAGAAAAAAATGTATCCGCCGATTGAAGTTTTAGCAAAAACCCCGGAATCTTAACTGAACTCTTCAGTAACAAGCTAATATTACGGGCAAAACAATTGTCTGAAAAATGTGAAAATTTGACAAATGTAGATAATTGCTAATTGTGAACTATTCTATGCAATTCTCATTCCATTATAAAGCTCTTCAAAAAGAATAAATTTTTATCGCGAGTTCCTTATTTCGGGAGTATAAAAGAAAGCCCTTTTCAAATTTAGGAATGATAAAAAAAGAGGCAGCTTAAACTGCCTCTTTCCTTAAAAATTGATTCTAAATCTTACCAGATTTTTACCATTTTATCTTTTGGCATTTCCATTGGATCGCCAGGTTTAACATTAAAAGCTTTCCAAAAAGCCGGAGTATTACTTAAAGGACCGTCTACCCGGTAATGTTCAGGAGAATGCGGATCGATTTTAACACGCAGTCTTAACCTTTCAGGGCGATTTTTTATTTTCCAGATGTTTGCAAACGATAGAAAAAATCTCTGCGCAGGAGTAAATCCGTTTATCGGCTTGCCGCTTTTGTACTCAGCGGTTTTTTCAAATGCATCAAAAGAGATGTTTATACCGCCAAGATCAGCAATGTTTTCTCCTTCCGTTAACTTTCCATTAACATGTAGAGTATCGACTGCGACATAATTATTAAACTGATCTACTATTTTCTCTGCTCGCTTATTAAAATTTTCGCCATCCTGTTTTGTCCACCAGTCTTTCATGTTTCCCTGGGCATCATATTGCCTGCCTTCATCATCAAAGCCGTGGGTCATTTCATGCCCGATAACAGCGCCAATTCCGCCATAGTTGATTGCATCATCAGCCTTAGGATCAAAGAAAGGCGGCTGCAAAATACCTGCCGGGAAAACTATTTCATTGTTAGGCGGATTATAATAAGCATTAACAGTTTGAGGAGTCATGCCCCATTCGGTTTTATCAACTGGTTTCCCAATCTTTGCCAAATCTTTTTTTGTATTGAATATAGATGCATTTAGTACGTTGCCAAAGTATGATTCTCTGTTTAAGTCAAGACCTTTATAACTTTTCCATTTATCCGGGTAACCGATTTTAACAGTGAAAGCAGCTAATTTTATTAAAGCTGCTTTTTTAGTTTCAGGACTCATCCACTCAAGTTTTTCAATTCTATTTTTAAGAGCTGCCATTAAGTTGTGGACTAATTCAAGCGCGCGCTTTTTTGCGTAAGGCGGAAAATATTTTTTAACGAAAAGTTTCCCAAGTTCCATACCGATTTGACCGTCGATAGTTCCCATTACTCTTTTCCATCTCGGCTGCATCTCTTTAGTTCCGTTAAGAACTTTACCGTAGAAATTAAAATTAGCTTCAACGAAAGGCGTGCTTAGGTAAGGTGAAGCAGTACGTATTATATTCCACTTCAAATATTCTTTAAGAGTCTCTAGCGGAGTAGTTTTAATAACGTTATTCACTTCTTTGAAAAAGTCTGGCTGAGCAACGTTTATATCTCCAGGTTTAGCGATGCCATTTATTTTGAAATATTCGTTCCAATTAAAATCCGGAGCGAGATCAATAATTTCTTTAACAGTCATCTTATGGTAAATCTTATGCGGATCGCGTTCTTCAACGCGCGGCATAGAAGCCTTAGCAAGCTGTGTTTCGAGAGCTAATATTGTTTCGGCAGAGTTGGCGGCTTTATTTGAATCGTAGCCAACAAGCATAAAAGAATGTTTGATAAGCTGAAGATAATCTTCGCGTATTGTTTTTGAGTTTTCATCGTCTTTAAGGTAATAGTCGCGGTCCGGCAAGCCAAGCCCGCTCTGGAACAATTGTCCAATATTCATCTTGCTGTTTTTAGCGTCCGGACCAGAACCGAATGCAAATAAAGGATTTGAATAACCCATCTGAATTTTTACAAGTTCTTTATAAAAATCATTTATATTTTTCATTGAACTTACAGCGTCAAGATCTTTTTCAATCGGCTTAAAGCCTTGCTGTTCAATGCCGGCGCTGTCCATACCTGTATAATAAAAGTCGCCGACGAGTTGTTCGCTGCTGCCTTTTTTTACATTGGTCTCTTTTTCAACGCTGGATAAAATGTCTTTTAGTTTATGAAGATTTTCATCTCCTAAAATATAAAACGATCCCCAGCCGGAGTATGCAGCCGGTATTTCTGTGTTTTTCAGCCAATTGCCATCGGCGTATTCAAAGAAATCTACAGCCGGACTGACGGTAGTATCCATATCTTTTTTTACAATTTCGTCATTACCTTGTTCCTGGCAATAAGAAACCGAAATAATTCCGCACAGAAAGAGAAGCGATGTTAGCATCAATAGAAAATTGTTTTTAATTGAAGGCATGTTTTTACCTGCTTTTTAGTTAAACATAATTAATTAATCTTATTGGGACGAAAAATAGATATTTTCAACTTAAAAAACGTATAGAAAAGTGAAGAGCGGTTTATATAAATTATAAATTTTCAATTTAGTTTAATATGAGCTGGCTGAAAGAATTTCTTCCTAAAAAAGAAACGCCGTACAAATAAATTAAGAACCGCTTCTCATAATTACTTTTGCCCCTCTTTGATTGATACCTATTTTTAGAACGTAAAAATAATTCAACTAGTTTTAAAAAAGATTAGTGAATTGCTCCTCAAAAAAGGAATATTTTTTTGTAAACAAATTATTAAAGGTATTATCATGAAAACCATAAAAACTTTATTCATTGCCGTAACATTTTTGCTCCTTCCACTATCAGCGTTTGCCGGTACCAATTCGGCGGTTACTGATCAAAGCGATATTGAACAGGCTGTTACTAATTTTGTAAAAAGCGTTGATTCTAGAAATGCTTCTGATCTTCAGAAAACTCTTTATGCCGAAGGGACTATTATTACTTATAATTCGTTTTCAAACAAAGTTGAACATTACACTGCCGGTCAATTTGTTGATCTTGTAAAAGGCGGACAAAAAGGCGGCTGGGAAAGACAGATAAATTTTGGCTCGGTTGATGTAAACGGAAATACTGCCATTGCAAAAATCGATATTACCGATCCGCGAATTAAAGAATCAGGTTACGTAACGTTGATAAAAGATAACGGCACTTGGAAAATTGCCGGGGAAGTTTCCACTCTCGGATTAAATAAATAATCAGAACTAAATTTCTAATACTGGTGTGAAGTTATTTTAAGATACGTCACACCAGTTTTTTATTTTAAATAATACTTTCATTCCCGATGTTATATTCTTTCTAATTTTTTTGCGGAAAACAAATATGGAAAACATAACCTTTGGACACATCATTTGGGTAGCTCTGTGGGCTGGTATTGTTGGCACTATCGGTATGGAAATTATTCTCCAGGGTATTACAAAATCTGGTATTGCTAACGCTGATATGACCCGGGCTGTTGGAAGCATTTTTACAAAATCTTTAACTAACTCTTACAGAATTGGATTAGTACTTCAGACTTTTTCAGGGATTATCTTCGCCTTTATTTATACGCTTGCATTTGTTCTGTTTGATGTGAAGGGTTTTTTAAGCTGCGTTGGCGCCGGCGTTTTACTCGGATTTATTCACGGCGCTGTGGTCGGATTTATATTAGTCGCCGCCGTTGCGGAAAACCATCCGCTGCCTGAATTTCGCCAGGCTGGATTTTCTGTCGCAGTCGCTCATTGGGTAGGACACTTAGTTTATGGATTATTAGTCGGCGTTATGATTGGCTTAATCGGCTTTTGATAATGAGGTTATTAGTCTTAATTTTGATGCATGTATTTAGAATTTATTTTTATAGACTTATTGCTGATCCATATATTCTTCCAGATGTTCTATGATTTTATAGATATTTTCCCGCTCAATAATATTCAAAACATTATTCAGGTACGTACATTCAAAGAAAGATTATTCCTTTCATTTTTACATGCGCTTCCTTCTTTAATGACGCTGACACTTTCTTTAATTTATTTCGGCGAATCAAAACCTCTTGGCGTTGTTATTTTCTTTATATTTTATTTCGGAACCTCTTTGACTTTGATTTTCCTTAATTGGTATGCGCCTTATTTATGGGGAACAACTGAAACGAAAAAAGAAATTATTGAAACCGAGTTTAAAGATACTTATCAGATATTACCTGTCCATAGAGATAACCCGCGCCCAAATGCCTTACTTGTTATACTTCATTCTCTCTTCCTTATTAATTCATTTATCATGATCCGTCTTGGATTTTAAATACCGCAGCACATCCGTAGCCCATACTTCAGTATGTGCCTTTCCGGAAATTCATAACACACACAGACTAAAGTCTGTGCTACAATAATCTGACGATCCCTCGTACCACACACTTCAGTGTGTGCCATACTAACACACAACACCCTGTAGCTGCTTAACAAACCCTCATTCTGTGATTGAAAGTCACAATTTGTGATGTACGAATATGATGCTGTCTGCTGCAAGTCTTCTGCGATGAAGTGCAAGCGTCCTTAGTGTGAGTGCAAGTCACGTTCGGTGTTGTGCGATTGTGATGCGGTTTACTGCGATTGTTCTTCGGTGATGTGCAAGTGTCTTTAGTGTGAGTGCAAGTCACGTTCGGTGTTGTGCGATTGTGATGCGGTTTACTGCAAGTGCTCTTCGGTGAAGTGCAAGTGTCCTTAGTGTGAGTGCAAGTCACGTTCGGTGTTGTGCGATTGTGATGCGGTTTACTGCAAGTCTTCTTCGGTGATGTGCAAGTGTCTTTAGTGTGAGTGCAAGTCACATCCTGCGGTGTGCAGACTTGCCGTGGGCAATATCAAGCGGCATTATCCCTTCTGCTAACCTCACATTGCTAATGGCAAAACTTTCCTTTGTTCAACGAATTTATTAATCCACACATGCGGAGATTAGTCACGCCGGTGTCTACGCCTTCATGTTCATTACAAGCTTCTTTTTTAGTTCAAATAGTTTTGGAGATAGAGAAACATGATAACGATGAGGGTTCAGCAATCTCTTCACACCGGAATCCATTTTCTCCAGATCATTATCTCTGGCACTTCTAATTTGCTGCAAGGTAGGGAACTCATAAACTAATTTTCCATCACTTAAAATATTTTTAAGCAGCGGCTCAATTTCAGATGTATTTTCTTTTTTCAATGTACGCTTCTTCAACTCATCGGACGGATGTTGAAGCACGATCAGTTCTGAGGAACTTGGGTCTTCTTCTTTTAAAGTAACAAGATCTGCAGTTGCAAGCATATTAGAGCCGTAGATTCTAAATACTTGTTTATTTCCTGGATTCGGAGTTTTCTCCGGTGTCTCCGAAATTTTCAATATTGGGATCCAATTTTTCTTATCATGAATCGCGACAAGTTTATAAACACCGCCAAGCGAGGAGTCTCCCGCAGAAGTTATTAATTTTGTTCCGACTCCGTATACTAATCTTTTGATAATTCTGTCGGGATCGATATTGTAATGCCGCGCTTCTTCCATTATCTGCGTAGTAATTTGCCAGATGTTCATTTCATCTAACTCATTTGACAGAACAATTTTTACATCTTCAAAGCCGGCTTCATTCAGCATCTTGGCGGCTTGCAAACTTAAGTAAGCAAGATCTCCCGAATCAAGTCTGATTCCTACCGGCTTATGTCCTTTCTTTTTTAAGTTCTCAAAGACTTTTATGGCACTTGGAATTCCACTTTCTAAAGTATTGATCGTATCGACGAGAAGGATACAATCATCGGGATACAAATCGGCAAAAGTTTGAAATGCTTCATGCTCGGTCATTCCCATAGCAATAAAAAGCTGAACCATGCTATGAGCGTGGGTGCCTTTCGGCGGCAGTCCAAGTAAATTTGAAATGCCGACATTAGAGGAAAAATCTGCGCCGCCGATCAAAGCGCCGCGAACGCCGGCTATGGCTCCTCTGTCTTGGGCGCGTCTTGCACCGAACTCAAGCAAGAGTTGATTTTGCCCCATCTCTTTGATACGCGCTGCCTTTGTCGCAATTAAAGTTTGATAATTTAGCTGGTTCAATAAGGCTGTTTCTAAGATTTGAGCCATTGCCAGCGGACCTTCAATAATTGTCAGCGGTTCATTTGGATGAACTACTCTTCCTTCCGGAATGGCGCGTAAACTTATCTGATCAAATGAACCGCTTTTCTTAAGCCATAATAAAAAGCTATCTTCAAAAAGCTGTTTACCGCTGCTTGATTTAAGTGAACGCAGAATCTCTATTTCACCATTTCCGAAAAAACTATTTTGCATCCAATCAATAAGCCATTCGAGACCAGCGTTTATGCAAAAGCCTGCTTTGTGCGGACCATAATCAGGATAGTATCTGAAGAAGTGATCAAATTGCGCAAGTGTTTCGTGCGTTCCGATTCGATAATATAGCTGCGCCATCATCAGCTGGTAATGATCGGTAAACAATATTCCTTCGCTTATATTCTGGTTGAATTTCTTTAACATAGTTTGCCTGCTAATTTAATTTCTTGAAAATAAAATTAATAAACTTTTTTGCAAAAAATTATTGCAAGCAAAATTTAGTTATTCTGAGAGAAGTTATAAAGGAGAATGGGGAAGTATAAGTTGAACATTGGGTAGCAGCAATAAATATAAAGCCCACATTGATAAGCCTATTGAGATCGGTATCGAAAGATTATCATCAGCAAATCCAAAGGAAACGTTCTCTACAATTGCGCCAATTGCTGCAGAGATTATCCCAATCAGATATTCTACCGGTGTTCCGTCAATTTTAGGAGTGAAGAATACTACTAAAATCGCGCTGATAAAAAATGCCAGTGTCCCTTCAAGACTTTTTGATAAGAATTTGTGCTTGCCCCATTTCCTGCCGATCAGAGCGGCAACAGAATCACTAATTATCAAAATGCTGAACGCTGTTATAAAAAAAACTTTTGGGAAAACTACCGCACATATTACTGAAGAAATTAAGACGTAAGTTGCTCCGTTAAGATTTTTCTTCTTATGATCTACTTCGTGTCTGCGTAGTAAAAATCCAAACAGCTTATAGAATATTTTTCCAACGTTAGGATAAAAATATCTTGATAGATCAAGTGCAACCGCGAAAAATGTTAAAACGCTTAATATGATTATTGCGCTCGAACGCGGGATAAAATAATAAACGACAGGTATGGATAGAGAACAGAGATGAATTAGCTTTCTTACTACTTCATCTCTGTAGTTAATAGTTCCATTGTCAATTGGCGTCATTGGTTGGAGTAGATTCTTTCGGTTTTCTCTGTTCCAGTAATTTCTTTACATGGTCGGGAATTTCTTCCGGCGCCAAATTATTGCCGTTGTTGTTTTTTGCAGGCGGCGGCAATTCTTCGCCTCTCATTAATTTATCTATTTCATCTCCGTCGAGGATTTCTCTTTCAAGCAGTTCCTTCGACATTTTATGAAGTAGATCAATATTATCTGTAAGGATTTTTTCAGCCCTCTTCATCGATGTATTTACAATATCTCTGACCTCATCATCTATTTCGATTGCTGTCCTTTCACTGTAGTCTCTGTGGCGCTGGATTTCTCTGCCTAAAAATATTTCTTCTTCTTTAGCGCCGTAGCTAAGAGGTCCGAGCTTATCGCTCATTCCCCATTCGCAGACCATTTTGCGAGCAATGTTTGTAGCTTTTTCAATATCATTGCCTGCACCGGTTGTGTAATGATTGAAAATTAATTTTTCAGCAGCCCGTCCGCCGAGTGCATAAGTAATTACTGATTCAAGATATTCTTTTGAGTAAGTATGTTTTTCATCTATTGGTAAATAACTAGTAACACCGAGCGCTCTTCCGCGGGGAATGATAGTTACTTTGTGCACCGGATCTGCTTCGGGAAGCATTCTTGCGACAAGCACATGACCAATTTCATGGTAAGCAGTGGTTTTCTTTTCTTCTTCAGAAATGATCATACTTTTTCTTTCCATGCCCATCATAACCTTGTCTTTAGCTTCTTCAAAGTCGACCATCTCGACTTTCTTTTTATTTTTTCTCGCTGCGAGCAGAGCCGCTTCATTAACAAGGTTTGCAAGCTCAGCGCCTGCAAGTCCTGGTGTTCCTTTTGCAAGAACTTCAAGATTAACATTGGGTTCAAGCGGAATATTTCTTGTGTGAACTTTTAAAATTCCTTCTCTTCCTTTAACATCAGGTCGATCAACTACAACTTGGCGATCAAATCTTCCAGGTCTAAGAAGCGCCGGATCAAGGACATCGGGACGGTTGGTAGCCGCGATTATAATAACGCCGCTGTTTTGTTCAAAGCCGTCCATTTCAACAAGAAGCTGATTAAGAGTTTGCTCTCTTTCATCGTGCCCGCCGCCGAGACCTGCTCCGCGGTGTCTTCCAACAGCATCAATTTCATCGATAAAGATAATACACGGCGCATTTTTCTTCCCTTGATCAAACAGATCGCGAACACGGCTTGCACCAACACCGACAAACATCTCAACGAAGTCCGCACCGCTAATAGAAAAGAAAGGAACTCCTGCTTCACCGGCAACAGCGCGAGCAAGTAAAGTCTTACCGGTTCCGGGAGGTCCTAATAATAAAACGCCTCGGGGAATTTTTCCACCCAGCTTTTGGAATTTAGAAGGTTCTTTCAGAAATTCAATTATTTCGTGCAACTCAAGCTTTGCTTCATCAGCGCCGGCAACATCTCTAAAAGTAATTTTTTGATTTGCCTGCGTAATCATTTTAGCTTTACTTTTTCCAAAAGAAAAAATACCGCGTGTACCGCCTGCACCTCCCTGCATTCTTCTCATAATGATCAGCCAAACAGCAACGATTGCAATCCACGGCAAGAAACCGATTAGAATATTCATCCATTCATTTGATTCTTTGTCAAAAGAATAATTAATATTTTTAGCTTTCCAAACGGCTTCTTGATCTCGTATCATTGGTTCGGGCAGGTAAACCGAAATGTGTTTAAATATTGTTTCGTGGTTATTTACATTTAATGTGTCTTCAGATTTCAGTGTCGCTTTGAAATAATAATCGTTAACATCAGATTTGATTATTTTTGCCGATAGGATTTGATTGGAGTCAACAAGTTTTACATATTCGCCGTATGGGACTTCAGTGTAATTTGTGGTGTTCGTTTTGAACAACTGCATTATTATAACCGCTGCCACTATTACGGCTCCCCAGCCAAATACCATTCTTATTACTTTTGACCAATCGAAATTATCATCAGGCTTATTCGGGCCGCCGCCTTTAGGAGTTTTTTGCGACGGCTTGTTGTCATTGTTATCATCAGCCATATAAAATTTTCTATTGTTGATATTCATTAATTTATTTTTCTCCATCTTCACTTAAAACGTAAATGGACCGAAGGTTTCTATATTTTTGGGCATAGTCCAATCCATATCCAATTACGAATTTACTTTCAATTTGGAAGCCAATATAATCAATTTTTATATTATATCTAAGGCTATTTGGCTTAATTAGCAGTGAGGCAATCCGCATGCTATTTGGTTTGTGAGGTGCAATAAGTTCTTCAATATATTTCATTGATAAGCCGGAATCAACGATGTCTTCAACTATGATAATGTCTCTGCCGGTCACGTCGCAATTCAACTCTTTCAGAAGCTTAACTTTGCCCGAGGAGATTTTTTCGTCGCCGTAACTTGATAGCTTGAAGAAGTCCACTTCGCAATCTATGGAAATATTTTTTATCAGATCGGAAAGGAAAAGGAAGGCGCCGTTGAGCACGCCTATAAACACCGGAACCTTATCTTTATAATCATTTGAAATTATTTCGCCAAGCTCGCGGATTCTGTTTTGCAGAACTTCCTCGTTAAGCATCGGAACGAAAGTATCGCTGCCAATAATTAATTTTTCTTTGTTCTTTAATTCATGCATAACATGTATACCTTTTTCGTGCTGTTTGTAATTTTAAATCTGTCGTCAATTCTGATGCCTACAACCCATACAATTTTCCCTTTGTTTGTAAGTACAAACTGATCTTTCTTTTTTAGCGGAGAGATTTTTTGCTCATTTAAGAAATCGGAAATTTTTTTCGAGCCTTTTAAGCCGAGCGGAAAAAATCTATCGCCGTATTTCCACTTGCGAAGAATAAATTTGTCCGAAGCTTTATCTCCCGAAATATATTCAGTCATTTTATTCGAGGCATATTTTGGGGGAACCGAATTAATTTCCGTGATGCTGAGAATTTTATTTTTGTCGTCTGGTAAAATCTCTAATTCACTGCCGGAAGGATTTTTTGCCTTAGAATAACTCTTGCTTAATATTATAATTTCGTCCCGGTCTTTTATAACAGAAAAATTTTGAGAAAGTTCTTCTCTCTCGTTCGTATCTTTATCTGCAATCGAAAGGATTTTTTTAAGATCACGAAAAGACGGTCGAAAACCAAAATGCTTTTCGAAATGCCTCTTAAGAAATTCGGAACGAATTTCTTTTTTAACTGATAATAATGCTTTAACAGAAAAAATCAATTTGTCCTTAAAAAACTTCGGAGAAAATTCTGGAAAATTTTCCATTTCTTTTTGCACAAACAAATAAATTTCTTTAAAGACTTCCGAAGATATGAAAATAGAATTTTCCAGCGCCGGATTAAGTCTTTTTTTTAGTAACGGAAAAATTTCGTTGCGTATAAAATTTCTTTCATAATCGTTTTCATAATTTGACTTATCGATTCTATACTTAATCTCATTCTTATTGAGATAACTAATTATATCTTCCTTTGAAACGTTTAGTATCGGTCTGATAATATTACCTCTGGCTTCGGGTATACCGGAGATACCTTTTAACCCGGTGCCTTTGATTAAATTAAGGAAAACTGTTTCCGCATTATCACTGCAATTATGAGCGGTCGCAATCTTTGTATAACCGAATTTATTTGCCGTCGATTCAAATAATGAATAACGAATCTCTCTTCCGGCTTCTTCGATTGAAATTTTATTTTTTTTTGAAAAGGCTTTAATGTCTTTTCGATATATGTGAATTGGAATAGATAAGCTTTCCGCTAATAACTTACAAAACTTTTCATCCTCAGTTGAATCTTTGCCGCGCAGCTTATGGTTGATATGAATTAAGGCAATTTCAATTTTAAATCTTCTTTTGTGCTTGATGAGAAGATTGAGAAGAAAAACAGAATCGGGTCCTCCGCTTAAAGCGACTAAGATTTTATCGCCCGGCGCAATCAATTTTTTTTCGTCGATAAACTTTATTGCCTTCTGTTCGATTTTTTGCATCAGGAATCAATTGCCTTTATCGTTCATAATTTTTTCGACATATTTTCCGAGAACATCAAATTCTAAATTTACAGAATCGCCCGCGCCTTTAGTCGAAAAAATTGTTTCTTCCCAAGTATGCGGAATAACTCCGACAGAGAAAGTATTTTTATTTAGCTCAGCAACAGTCATACTTACGCCGTCAATTGCAATTGAGCCGACATAGATTAAATATTTTTTAAACTTCTCCGGAAAAGAAATCGTAATGAAATGACTGTTGGATAATTCTTTAACCTCGACTATTTTTCCAACCGTGTCAACATGACCAAGAACAAAATGTCCTCCAAGGCGAGCATCGATTTTTAACGAGCGTTCAAGGTTCACCTTGCTGCCAATCTTAAGTTCGCCGAGGTTTGTTTTTTTTAAAGTTTCTTCTATCGTATCGACATAAAAAGAATTTTTTCCCTTCTTTACAACTGTAAGACAAGCGCCGTTAACACTTATGCTTGCGCCAATAGAAAGATCTTCAACAACTTTCTGCGCGCTTACAATAAGCTGATAGCCGTTGCCTTCGGGGATTTTATTTTTTAAAATTCCGGTTTCTTCAACTATACCTGTAAACATAGTTCTACTTAAAAAAGTAATGGATATTATATAATTTGCGTAACAAAAATAAGAAATTTGATTTAGAAATTCGGCAAGAAAATAAATCTATTTTGACAACTGGATCATAATGTCGTCACCGGTTTTTTCTACGCTGTCTATTTTCAACTTGTAAGCCTGGCGAATGGTTTTGATTCCAAGATTCCCGAAAGAGTCGATTCCGGCGCCTAAAATCTTTGGCGCGATGAAAAGAGAAATGTCGTCATACAAATTTTCTTTTATGAAATTAGAAAGCAAAGCGCTGCCTCCTTCAACAAGCACAGAAGATATGTTGATCTTTCCAATTTCTATTAAAGCGCTGCGCAGATCAATCAAGCCTTTTTTGTTTTCTCTCGCATAAAGAATATTTACACCGAGAGATTTTAACTTGGCAACTTTGGATTTCTTCTTCCCGTTATTTATTGAAGTGATTACTATTAAGTTACCGTCCGTATTATTGTGAAAAATCTTGTGGCTTAATTTTAATTTAAGATGAGTGTCGAGAATAATTCTTTTAGGATTTCTCCCTTCCGCAAGCCTTACAGTAAGCTTTGGATCATCTTTAGCGACCGTGCCTGAGCCAATGAGTATTGCATCATATTTTGATCTCATCCGGTGAACAATTTTTCTTGAAGCAGTAGACGAAATCCATTTTGAATCTCCATCGAAGTCGGCAATCTTTCCATCAATAGTTTGGGCGGCTTTTAAAGTTACATAAGGGAGTTTCTTTGTAATATATTTAAAGAAAAATTTATTCAGATCAATACATTCTTTTTCAAGAACGCCCACTTTTACATCAATTCCCGCAGCCTTCAATTTTTTTATCCCGCGCCCGCTGACGATTGGGTTCATATCAAGCGTACCGATTACAACACGCTTTATTCTTTTTTCAATAATTTTTTCTACACACGGCGGTGTCTGCCCGTAATGACTGCATGGTTCTAGATTAACATATAATGTAGAACCTTCCACGCTCTCGTTTGAAGATTCAATCGCATTTATCTCAGCATGATTTTTACCGTACTTTTCGTGGTAGCCTGCGCCTATGATTTTTCCATCTTTAATTATTATACAGCCGACCAGTGGGTTTGGGCTAACGTTACCGTATCCCTTTTTTGCAATTTCAATTGCAAGTTGTATGTAAGATTCGTCTGTCAAATTATTTATTTAATTGATAAGATTTCGAAATCCAGCATACCTGCCGGTGCTTTAACTTTTACCTTTTCACCAACTTTTTTACCGAGCAGACCATGACCTACGGGCGAAGTTATAGAAATTTTACCAGACTGAAAATCCGCTTCTTCCGGAGACACAAGTAAGTAGGTAAATGTTTTTTGGTTATTTATATTTTTTACTAAAACAGTAGATAAAATATGTACCTCATCCTGAGGGAACTGAGAAGTGTCAATTACGCGGGCACGCGCAAGTATGCTTTCAAGCTTGCTTATCCGAAGTTCAAACAAGCCCTGCTCTTCTTTTGCCGCATCGTACTCGGCGTTTTCCGAAAGATCGCCGTGCGCCCTCGCTTCAGCGATTTTAGCCGCGATGGATTTTCTCCCGCTGGTTTTCATGTCCTGCAATTCTTTTTCAAGCTCTACAAGCCGTTCTTTGGTTAGGTATACAAAATTTGTATCAGACATATTTACAACTCAGTTTGTTGAAAAGATTTAAAAAAAATTGCCACCGCCCGTCCGGCAGTGGCAATCGAAAATTATGAAATTAAAATAATGATGTCAAGAAGATTAGTAACATGAACTGCTTAAAAAATTATTTTTTAAAAGACACTATTTTTCGGATTAATTTTATTATATTTGTCATTCAAAAAAATAATATGTGAGAATGATTTAGGAGAGCTAAATGTCTAGAAAATGCCAAATGACCGGAAAAAGTCCAATGACTGGTAATAGTGTATCTCATGCGCATAATAGGACAAAAAGAAGATTTTTGCCAAATCTTCAAAAGAAAAGAATATGGGTTCAAGAACTTAATAAGTTCGTTACTCTAAAATTATCTACAGAAGCTATTAAAAATATTTCTAAAAACGGGACCGCAGAAATAGCACGACTTGTTAGATCAAACCAACTGTAATAATTTTTTCTGAGAGTTTAAAATTAAAAAGGAAAGCATTTGCTTTCCTTTTTTTTATATCCACACTTTATTCAATCGCTGCTATTCGCGAACTACCCAAACTTTAACCTTAGCTGAAACGTTCGGATGAAGTTTTACGGAAACGCTGTAAATACCTAAAGATTTTATCGGCTCGTCTATCTCAATTTTTCTTTTATCGATTTCATGTCCTTTTTCTTTAAGTGAATCGGCTATCATCTGAGTTGTTACTGATCCGAAAATTTTATCTTCTTCACCGACTTGAACCGGAATAGTAACAGATACCTTTTCCAATTCAACTGCAACTTTTTCCGCAGCGTGCATTTCTTGCTCTTTTTTCTTAGCTAAGATTTTTTTCTCTTCTTCAAGTGCAAGAATATTTCCTTTTACAGCAGCGTATGCGATTTTTCTCGGGATCAAAAAATTCCTCGCAAAGCCGTCTTTTACAACAACAATGTCGCCGATCTCTCCGAGTTTTTCATAATTTTGTCTTAGTATAACTTTCATTTGAACTCCTTCATTAATCTATCGAATCGTATCAGATACATAAGGCAGCAAAGCCATGTGTCTTGCACGTTTGATAGCGATTGACAATTCTCTTTGATATTTCGAACTTGTTCCGGTAATTCTTTTAGGAATTACTTTGCCTTGTTCGGTAATATATCTTTGAAGCAGCTTTACATCTTTATAATCGATATACTTTATTTTGTTCTGAGTAAACCTGCAAACTTTTTTTGTTTTAATTTCTTTTTTCATTTTAATACCTACTTACTTAATTAAATCCGATTCTTCGCGTGATAAAAATTTATCAAATGAATCCTCGGTGTAATCTAAACTTTTGTCTTCAGAAAACACTTCGTCAACAACAACCGAATTTTCAAAGCCGTTATCCGAGCCGTTTGATCTTGGAAGCTTATTCAGAAACTGAATTCGTCTCGCCTTTATTTCAACAATGCTTCTGTTAAAACCCTCTTCAGATTTCCAATTCCTGCTTTGAAGTTCGCCGTCAACTAATACGGCTGAGCCTTTTTTTAATCTATCGCGGCAGCTTTCAGCAAGTCTATTCCAGGCAACAATGCCTACATAGCAAACATCCTCCTGCCACTGATTGAAACTGTCTTTATATTTCCTATTTGATGCAATAGAAAAATTTACAACAGGCGTACTATTTGTTGTTTGCCTGTAAACAGGATCCTTTGTAAGATTTCCGGCTACAACTACATAATTAACTTCGGGCATCTTCAAATCAGCCATTGATAATCCTCCGCATTATTTCATATGTTATTCTATTTATCAAATTCTCTCGGGCTTTCATCAAATTCTGCTGCGGGAGCATCCTGTTTAGCTTCGGCATTATCGTTCTCAAGCAGAGATTTGCTCTTTTGCTTTTCAAGATGTTCTATAGCATCGCTATCAAGCTTAATTGTAAGGAAACGAAGTATATGCTCGTCGAGAGAATAAAATCTCTCAAGCTTTGCAACAATACTTGATGGAGCATCAATTCTAAAGATAACATAGTAACCTACTTTGCTTTTCTTTACAACGTAGGCTAACCTTTTCCGTCCCCAGTTTTCCATTTCTCTAATTTCACCGCCGTTATTTGATATTGCTTCTTTTATGCGTGAAATTACAACTTCAATTTGTTCATCATCCAGCGCAGCATTTATCATAACTGCACTTTCGTATACGTTTGTTTTCATCCTTTGTCACCTCCCTATGGATATTATAGCCCTCAAATAAAATGAGAGCAGGGATTATTATATTTAGTTAATTAAAAGTTTTTTAAAATTATACAATCCTTAATCTTCAGAGTTATGGCTTTCTCCTTCGTCTTCAGTTACATCAGTAGCGCTTAGCGATTTCATCTCATTTATTATTTTACTGTTTAAATCCAGCATCTTTTGCAAACCACCCTTAATAAATTCTTCAGCTAAAATTTTACCTCCTTGAAAAGAATCATAAAATGATTTCTTTTCCTCATCATCAAGATCAGATAGAACATATTCTGCCATACGACCACGTTCAAAATTTCTTCCGATACCTATTCTAAGACGGGGAAATTTTTCAGAGTTGAGATGATGGATAATTGACAAAACACCGTTGTGCCCGGAACCTCCGCCATATGCTTTGATTCTTATTCTTGCAGGGCTAAGATTTAAGTCGTCAAAAATTACAAGAATGTCTTCATGCTTAGCATTAAAGCTTGTAAGACAATCGGCAGCAGCAATACCGCTGTTATTTACAAAAGTTGACGGCTTGACGAGAACGAACGGATCGTCGCCTAAATTTCCTTGGGCATAAAGATATTGCTTTTTTGAAGAGATGAATTCAAGGTCATAATTTTTAGCAAGATAATCTAAAAACATGAACCCGACATTATGTCTGTTGTTGTGATACCGACTCCCGGGATTCCCAATACCTAATATAACTCGCACAGCAAATTCTTATTTTTCTTCTTCTTCAGTCTTTTCTTTACCAATTACTTCTGGCTGCGCTTCTGCTTGAGCAGCAAGTTCTTCCGGCGTAGATTCTTTCTCCACCTTAGGATGTGTTACTGCAACAACCACGCTGTCTTCCAGATTCAAGATAGTAATGTTTTCAAAATTTAAATCTTTCACATGTATTGCATCGCCAAGTTTTAAATCTTGAATATTAATATCAAGATGCTGAGGAATATCTTTGGGCAGACACTCTATTTCCAACTTATGCATGAACTGCTGCAATACGCCGCCTTCTTTTACACCGGCAGGGCTTCCATGATATTGAATCGGAACTTCTAATTGAAATTTTTCGCCGACTGTTAAACCTAATAAATCAAAATGGACTACCCGGTCGCTAACAGGATCAAATTGAATGTCCTTAATTACACAATCATGTTCCTGTTTTCCGTCAAGTTCAAGAGAAATTAAATGAGTTTCCGAAGTAAAAACAAGAGGCTTAATTGATTTTTCCGTAACGTCGATAGAAATCGGCTTCTCATGTTTAGAATAAAAAATTCCGGGAACACGACCGTTTCTTCTTAAACTGCTTCGCGATGCTTTGCTAATCGAATTTCTTACGTTTGCTTTTAATACAACTTTTTCCATTATAACTCCAAATCTAAATTATCCTTTATCAATATCAAAAAGTGAACTTATAGATTCATTATGATAAGTTCGTCTGATCGCCTCGGCAAAAATATCCGCCGCCGATATTACTGAAATTTTTTCCATATCTGCATCCTTGCTTAACGGGATAGTATCAGAGACAAATAATTTTGTCAATTGTGAATCCCGAATTCTTTCGATTGCTTTACCAGATAAAAGTGGATGCGTTATTGCTCCATAAATTTTCTTTGCGCCCTTATTTTTAAGTGCTTCTACGGCGCCAACAAACGTGCCAGCCGTATCAATCATGTCGTCAACCAGCAAAACGTCTTTATTCTCGACGCTTCCAATTATATGAACAACCTCTGCGAGATTTTGCTTTGGTCGCCTTTTGTCTATTACAACCAAATCTGCATGTAGTCTTTTTGCATAAGATCTCGCCATCTTAATGCCGCCAACATCAGGCGAGACAACGACAAGGTTATCATTTATCTTGTCAAAGATTCCGCTGAAAATAGTTGAGCCGTAAAGATGATCAAACGGAATATCAAAAAAACCTTGAATCTGAGCCGCGTGCAAATCCATCGTCATTATTCTATCGGCTCCGGCAACAGTAATTAAATTTGCAACAAGCTTTGCCGTAATAGAAACTCTCGGCTGATCTTTTCTATCCTGCCTCGAATAACCGAAATAGGGAATAACGGCGGTGATTCTTTTTGCAGATGCTCTTTTTGCGGCATCAATCATTATCAAAAGTTCTAAAAGATTTTCAGCAGGGGGATTGGTAGACTGAATTATAAAAACTTCGGAGCCGCGAATATTTTCACCGTATTTGCTCCAAATTTCTCCGTCGCTGAATCTTTTTAATTCAATATAGCCTAACGATTTTCCCAATTTTTCAGCAATTTTTTCAGCAAGAGGTAGGTTTGAACTGCCGGAAAAAATTTTATAACCATTTACAGCCATATTACGTATTCTAATATCTTTGAAAAAATAGATGCGAAATATATATAAATCACTTTGGTAAGTCAATAAAAATGCGGTAAAAAAGCTTTTTCAAATTTTAAAGCCCTCTATTTGTCCCAAATTATAAATTTTTTCAAACGTTTTTCAGAAAGAAACTGAGATTAATTTTTATAGATATTTTCATAACCTTTATCATTAAGCTTGGCTGCAAGCGCTTCTAATTCTTCTTCTGAAAGAGATTCTTTAATTTTCGGAAAAAGTATTCTTTCTTCAAGCTGGATATGATTTTCAAGTGCACTGGAGATTAAGTTTAATTTATTTTCAAGATCGGTTTTATTTTTTAATGAGCGAACAAGCAGTTCGATATTTTTGTGTTCGGCTTTCATCTTTTCAAGCAACTCATCTATTTCTTCTGAAATTCCTTTAGTTAAAGGCTGGAAAATATGTTCTTCAAGATAAAAATGATTTGCTAATTCCTGATCAAAAAAATGAACGGCGTATTTTACTTTCTCATCCAGATTTTTTAGGAAGCCGTTGGCAGCAGCACTGTCTTTCTTTATGATTTGTGCAACCATCATAATGTGAAAATGATCGTGAGAAATTGAGAGCAGACTTTTTTCGTGTTCCATTATATTTTTTTCAGCAAAAATATCAAGACGACCGGAAACAAAAAAGATCATAAAAAATAAAAAGCCTAACAAATGCCGGTGCCCACAAACGGCATTTGAAAGGCTGCTGGGTTACATGTCTTTGCTGAAAAGTTTTTTTTCTAATTCTATTGCTTTAGGAAATAAAATATTATTTTCCAGATGAACATGCTGATGAAGATCAAGCTCAAATTCATTTAACTCGTTATAAGAAAGCCTATAGGTATTGCACGCGTCTTCGGGGATAGCGTAATTATTCGTAATGTTTCTAATTTGCTCGAAGATATCGCCTGCTGATTGATGCTCAGCTTCTATCATCTTAATCGGATTCGCAATTGTTCTAAAGTACGGTGTTTCCAGAGGTGCATTCCCGGTTTTTACTTTTACAAGATATTTTATGTAAGGAAAAAGAATTTCTTCTTCTTTCATCAAATGCTGTTTTAAATCTTTGTGTATGATTGAATATAATTTTGCAATATCAATAGTCTCAGGATGATTTTTGCCGTGGACAATGGCTACTTTTTCAATGTGGGCTCCGATCCCCGGTCCGTTTTCTTTAATATATTTATGATGACTATTAATTATATATTCCACCAAGAAGTCCAGTTCCCACTGATCAAACTTAATTCCATTTTTGATAGCACTCTTTTGATTTTCTATCTCGGCGAGAATCTCATTACTACTCAATCCTTTTTCTTTACAAGCTTCGCCAAACAGGCGGTTGCCTTTACAGCAAAAATCCAGATGATATTTTTCTAAAACTTTTGCCGCATGAAAATCATCTCTCACAATCTGTGATAAGGTTAAGTTGTCTGTGTTATTATATTGCAGTTCGCTCATTTGCTTTGCCTTTCTAATATTATAATTGATTTTTCATTTCTATCTCTGATTGCTTAGAGGGAAATTTGTTCGTTAATTTTTAGTTTTTAAAGATTTACTGTCATCCGGGAAATGGTTTTTGTTTGATTCAGCGTTGAACTCTTTTACCGCTGCAGTTCCTGTTGGATGTCCGTAAGTGTCCATCAATCTGTAATGAACTAAATATTCTTCTTTTGAAATATTATTTTGCCAATGCCCTGTAAGCATTCCGATGCCCGTTACTGCCATGAAAATTGAAACTATGCCGATTGCAGCCGCCTTTTTTGAAATTTTCTTTTTTGTATAAATAGATTTTAAATCCAGAGTGTCTGCAACAGGACATGCGTCTACGCAGCTTAGGCAAGTGTTGCATTCATCAGATAAAACTGTAATCACTTTGTCGACTTTAATTCTTGATGGACAAGCTTTTGCACATAAACCGCAATCGATGCAGCTAACCGGATTCCTTTTAATTTTATGCGGACTTAAAAAAGAAACCAAGCCAAGAAGCGCGCCGTAAGGGCATAAATACCTGCACCAAAAATTTCTTATTAATATTGACAGAACAAAAAGTGAAGCTAAAATGATCAATGCCGCTCTGGAAATATTTGCGAAGAAATAATACATTTTCAAATCTGCAACCTGGTTATAAGGACTGTCGAGGAAAGCTTTAATAGAAGCTAAATCCATCAAAGCAAACACTGCGTAAAATAAAAATCCGAGCATTAGATATTTTAAACTTCTGAGAGGGTAGTCGAGCCATTTAGGAATCTTGATTTTATTTTTAAAAACTTTTTCACCGAAATCTCCTATTAACTCCGAAATAAAACCAACCGGGCAAAGCCAGCTGCAAAATGCTTTTCCAAAAACAAGGGAGAGAAGTAAAATAGCGGCAAAAATAAATAAGCCTGCCGGATGCGCCTGATGAATTGTGCCGGTAGAAATAAAATAATAAAAACTCATCATTGAACTTATCGGCAAAAATCCGTCTACGCCGGGCGGACGATGATAAAAGGCAGTTGTGCCATTCGATTCGAGGTAACGCGTAAACAGGTAAAATTCTATCCCGATCCAAACACAAAGCAGTATAAACGCACTTTGAACGATGAACCTAATTTTTTGAATTTTGCTTTCCCCGTTGCGAATTATTTTTTTCTTCTCTTTCATATCAGATATTTTAGTCCGATTTAGCATCAAAAATTTTTAAGTCTTAGAAATATGACGAACTTTTTTTAACGTCTTGTCTTTAAGCATATCCAGAGTTTCATCGGTAAGCATATTGTAAGCGTTTGTTCTTAGAACTCCCCATTTATCGTGCAGTGGACAAGGATGTTCCGGCGAACATTGAGGAAATCCTAAGACGCAGCTTTTAAATATTTCAAGTCCGTCAATTGCCGCTACAACATCTATTAATCTGATCTTTTCTGGCTTCTTCGCCAGGGAAAAACCGCCGGATTTTCCTTTCTTGGAATTTACGATTCCGCTTTCAGTTAAGCTTTGCAGGATCTTTGAAACAAACTCGCGCGGTATTTTCAGCTTCTTTGAAATCTCATCTGCCGAAGTTACTTCTGAGTCTTCTTTAGCTGCCAAATAAAGAACAGCCTGCAATCCGTATTCACATTTTTTAGAAAAAATTACTGTCATTTTCTTAATCAGATTAAATTATCTGATTAAACATAACTACAAAATATATCTTTGTCAAGTTATATCTTTAATGAAGCGAGTTTTTTTTAACTGAATCTTATTTTTAAATTTGACATCGAACTTTTTGTGATTATCTATTAACAAGATAGAATTTTCTTTTTTTTAATTTAATGGAGAAGAAATGCCGGTTTACGAATATAAATGTTCGGAATGCAAAACGAAGTTTGATATTTTCCACAAAACTTTAAATGATTCTGATACAGTAAGTTGTCCAAAATGCGGATCCCAAAACAACAAGAAATTATTATCAACCTTTAGCGCAAATGTAAATTCATCTGGCGGTTATTCATCTTCGGGTTACGAGCCAGCGGAAAGCCCTTCCTGCAGCTCGTGTGGATGCGGTTCAGGTTCATGCGATATCAATTAATTATTTTGCTGCGATAGAAGAAATTTTCGCTCGGAATACAGCCTTCCGATCTCTGCTCCGATTATAAAAACGATTGATGAATAATAAATCCAGAAGGCGATAACTACAAGAAAAGTGTATGTGCCGTATATTTCACCCCAGGTTTTGAAGTGGTTCAAATAAAACCCGAAGCCTTGCTTTGCAGCCTCCCAGAGAAGCGCAGCCCAGAAGGCGCTGATGAAAACGACACTCTTCCTAATTTTAATAACCGGCACTGTGATATATAAAATAGAAAAGACAATAAAAATTATCAGCAGCGAAAGCACTGAGAATAAAAAATGCTCAAAGATTCCAATCTGTAAAAAACTAAAGATTTTAAATTGACCGGCAATTTCTTTTATTATGTCTACCAGCGGTGTTAAAATCGTTGTAAGAAGAAAAATAAGAATTACCATCAGTACTAAGGCGAAATCTTTCAGCTTGCCCCAAAGGTAAGACTCGTCTCCTCTAGCGCCGAAAACTCTGTTAAGAATGGTCCTCATACTGCTGAATAATCCGCTCGCAGCAAACAGCAAACCAAATCCTCCAACTACACCTGCAATATTTTTATATTTTATAACTTCGTCTATCCGTGAAAAAATTACTTTCTTTGCAAGCTCGGCGTAATTTTCATAAGGAATAATTGTATCTATGAAAGCATTTATCTGGTACTGCATATTATGCGAGTTCAATACGTTGCCAAGCACTGAAAAAATAATCAGCATAAATGGAATGATGCAAACAAAAAGAGAAAATGCCAAGCCGCCAGCCAATAGATATGCATGATGCTCGTCGGTTCTCTTTATTAATCCGCCGAAATAGTGAACGATAAATTCTTTAATTTTCCTGAAAGTCGGGATATGATGAAGAATTAATTTTAGTCTTCCAAATTCCTTGTACAAATACGAACTCTGGATTTTATATAAAATTGATTCTTTAGTCATTCATGATTCGAGAAATTGTATTGTAATATATATCGGCAAGACTGGCTAATTCAAAAGTCAACTTATTATTGATAACAATACTGCTGCCGCCGGTCTTTCCTGCTAAATAAAATTTTTGATTTTTATCTCTCAATATATTTTCAACTTTCCCTTGATTCTCCTTCGCAATAGAAATTATTATTCTTGATTGACTTTCCGAAAAGAGCGAAAAATCTTCTCTCGATTTAATTGGAATATTAACATCAGCGCCGACTAATCTTTCCTGGTTGATAATACAGCATTCAGCAATTGCAACCGCAGCGCCGCCTTCGGATATATCATGCGCCGATTTAATTAATTTCTTTTCGATCAATTGAAGTACAACTTCATGCAATTTCTTTTCAACCGCAAGGTCCATCTTAGGAGAATCGCCTGCAACTTTATCGTGAATTATTTTTGCGAATTCACTTCCGCCTAACTCTTCATAATCTTCGCCTAAAATGTATACTAAATCATTTTCATCTTTAAAAAATGAAGTGGTAATGTCCTCAATATTTTCGATCAAACCAACCATGCCTATTGTCGGCGTTGGATAAACTGCAATGTTCGGCGACTCATTATAAAAACTTACATTCCCGCCTGTAACCGGAGTATCAAAAAATCTGCAAGCCTCGCCCATGCCGTTTATTGCTTCCTTAAATTGCCAGTACATTTCCGGTTTATGTGGATTACCGAAGTTCAAACAATTTGTAATTGCCAAAGGAACTCCGCCGGAGCATACAATATTTCTCGCAGACTCAGCCACCGCTATTTTTGTCCCTTCTTTTGGATTTAAGTAAACGTACCTTGAGTTACAGTCAGTCTTTGCCGCTAATGCTTTATTGTTTTCTTTAATATAAATAACTGCCGCATCGCATCCGGGACCGACGATTGTATTTGTCCTTACCATTGAGTCGTACTGTTCGTAAACCCATCTTTTAGAAACTATGTTATGAGATGAAAAAATTTTTAAGAATGTTTCTTCTAAATTTCCAGTCTTCGGCAGAACAGAAAAATCAAATGACCTTAGATCATTGATATATTTCGGCTCTTTGGTATCGCGGTAATAAACCGGCGCGCCTCCGCCCAAGACTAATTCATAAGCCGGTATTACAGCCTTGTTTGATCCTTCATAGTCAATGTGAAGCAAGCCGTCGTTAGTCACTTCGCCGATTATTTCACAATGAAGGTCCCATTTCTCAAATACTTCCTTTACCTTGTCCTCGAATCCTTTTTTTACAGCGCAAAGCATTCTCTCCTGACTTTCAGACAACATGATTTCGTAAGCGGTCATTCCTTTTTCACGCAGAGGAACTTTGCTTAGATTTATTTTCATCCCGGAATTTCCCTTTGCGCTCATCTCGCTTGTTGAGCATGAAATCCCGGCGGCTCCCATATCTTGAATACCAATCAGCCATCCGTTTTTAATTATTTCAAGCGAAGCTTCTAATAAAAGTTTTTCAGTAAATGGATCGCCGACTTGAACGGAAGGTCGTTTCGATTCTGATTTTTCAGAAATTTCTTCGGATGCAAAAGTGGCGCCGTGAATTCCGTCTCTTCCCGTTGATGAACCGACTATCATAACAGGATTGCCTTCGCCTTTCGCTATTGCGCTTGCAACGTGTTCGGTTTTAACTATGCCGATTGCCATCGCATTGACCAGTGGATTGCCCTGATAAGACTCATCAAAATAAACTTCGCCGGCAACAGTCGGAACGCCGAAGCTGTTTCCATAATCGCCGATTCCTCTAACAACACCATCGAATAAAAATCTCGTATGCGGATCGTCCAGAGTACCGAATCGCAGAGAATCGAGCGAAGCTATCGGACGTGCACCCATTGTAAAAATATCCCGCATAATTCCTCCGACGCCTGTCGCCGCACCCTGGTAAGGCTCAACCGCAGAAGGATGATTGTGGCTTTCAATTTTAAAAGCTATTGCGAGTCCATCGCCAATGTCTACCAGACCGGCATTCTCTTCGCCCGCCCCTACTAATAATTTCTTGCCGCTTCTTGGTAAGGTTTTTAGAAGTGCGATTGAGTTTTTATAGCTGCAGTGTTCGCTCCACATTACGCTGAAGATTCCAAGCTCGGTAAAAGTTGGAGTCCTTCCCAATATTTCTTTTATCTTTTCAAATTCTTCTTCTGTTAATCCATGCTCTAAAGCTAAACTTAATGTAATCTCAGGCTCTTGCATCTATTGCTGTCCGAATTATGAAATAAAATTGATTTGCCCCGCAAATATAAGAATTAAAAATTTTCGTAAGAAATTTGCTTTTACGGTTCACATTGAATAATTGTTATTTTTATTATGTTGGCTTGTATTAAAAATTTTTCCATTAACATATTCAGGAAAGATTATGAGAATTCATATACTTCAGCATGAAAAATTTGAAGGTCCGGGTTACATTGAAGACTGGATTAGAGGAAAGAATCATGAATTGACTTATACCAGATTTTATGAAAATAGTGAACTGCCCGCCAGCGACGGTTTTGATTTTCTTATAATTATGGGCGGCTCGATGAGCGTGAATGATGAGCAGAGATTTCCCTGGCTGAAGCAAGAGAAACAGTTTATTAAGAGCGCGATTGAAAACGGGAAAATCGTTCTCGGTATTTGTCTCGGCGCTCAATTGATTGCATCGTCTTTAGGAAAAAAAGTTTTCCCAAATCTTTATAAGGAGATCGGCTGGTTTGAAATAACGCTTACTCCGGAAGCAAAAGGAAATAAGCTGTTTGATTTCTTTCCCAACGAAACAAATGTTTTTCACTGGCACGGCGACACTTTTGATCTGCCGGATAATGCCACTCATATTGCCGCAAGCCAGGGCTGCCGAAATCAAGCCTTTGTTTACAAGGATAAAGTGATCGGTCTGCAATTTCATATCGAAGCTACGGAAAGTTTATTAAGAAGTATGGCTGCAAACGGATTGGATGAGCTGGTCGAAGACAAATATATACAAACAGAAGAGCAGCTATTAAACGGCATTAGGTTCTGCAGGCAAAACAATACTTTGCTTAAGCATTTATTAAATAGACTGGAAGAAGAATTTTTTAAATCTTAAAGAAGAAAAATTTAAGAGATGATCCGCGGAACAGAACCAGCGAACCATCTCTTCATTTTAAGCCTTCATTCTTGTGCCTTGCTCTTCGTGGATGAAAAGCCAGCTGCAGATTTTCCCGATATTTATTTCATCAAAATTATTCCAGTATTCTTTTGTCCTTACATGCATTGAACTTGTTTCGGACGCCGGAATTTTTTCGGCTTCGGCAATCAGCTCTTTGATGCGCGTTTGCCATTTAGCCATGTTAGATGGGCGCAAATCAATCCATCCTTCATTGGACCATTTCTCGATATTCTCTTTTGTAATGTCGAGAATATTTTCTCCGCGGAAAGCAGGAATTTTAATCGTTCCGCTTCTAAGCAACGATCCGCCATCAGGCAGAAGAATAGGAATGCCGATAGAAATTATTTCACTTCGCAGCTTTGAATTTTCCGAAACAGCTTCAAAGCATTTTTCAGATAAATCATCCGGCGAAGAAATCAAAATATCTTTCATCGTTTTGCAGAACAAACTTATGAGATGAATTTCATACAAAAGCTTTGAAAGCCTTGGCGGTCCTAAAAGCTCGAAAGCGACGCTTGAAACGTTGTTCTCTTTTTCAAGCTGTGCAAGCTTTTTAACAGCCATATGCTGAAGATAACCGGCGCGGTAAGTCGGCTCCATCGTTGCGTGGTCAAGCGAGCTAACTATGTCATGACCGGTATTCCCGCCTTTGATTTCATAAATAACTACATCGGAAATTTCTTCCGGAGTAACAAACTCCATCTGCTTCTGAGCCGTTATAGTTTCAAATTCTCCTTTGGAGAAAATCCCGTTTTCACCTGTGTCTATAAAAACAGATTTTAAAGTTTGTCCCGTAGTCCGGTATTGTTTATCGGAGCAGAGAACAAATTTATCTTTAAGCGGAACGGCTTCTGTTACCGGCACATCAACAAGCTCAATCGGCTGACCTCTTTTTTTAATTTCGCCGTATTCGATCTTCTTCCATGCGATGGCTGCCGTGGGTTTTATTTCTTTTGTTATTGGTCCGTTCGGAGTTCGAGCCATAAGGAAAAGAAGTAGAGTATGCGCTCCCGCGATGGAAGATTTGCTTAGCAGAACCCGCGACGGTTTTTCTTCGCTGTGAGTATATGGAATATTTAATCCCATTCCTCCGGTTCCGCTTGTCCCGATCTTAATATAGATTTCAGATTTCACCTCGCTCATGCTTGAGTATAAAATCTGAACGTGCCGTATAAGCTGGGGAATATAAAGAGTGCAAAGAAGCTTTTCAGCCTCGCTTACAAGTTCATCATAGCCTGCGTTCGTCTTAATCGCCTTGAAGATGCTTCTATATGTTGAATAAACATCCTGGTAAGCAATCGCAGTTGCGGTGTTGATGCAGTCTATAATTATTTCAGGCTTGTAAGTAGAAAGGAGATTATAAAGGGCAGAGCTTTTCAAGATCTTTTCAGTAAGCTCTTCCATTACATCCTGCATAAGGATGCTTCTTTTCTCTTTGTCTGCAAGCAGCGACATCCTGTTAAGGTCTTTAAATTCATTTCGAACAAAGACGTCTCCGCCCCATGGTACAAAGTAATCTTCGCCTTTATGCGGAAATTCTTTGCGTAGCTTTTCTACAGCATCCTGTGCTTCGGATAGCTTAAGAGAAGTTATAATTATTCGGCGGGGATTTTCATCGACTAATTTTCTGGAGACAGCGTTGCCTACCAGACCCCAGCCGCCTAATACAAGAACAGTTTTGTTTTGGATATTCATAAAATCCCTTTGATAATTTTTTAATAATGACCAAAATTATAATTATTCCGCACATAAGGCAATCTATTTAAAATGATTTTTTATCTGATATATCTGCCGAATCTTTCTAAATAAATACCATTAAGCGAAAGATTGTTGAAAGATTTAAAAGGAATATTTATTTATCGCACGGAAAAAATTATAATTGATAAAAATTTCCAGGACGATTTTTAATGGCAGCAGAAAAAGTTACTCTTGCAGCAGAATATTTTGACAAAGCCGTGAAGTCTCAGGTCGACGGCAAAATAGATGCTGCAATAAAGCATTACATAAACTCTCTAAAGATCTTTCCTACTGCGCAGACGCATCTTTATTTAGGTGTCGCCTACAGCCTCCAGGGGAATTATGAAAAGGCTATTAAGGAATGCAGAATTGCCCTAACTATTGATCCCGAATGCGGCGTTGCTTACAATAATGTCGGTAGCTATTTATTAAGCCTCGGTAAAGATGAAGAAGCGATTTTGTGGTTTGAAAAAGCCATAGCTTGCGAAGAATTTGAAATGAAGTACGAAGCTTTTTACAATCTCGGAAGAATTTATGAAAAGAAGTGGGAACTGAATTCAGCCATACGCTGTTACAGCCGCGCATTAACTTATTATCCCGATTACGACGAAGCCCAAGACTCAATGTTAAGGCTTGCAGCTCTTATGAACTAACCTTCCGCCCGAACTGGTCTTTGCGAAAGTCTTCTATTGCCGAAAAGAATTATGCAAAAGGAACTATCGCATTTCTGTTTGACTAATTATCAGTAAACGATAATTTAATGCGATAAACTTAGGAACTCTCCTTTTTGCAAGAGATGAAGAAAATCCAAACAGTGATATAGATTTTGTGGTAGGAATGGAAAGAGGGAAAACTGTCTTAAATAGGATTGCATTGATGCAGGATTTGCAGCAGCTATTAGGACATGAAGTTGATGTTGTTATATACATGTCAAGGGAACAAATTAAACATGATGTTATAAAAGATGCTGTTGAGTTATGAGGCATCAGAAAGAACGGTTAAAGGATATATTGAACACTATTGAAGAGTCTGAAAAATATTCTATCAAATCAGATATGAGATACTTAATGACGGAAGTGATAAACTTATATTTAGTGCTCCTGCAATCTTTGATAAAGAGGTTTTTTCCCTTGCCTGCGACTTTGTAAACAACTTAAATCTTGTAATTAATGAGAAATTAATGTTTGATATAAACAGGAGTATATCTTTTTACGATAATGTTTACAGACAGATTACGTAAGAAAATGTCGATGCAGAACTGAAATATATTAAACAAATAAGAAGATAGTTTATTTAAAATAAGGAGAGTGTCAATATGAAATATTTTTTCTCTGCTACTATCATGTTCTTTTCTTTATTATCAGCTTTAGCTAACGGGCAAAACGTTAAAATTCATCCCTTTGTAAATAATCGGGATATATTATTAATATCAAACCTTAATGCTCAAATACATCAGGCAAATTTGAGTAAAGGGGAAGTTGAAAGCCAGCTTCTTGCAAATGTTATGCAAAAAAATAAAAGTAAAGCTTCTTTGAAATTAAAGAGTAGGTTATATTATCCTGCAACCGCTATTATTAATGATACACTTCGTAATAGCTATGCATACGATAATAATGGAAATCTGCTTACTGAGTTACAAGAGATATTAAATAATAATGTATGGACAAACTACTGCCGATTTAATTATACTTACGACAATAATGGGGATGAACTGACTTATATATACCAAACATGGACTAATAATGCGTGGATGAATGTTTTTAAAGAAACATTTTCATATAACAGTAGCGGAAAGATACTTACTGATTTTTCGGAAGGCTTGGTAAATAATACATGGACAAATTTATGGACAGATACTACTACATATGATGTTAACAATAGAATGCTTACTAGTATGTTTGAACATTATGAGAATAATGTATGGACAAATGGTCAAAGAGATACCTATACTTACGACAATAACGGAAACATTCATACAGATATAATCGAAATAAAGACTACAGATATTTGGGTGAACAATGCAAGATATACTGCTACTTACGATAATAATAAAAGAGTAGGAATGTTAGGCGAATCATGGACGAATAATAGCTGGCTGAATAATTCAAGCGATACATGGACTTATGACAGCAGCGGGAATATGCTAACAAACTTTGAAGAAACATGGGCAGACAGTGTATGGACCAACAAATATAGGGAAACTTATACCTATGACAATAATGGAAATGAATTAACTTCTCTTGGCGAATATTGGGCAAATAATGCTTGGCTGAATAATGGAAAAGAAACCTATACTTATAACAGTTACCGAAATGAACTGACTTATTTATATGAAACATGGACAAACAATGCATGGATAAATAATTTAGCGTACTCTTACACTTATAATGACTACAATGAAGTATTATCTTTTTTATCTCAAGAGGGGTGGGCAAATAATACTTGGCAGGGGCAGACAAAAGTTAATTATACTTATGATGGCAACGGTAATGCAATAACTGGAGAAGTATTTACTTGTGCAAATAATGTATGGCAAAAAGCTCAGGGTAATTATTCTATTAATCTAGAGTACAACTCCGGTGCAGATAATCTCAATTTAACTGGAATTAAAATAAGTGTTACTTATAATTTAAATGTTGATGATATTAACAGAGATCAACCTGCCTTAACATCTTATAATCTTTACCAGAACTATCCCAACCCATTCAACCCCTCAACTATAATCAGGTATCAGATTCCTAAGCCCGGATTAGTGCAGTTAAAGGTTTATGATATTCTGGGAAGAGATGCAGCAACGCTTGTAAATGAATACCAGACTGCCGGAGAGCATTCGGTTCAATTCTCTGCGGACGACAAACAACAAACTACTAACCATAGACAATTTTCAAGCGGTGTATATTTCTACCTGCTTCGTTCGGGCGATTACATTTCAATTAAAAAGATGGTTCTGCTAAAATAAACTTATAGCCGGCTAAACTTTTAGACGCCCCGCCGGGGCGTCTCTACTTTTAGATATAATCGCTAAGTCTGGAGTGTAATTTTGTTCTAAAGTATTTGACGCTTTAACCTGTGTCCCCTGCATTGTTTCTTCAGGCGGCAATACGTGACAGATGATGTATTTTTAAGAATTATATCTAATAACAGTTTAAAACCTCTAAAATTGTACAAAAATGCTGTTTTTACACTGCGTAAGGCTATCCTTTTTATAAAAACCATGCCCTGTCGCAGTGCGTAAGGCTGTCCTTTTTATAAAAACCATGCCCTGTCGCATGCGTAAGGCTATACTTTTTATAAAAACCATATCCTTCCGCAGTGTGTAAGGCTTACTTTTTATATAAACCATACCCTTCCGCATGTGTGAGCCTATCCTTTTTTTAAAAACCATACCCTGTTGCATGCGTAAGGCTATCCTTTTTATAAAAACCATGCCCTGCTGCATGCGTAAGGCTATCCTTTTTATAAAAACCATGCCCTGTTGCATGCGTAAGGCTATGCTTTTTATAAAAACCATGCCTTGTTGCATGCGTAAGGCTATCCTTTTTATAAAAACTATAACCCTGCGCAATTAAAAGACGGACTATTTTTTAAGAACTATGCAGTGCTGCAATTACATGTCAATCATAAGAAATAAAAAGCTCTGCATGGCGGTAAAATTTATATTGCTAATTTTCCTGCAGATAAGCTTTAGAGTAGATTTGTACATATCTAAAATGAAATTGATGGGCTTCAATAAATGCATCAGAAATGATAAAAGAACTAAAAAATATATAAGAGATTTTTATAATTCTATTTCCGTTGCTTAACACTAATCGTATTGTTAAATTTGAAACGTAAAAAAAATATTTTATTAGAAACAGAGCAGTAATTAATGAAAGTTTTAGATTTACTAAGCAAGAATTTTATAATAGCCGATCTTAAATCAAATTCAAAGCAGGATGTTATTAACGAACTGATAAGCTTATTTGAAAATGATCCGCGTGTAATTGATATTGAAAAAGTAAGGGATGCAGTATTAGAGAGAGAAAAGATCATGTCTACCGGTGTAGGAAAAGGCTTTGCAATACCTCACGGCAAGACCAATGCGGTTAACGATATTTTAGCTGCGTTTGGAAAATCAAATCAGCCGATAGAATATGACGCTCTCGACGGTCATCCTGTCTATCTTGTTTTTCTTCTCGTCGGGAAGGATAATTTAGTCAGCAACCACATTAAGCTGCTCAGCCGCATTTCACGCATGATGAACAAAGATGAATTCCGCGAAAAATTAATGAAAGCAAAAACCGCGGATGAAGTATTAGAGATTTATAGAAAAGAAGAAGAAAACTATTTTGATGTATAAATCTTTTTCCGCAGGACAAGTAATTCACTTAAAGCCCGCAATCCATATCTCTTTCCGAATCAAACCATGATTAAAGCCGTAACAGGAACAAAAGATATTCTTCCGCAGGAAATTTCACGCTGGAAATATCTCGAGGATTTAGTTCGTCAAATATTTTCGAGTTTTAATTACAAAGAAATTAGAACGCCTGTCTTTGAGGAAACGATCCTTTTTGCGCGCGGTATTGGAGAAGAAACCGACATCGTCGGAAAAGAAATGTACACCTTCAACGATAAGAGCAATACCAGCCTTACTCTGAAGCCGGAGATGACCGCATCGGTTGTGCGCGCATTTATCGAACATTCTCTTGGCAAGCAGCAGCCGTTGAATAAGTTTTATTACATTTCCCCGATGTTCAGGCAGGAGCGACCGCAAGCCGGCAGACAGCGGCAGTTCCATCAGTTCGGCTGCGAGGCTTTGGGAAGTACTTCGCCGCTGCTTGATGCTGAAATTATAATCGCCGCCTATGAGATTCTAAATAGACTTAATTTAAAAGATCTAAAAGTTAAAATTAATTCTCTGGGAGTTCCTGAATCAAGAGAAGCTTATAAGAATATCTTGAAGCGACATCTCGAAGTAAAGAAGCATCTTCTTTCTGAAGACAGCAGGAAACGGTTTGATAAAAATATTTTAAGAATATTCGACAGCAAAGTTGAGTCTGATCAGGAGATAATTGATAACGCGCCGAAGCTGATCGATTATATTGACGAGGAAAGCCGGAAAGATTTTGAAATTGTAAAAGAACTTCTTTCTAAAAATAATATTCCCTTTGAAGTCGACGCTAAGCTTGTGCGCGGGCTGGACTATTACACGAAGACCACGTTTGAAATAATAAGCGGGAAAGTTGGCTCGCAGAGCGCACTATGCGGCGGCGGCAGATATGATCTTTTAATTGAGCAGCTTGGAGGCGCGCCGACGCCGGGCGTTGGATTCGCCGCAGGCATTGAACGAATACTCCTGGCTTGCGAGAATGAAAAAACATTACTGCTTCCTGAAGAGAGAATAGATTTATATATAGTACGGATGGATTCAGAGCTGACGCAGAAAACTTTTGAACTGGCTTCGTATTTTAGAAAAGAATCTCTTAAGGTTGAGATTGATTATCTTGATAGAAGCGTAAAGGCTCAGATGCGCGAGGCGAATAAGCTGAATGCGCAATTTGTATTGTTCGTCGGCGGAGAAGAATATAAATCAAATAAATTCAATTTGAAGTTTATGAAAACCGGAGAGCAAAAAGATTATCCGGTAGATAACGCAGGGGAGATTAAGAGTTTTATCCTGCAAAACATTTCCATATAAATCTTCCCTCATATAAAAATAACCAAACCTTTTGTATCTTTGCTTCGAAGAAAGAACAAATTTCATTTTTAAATTAGAGATTTTTCATGTACCCGGAACTTTTTAAGATAGGTCCTTTCACAATATACAGCTATGGATTGATGCTCGGAGTGGCATTTATAATTTCCAGCTATGTGATGACTAAGGAATATGAACGAAAAAAAATGAGTCCTGCCATAGCAACCGAAATAACTTTGCTCGCTATTATATTCGGAATAGCTGGAAGCAAGATATTAGATTTGATTGAGAATTGGAGCGACTTCATAGCCAATCCTTTAATTGCTTTCTCGCCCGGCGGATTAACTTTTTACGGCGGACTTATTTTAGCCTCGGCTGCAATTTGGATTTATATAAGAAGGAAAAAAATTCCTTTTCTTGTAGTTGCAGACGCAGCGTCGCCTTCGTTGATTTTAGCTTACGGTATTGGAAGGATAGGCTGTCAGCTTGCCGGCGACGGCGATTATGGAATTCCTACCTCGCTTCCCTGGGGAACTAATTTCGCTAACGGAACCGTAAAACCGCATTATGCATTAATGCAATATTATCAGGATCATCCGGCGGCAGCCCTGCACGATAAGTTTTACCAGCTTTCCTCCGAAATTGTTAGAACCGACGCTTATGGTACGATAACCAAGTTTGATGAAACTATCCGGCTTCATCCGGCGCCTATCTATGAATTTTTCGCATGCCTAATTATCTTTTTTATATTAAGATATTTTCAGAAGAAAGATGTCTCCGGCAGCGATCAGCGCTGGGCTGACGGCAAATTGTTTATGCTCTATTTATTATTTGCCGGAGTTGAGAGAATATCTATAGAATTTATAAGATTAAATCCAAGGTTGCTTTTTGGACTTTCGGAGGCTCAGCTAATTTCAATTGTACTTATCGTTGTCGGCGCAATAGGCTTTAATTATTTTACAATCAACAATGACAAGCTTGTTAAATTTATACCGCCTCCGCTTAACGCCGCCGGTGATAAAAAATCTAAAGCTAAGAATTCATGAATTTAATTATTGGACGCAAGCCGGTGCTCGAAGCAATAAACTCCGGCGAAGTTCTTGAGCAAATTTATATTTTATTCGGTCAGCAGGGACCGATAATTACAGCGATCCGCATTGCGGCAAAAAAGCACGGCGTAAAATGCACCGAGATCTCTTCACAAAAATTTAAAGCGCTTACGACGCATCAGAATTCTCAAGGCGTTATTGCAGTAAAAACAAACCAAAAATATTTTTCTATCGATGAAATAATTTCTTCATCTAAAAAATCTGCCTTCCCGCTAATACTTATTCTAGATTCTATTCAGGATACACACAATCTTGGTGCGTTGTTTCGTTCCGCCGAATGCGCCGGAGTAGGCGGTGTGATAATTACAAAACATGGCAGCGCGCCTGTTAATGAAACTGTTATTAAAACATCGGCAGGGGCGGCTTCTCATTTGAAAATTTGCCCGGTTAATAATCTCTCTTTAACGATTAAGGAATTAAAAGATAATGGATTCTGGGTAATAGGTTCCTCGATAGACAACTCCCGTAGTTACACTGATGTTGATTATAGGATCCCTGTTGCTCTGATTGTCGGTAATGAAGAAAAAGGTATTCGCAAGCTGACGGGAGATAGTTGTGATATACTTGTCCGGATTCCAATGAAGGGGAAAATTCAATCGCTGAATGTTTCTGTCGCAGCCGGTGTAATGCTGTTTGAAATATTGCGCCAAAGAAACGCTTAAAATCCTACAAATTCTGTTCACAAAAAGCAACTAAATTCCTTTTTTGATAAGAAAACTTCTAAATATTAAGAACCCATTTCAACCTTAAACTATTCCGCTTCGAAATTGTGACAAAATAAACATTTCATTGTTCTGGCATTTAATATGAATATTAAGAATGGATATTTTGAGAAGAAGATGCACGAACATATTTTTAAGAATTATGAAGCTAAAGACAAAAGCAGTTTAATACCTTTGCTGCAAGACATACAATCTATATATGGATATTTGCCGGAAGCAGCTTTGCAGGATATTTCCGATTTTGTTGATATGCCTTTAAGCAGAATTTATGGTGTAGCAACGTTTTATAATCAATTTAGATTAACTCCTCTGGGTGAAAATATAATCCGGGTTTGCAGAGGAACAGCGTGTCATGTAAAAAACTCGTCCAATATTCTATTTGCGATTGAAACAGCGCTAAATATTAAAGCGGGTGAAACTACAAGGGATAAAAAATTTACAATTGAAATAGTTAACTGCATCGGAGCTTGCAGCATCGCTCCTGTCGTCACCGTAAATGAGGATTATTACGGCAGAATTTCTGTAAAGGATATTCCTAATATTTTGAAAAAATATTCTAAAGTTTCTAAAAAAGATAATTTACCTCAGCCGGAGGTGAATTTAGCATGAACAGCTTTATTGAAAAATGCTGCAATGAGTGCTGGCATACTGTTGAAAAACCTTGCGAACTTTTTATAAAATGCTGTACAGAGGGGGCGCAGTGCCACAACAATGATAGCTGTAAAGAAAAGATTAAGACTTACAATAAAGAATTAAAATTTGAGATCCATGATCTGCCGGTCATCTTTGTAGGGAAAGGAACATGCGGCTTGGCTGCAGGCGCGCAAAAGGTTGAAGATGCCGTCAATGAAGAATTAAAGAGATTAAATTTAAAAGCTATAATAGAACCGACCGGATGTATCGGATTTTGTGCAAGAGAGGTTATAGTAGATATTAAACTTCCGGGTAAAGATAGAATTTCTTATTGCGAAGTAACACCTAAGATTGTACCAAAGCTGATTCAAAAGACTCTGGTTGAAAAAGAAATATATAAAGAGAAATTGCTTGGAACATTCGGCGAACCTTCGGAAGAGGTTCCGTCAATACATAATGAACCGTTCTTCAAACATCAGCTTAAAATAGTTCTTGAAAACTGCGGCGTTATTAATCCAACCTCAATTGACTCATACATTTCAAACAAAGGATTCAGAGCTTTGATTAAAGTCTTTAGCGCTTTGAGATCCGAAGACGTAATTAGAGAAATTTTAGAAAGCGGTTTAAGAGGAAGAGGAGGCGCCGGCTTTCCGACGGGCAAGAAGTGGGAACTTGCTTTCAATCAAAAAGCCGAACAAAAATATTTAATATGTAATGCTGATGAAGGAGACCCGGGAGCATTTATGGATCGTTCTGTGCTTGAAAGCGATCCGTTCAGAGTCGTCGAAGGAATGCTTATCGCGGCGTATGCGATTGGAGCTTCAAAAGCATATATTTATTGCAGAGCCGAATATCCGCTGGCGATCAGCCGACTTCAAAATACTATTGATCAATGTAAAAAATATGGTTTGCTTGGAAATAATATTCTCAACAGCGGCTTCAGTTTAGAAATAAAAATTAAAAAAGGAGCCGGCGCTTTTGTATGCGGCGAAGAGACAGCTTTGATCGCGTCGATAGAAGGAAAAAGAGGAATGCCTAAGCCCCGACCGCCGTTTCCTGCGATATCAGGTTTGTGGGGGAAGCCGACTGTAATTAATAATGTCGAAACTCTAGCTAATATTTCCTCCATAATCTTGAACGGCTCGAAAAAGTTTGCGTCAATCGGAACAGCATCAAGCAAAGGCACAAAAGTTTTTGCGTTAAGCGGAAATATTAAAAACGCCGGTTTAATTGAGGTCCCGATGGGAATTAAACTGGAAGATGTTGTGTTTAATATTGGCGGCGGCATTCCCAACAACAAAAAGTTTAAGGCTGTTCAAATTGGGGGTCCATCAGGCGGATGTCTGCCGTACAGTGTTATGTCGACACAAGTAGATTATGAATCATTAAAAAATGCCGGAGCTATGATGGGTTCAGGCGGCTTCGTTGTTATGGATGAAGAAACATGCATGGTAGACGTGGCAAAATTTTTTCTTACGTTTATTCAGAATGAATCATGCGGCAAATGCGTTCCATGCAGGGAAGGGACAAAACGCATGCTCGAAATAATTGAACGAATTCCACACAGCTATAAAAGAACGGCAAACAAGCTGGATCAACTTCAAAGATTTAAAGGAATTATTCATTTAAAAAGATTAGCTGATGTAATTCGCGATACTTCACTTTGCGGTCTTGGGCAGTCTGCTCCCAATCCAGTTCTTTCCGGGTTAAGATACTTTAAAGAAGAATATGAAGAGCATCTTTATGAAAGAAAATGTTCTTCGGGAGTTTGTAAAGAATTATTAACGTTCTCGATTGACAATAGAGTTTGTACAGGCTGCGGCGTTTGTTTGAAAAAATGTTCTTCGGGAGCAATTGTTGGTGAAAAAGGACAAGCTCATTATATAGTTGAAGAAAAATGTATTAAATGCGGAATGTGCGTAGAGTCCTGCCGCTTTGAAGCTATCAATGTCAATTAAAGTTTTAAAAGGAAATTCTGAAAAGATGATTCAGTTAAAAATAAATAATGTCGCAATAAAAGCAGAAGAAGGAATGTCGGTTCTTGACGCGGCGAAGTCAGTTGGAATTCATATTCCCACGTTGTGTCATCTAAAAGATTTAACACCAACGGGAGCATGCAGAATTTGTGTTGTAGAAGTTGAAGGACAAAGAAATTTAGTTCCGTCATGTGCATATCCGGTTTTTAAAGGTATGTCTGTCGAAACAAATTCTGCACGCGTAAGACGCGCAAGAAAAACGATAGTTGAGCTTCTTGTGGAGAACCATCCTCAGGACTGTTTGGTCTGTGTTAGAAATAAAAATTGCGAGCTGCAGGATTTATCCGACAAATACAGTGTGAGAGAACATAGATATGTAGGCGAAAAAAAAGATCATGCAATAGATATTTCAAGCGCATCAATCGAAAGAGATCCGGCAAAATGTATTTTGTGCGGAAGATGCGTGCGCGTATGTCATGAAGTACAAAAGGTAGGCGCAATAGATTTTACAAAGCGCGGCTTTTTAAGCACCGTTACAACTCCATATAATAAGGGAATTAATATCAGCGACTGCATTTTGTGCGGGCAGTGTATTTTAGTTTGTCCAACAGCAGCGCTGCGTGAAAAAAGCTCTATGAAAGAAGTTGCTGCTGCTTTGAACGACAAAAGGAAATTCACTGTAGTTCAAATAGCTCCGGCAGTGCGCGCAACTTTGGGAGAAGAATATAATATGCCTCCGGGAACAGAAGTAACAGGTAAATTAATAACAGGGTTAAGGCGTTTAGGATTTAATAAAGTATTCGATACTAACTTCTCCGCTGATTTAACAATTATGGAAGAGGCAACCGAGTTAATCCATAGAATAAATAATAATGGAAAGCTGCCTATGTTTACAAGCTGCTGCCCCGGCTGGGTAAAATATGCCGAGCATAATAAACCGGAAATCCTTGAGCATATTTCGACCTGCAAATCGCCGCATGAAATGGAAGGAGCAGTGCTAAAAACTTATTATGCAAAAAAAATGGAAATTGATCCCAAAGATATTTTCGTAGTTTCAATAATGCCGTGCACCGTTAAAAAATATGAATCGAGCAGAAGCGAATTGAAAGAAGAAAGTTATGCAGATGTAGATGCAGTATTAACCACAAGAGAACTTACAAGATTTTTTAAGCTTGCGGGAATTGAATTTAATGATTTGCCGGAAGACAATTTTGACGATCCTTTGGGTGAGTCCACCGGCGCTGCAGCAATATTTGGTACGAGCGGCGGCGTAATGGAAGCGGCATTGAGAACTGCTTATTATAAATTGACCGGCAAAGAATTAGAAACTCTTGAGCTTGAACCGGTTAGAGGCGATAAAAATATAAAAGAGATTTCGATTAAGATTAGCGACATGGAATTAAATTTTGCTGTCGTGAATGGAATAGGAAATATAAAACCAATTATAGATGACATTCAGAATGGAACATCCAAATATCATTTTATAGAAGTAATGACCTGCCCCGGGGGATGTGTAAACGGGGGTGGACAGCCTATTCACCAGAAAAATGATAAAATTCAGAAACGAATGAAAGCGCTTTATCAAATAGACAGCAATATGACGTATAGAAGATCGCACGAGAATGAATCTGTAAAAATTTTATATGAAGAATTTTTTACCGAGCCCAATTCTTATTGTGCTCATGAAATTCTGCATACAAAATATTTTGATAGAAAAATTAAAAGAAAAACTCAAATTTGAATTGAGCCGGTAAAATGAATATTGAGGAAAAGAAAAAAATACTGCTAGTTGATAACGACATCGATCTTTTGGAGCAAACAAAAATTCAATTAGAAAATAAAGGTTATATTGTTTTTACTGCTGAAAATGGCGAGGATGGATGGAATGTTTTTAAAGCGGAAAAACCGGACGCGGCTTTAATTGGTCTAATGATGGAAGAATATGATTCAGGTTTTGTTTTAAGCTATAGAATAAAAAAAGATAATTTCGGAAAAAATATTCCTGTAATTATACTAACTTCAACGACATTTAATACCGGTTTTAAATTCGGCACTACAACAGAGGAGGAAAAAGACTGGATTAAATGCGATGAAATTATGAATAAGCCCGTTGCCATTGAGGAACTTATTGAAAAGCTTGATGGTTACTTAATGTAAAACTGTCGTCAAATAAAAATAATTATGTCTTTTCCTTTTGCAGTAAAATCATTTTACTAACTTAGTAATCCTTTCTTAAGAGATTTTTCAACAGCTTGTTTGAAGTTGCTTAAGTTTACCGGCTTATGAAAGACATATTCGATGCCAAGATCATTATAATCCTGGATTGCGTGGCGGTCAATGTCGCTGCTGAGAATTATCACCGGCGGCTTTCCTTTTAGATCGGACTTTTTTAACTCAATAACAAAATTATATCCGTTCATTACGGGCATCAAATGATCTGTAATAACCAGAGCGGGCGAATGCTTCATTATCATTTCAAGAGCTTCCTGTCCGTTCGATGCGACATCGATATTATAATCAGGAGAAATATTTTTTATGATCTTTGAATAAAGCAGCCGGTCGGTTTTGCTGTCATCGACTAGAAGGATATTTGCAGAGCCGATTGGTAATGTAAATTTGAAATCCGAACCTTCATCTACTTCGCTTTCTACCCAAATCGTACCGCCGTGTTTTTCTACAATTTCTTTTACTAGAGACAAGCCAAGCCCGGTTCCTTTTTCGCCGGCAGTTCCTTCGGAAGTAAATTTTGTGTCTACAGTAAATAATTTTTTAAGATTTTCAGGCTTTATTCCGACTCCATTATCTTTAACCGAAAACTCAATAAATCTTGCTCTTGATGTCGGAGCGCAGGATATTCTTATAGTTCCATCCTCGTGTGTAAATTTTATCGCGTTTGAAATCAGATTATTAAAAACTTGAAATATCAAATCTTGATCAACAAAAACAAAAACATCTTCTGCAACAGTTGAAACGAGAGAAATATTCTTTTGAAAAGCGACACCTGAAAGAGCATTAAAAGATTTTTCAATTATCTTGAATGCTTCAACTCTATCCGGCTCAAATCTTATCCTGCCGGTCTGGAGACGCGTCCAGTCTAGCAAAGAATTTACAAGTGACAGCATCGACTTGGAAGATTCCTGGATGAACTCGACATATTGTCTTCTTTCGGTAGGACTTAATTCACTGTCGCTTAAAAGCAAATCCGTAAATCCGAGTATTGAACTAAATGGAGTGCGAAGGTCGTGCGAAATAATGGAGATAAATCTGTCTTTTGTTTCGTTCAGCTTAACAAGGTTTTCCGTTGACTTCTGCAATTCCTCTTCAGCTTTTTTGCGAAGCGTAACATCGCTTACGAGTCCGTATATCTTTTGCACTTTGCCGGCATTATCCCGGATCAAATTAAGTTTTGTTCTCACCCAAACTATGTTTCCATGCTTGTTTATAATACGAAATTCAAACTCGCCCGAAAGCTGGATTTTGCTTGAAATAAAATTCTTCAGCTTCAATTTTATTTTGCTGAAATCGTCTGGGTAAATAATTTTAATAAAGAGCCTGGAATCGCCAAGGAAATCCGATTGAGTATAGCCCGTTATTTTTTCTACTGATGAAGTGTAAAATACAGGACGGATAACACGGTCTATTTTTTCGTAAGTGAAAAGGAAGTCGTCGATATTTTCGGTAATGCTGCGGTATTTTTCTTCGGATTCTTTTATTATTTGCTGCGCTCTTTTCCTTTCGCTTATATCTCTGAAAGTAAGGACGGCGTAATTTTTTCCTTCATTTTCGAAAGTTCCGACAGTTGCTTCAGCATAAAAGAGCCCGCTGTCTTTCTTCTTACCGAGAAAATCAAAGCGGGAAGGGAAATCTTTTTTATTGTTTATTAGATCAAAGTATCCACTGATTTTTTTTACGTCCGCATCGGAAATAAAATCCAGAATATTTTTTTCTAAAATTTCCTTGTCGTTTTTATATCCGAAAATTTGAGCGAAGGAATTGTTTGCCAGAATTATTTTAGTGCCGTCCATAACTGCCATTCCGTCCTGGAAAGCATGATAAGCCGACATAAAAGTATTCAGCTTCCTGTGGATGTCTTTTTCCAACGAAACATTCTTGAATGAAACGTTTATTGATTTGATCAGATTATTCTGATGCACATATGAGAAAGCGCCGCTTAGATAAATCTTTTCGCCGGTCTTTGAGACGAAAGGTATTTCAAGCGAGGAAATATTTTCTTTTGGGTCAAAATTTTTTTCGCGTACAAAATCCTGCTCGATAATATCTTTAATGTTCTTTGCAGAAATCTCGTCGGAAGTAAATTTTAGCAGGTCGCAGAATTTTGAATTAGCAAAGATAATTTTCCCGCTTGCATCCATGCTGCAAATAAGATCGGAAGAAGATTCTACAATTGATCTGTACTTTTCTTCTGAAGCGCGAAGCTGCTGCTCGGCAATAGTTCTTTCCGTCATGTCGGAACAAAGTACGATTATCATATCGCCTTCTTCCGGAGGAATCGAAAACTTTGCTTCGACAATTTCCTTCTGACCGTTCTTTTTGTAAACTGTTAGATTGACTTTCCAGAACCCTGAGACTTTTAGTTCTTCTTTCAGCTCATTAAAATATTTTTGATCAAACACGTCGAGAATCTTGCCCAGGAATTTTCCATAGACCTCGCTCCGTGAATAACCGAAAAGTATTTCCGAAGTTTTATTCCAGAAAAGAATTTTGCCTTCATTGTCAATTGCGAATACAGCATCCGTAATTGTTTCAGCAATTAGCTGGTATTGCTTTAGCTCTGAAATTTTATTTGAAAGGATATTGGTATCGCTTTCTAGCTCGGTAATATCAAAAAAGAAAACGAACATGAAACGGATCTGTCCGCGCCAATTTAGCTGCGGCTCTATCAAGCATTGGTAGATAAATATTTCATTTTGAATATTTATCTCAGCTTTAAATTTAACCGGCTTGTTTTCAGTTGTTGATTTCTTATATGCTTCTTCAAACTTGTCGTTAAAATCTTTCGTGAACAGAGAACCAACCTTGCTGTTCTCAAAAATTTTCCCTTCATCAATCAGTCTATTAATCTTTTTCCCGTAAGAATATTTTATCCTTCCATCGGTATCGCAGATAAAAATAAAATCGCTGATATTATTTACGACATTTTCAATATGCTCAAACCTAAGATCGGTAGTTTTGTCCAGGCTGAATTTTATATCTTCTATTATTAAAATGCCGCCGAAGAAAATATCGTTGTGAAATATCGGGTAAGCTTTAATGATTACGGAAAGCTGTTTGCGGTCAAGTGTTTTTATCGATTTGATTTCTTTTTCAAATGAAAGTTTTTCGTGTAGAATCTTCAGATCATTTTTTATATCAATGCCGGGGAATAAATCAAGTTCCAAAATATTTTGACCAAGAACCGAATCATGCTCGAATTTATAAAGCAGCGCGTATTTAAAAAAATTCTCGTTGGCGAAATCAACTTTCCAATCTTTATTGAAAGTCAAGATGCCAATAGGCGCCTGAACGAGGAACTTTGAAATAAATTCGTCGCGGTTCAATATTTTAAGTTCTTCAGTAATTTTTCCCATAAAATGAAAAATATTATTATAATCTTTGTTCCAATATCAATTATAATGCTAAAGATTTATTAGTGCTGCCTTTCTGAAAAATTATCCGGCTAAAATCTTCTCCACTGCTTAAATATCTAAAAATTTAGGCATTATAAAAAGAAAAAGTAGGGAAGAACATTAAGTTTAGGAAAGAATTATTAAGCATCACAGGAAAATTTAGTGATAAAGTGTATCATTTCGGCCAGATTTTCAGACCGGAACCATTGCTGATTGTTATTTAAACAAAAAGCAATGGTCCTGTCAATAAAATGTACGCGGATTTATGAGTTAAGTCTTTGTTCAAGCTGGTCGACTTCGCTGCGTAATTCTGCTGGAAGTTTATTTCCGAATATTTTATAATAATTCCTAATATTCTTTACTTCTCTAAGCCATTCATCTCTGTCAACGTTTAAAAGCTGATCCAGATTTTCTTTCCTGAAATTCATACCGTCAAGATCGATTCCTTCTTTTTTAGGAACAAAGCCAATCGGCGTTTTAACAGAAGAATCCTTCCCCTCCGTACGGTCAAAAATCCATTTTAGTACTCTGATATTTTCTCCGTAGCCTGGCCATAAGAAATTTCCTTCATTGTCTTTTCTAAACCAATTAACATAAAATATTTTCGGAAGTTTATTCAAGGAAGATTTTTTACCTATACTGATCCAGTGTGCAAAATAGTCGCCCATATTATATCCGCAGAAAGGAAGCATAGCGAACGGGTCGTGCCGAACTGTTCCAACATCGCCGGTCGCTGCCGCCGTTGTTTCCGAAGATACTATCGAACCCATAAAAGTTCCATGCTCCCAGCTTAATGCTTCATAAACCAATGGAACTACTTTCGCGCGCCTTCCTCCAAATAATATCGCGGAAATTGGAACTCCTACCGGGCTTTCCCACGCGGGATCCATTACCGGGCATTGCTTGGATGGTGCTGTAAATCTTGCGTTTGGATGTGCGGCTTTAGATTTTGACTTTGGCGTCCATTCTTTTCCAAGCCAGTCGGTTAATTTTTCCGGCTTTGTGTCCGTCAATCCTTCCCACCAAATATCTCCGTCCGGTGTCAGCGCAGTGTTAGTAAAGATGGAGTTCTTATCCATAGACAACAGCGCATTTGGATTTGTTTCCATGGATGTACCCGGAGCTACTCCGAAAAATCCTGCCTCGGGGTTTATTGCATACAGCCTTCCATCCTCTCCGAATTTCATCCATGCAATATCATCTCCGACTGTTTCAACTTTCCATCCCGGAAGAGTTGGTGTGAGCATTGCGAGATTAGTTTTTCCGCATGCGCTTGGAAAAGCTGCTGCAAAATATTTCTTCACTCCTTCGGGAGAAGTAATACCGACAATCAGCATGTGTTCGGCAAGCCAGCCTTCATTGCGAGCCATGCTCGAAGCGATTCTTAAAGCAAAACATTTCTTGCCAAGCAGAGCATTACCGCCGTATCCGCTGCCGTATGACCAGATCAGTCTTTCTTCAGGGAAATGCACAATATATTTTTCTTTGCTGCATGCCCACGTTGAATCTTTTTCTCCCGGCTTTAAAGGCGCTCCTACAGAATGAAGACAATGAACAAAATCATTTTCTCCAAGAGCGTCCAAAACTTCTTTCCCCATCCGGGTCATGATTTTCATATTACAAACCACGTAGCGGGAATCTGTCAACTCAACTCCAATTTGGGAAATCTTCGATCCGATCGGACCCATGCTGTAAGGAATAACGTACATTGTTCTTCCTTTCATCGATCCGTCAAATTTTTTAGTCAAAGTATCTTTCATTTCTTTCGGATCAACCCAGTTGTTTGTCGGTCCCGCATCTTCCTCTTTTACCGAACATATAAAAGTTCTATTCTCAACACGGGCTACATCTTCCGGGTCGGAATGGCAGTAAAAACTGTTTGGTCTTTTTGATTCATTTAATTTTATGAAAGTACCATTTGCTATCAATTCATCAGCTAATTTTTGAAACTCATCTTCAGAGCCATTGCACCAATAGATTGAATCGGGCTTGCAAAGCGCCGCCATTTCTTCAACCCAGGCAATTAATTTTTTATTCCTTATCATTAAAAATAACCCTTTCGTAAGTTATTTAGTTTTAATAATTCTAAAAAAGATTATAATATCCTTGCTGTTTCTAAAACAGTGTTTAATTAAAAAAGTTGTATCCATCTGAAAAGCAAGAGCCGGAAGCGTCCGCGACAAAATGGATTTTTACCGGTGCAAAGATAAAGAAAATCGGATGGGCTTTCAATTTTAATTTATTAACTTGACGATTAATTAATTCACACAACCGGTTAAAAAAAAGATTGCATGGTTTTGCAATTGGAGGAATAGTTTTAAGTTATTCTCAAAATTTCTTTTGCGTTAGATAAAATAATTCCCGAAGTTAGAACTATCTAATAATTTTATTTTGGGTGAGAAATGGAAGTTATAAAAATAAGAAAGCAGAAAAGGGTACTTAAACATATTTACCCCCCCCCCCCCGCATTTTACAAAAAGAATAAAGCAGCATTATTATAATGGAGGTACTTTATTATGAAAAAAATAAGAGCGTTATTTTTATCAGCGCAGCCCGCAGTTTTAACCGCATTTATGAGTTTCTTTACAAACGATCCTTTAATGATTATACTGACTTGAACAATTTATCCGATGGCAAGAGAAAGTATGAGGTAGTTGTAGTGAATGACGGATGCCTGTACGATGAAGAAATAAAAAGAGCCAATGATCTTCTTGGCAGTGAAATAAATAAAATTATTTACACAAGTAAAATTGAAAAAAGTGAGCTTAAGACTTTGATACACGGAGAAGCTCGGGGGATAGTAAGCAAAAAGACCGGCATAGAAAAATTAAGAGAAGCAATGATAACTGTTAATAACGGCGGCAAATATTATTGCGAGAATGTTATTGAAATGATTACCAAAGAAGAGGGAAATAAAATAGAAACTCTTACAAAGCGGCAAAAAGAAATCTATAATCTTACGGAAGCAGGGATACAAAATAAGCAAATTGCAGATATGCTTTGTATTAGCGTTAAGACAGTGGAAGTGCACAAGCAAAATATAAAAATAAAATTAGGACGAAATGATATAATAGAAATTTTATGTTAGTAAACACATCTCCCTTAAATACTCCCTTAGAAAAAATAAGGGAATTCCCTTATTGTATTATGAGGGTGTAACGCTTAAACTTTACTTAGGAAGAAAAATATTTAAAAACTTTCTAAAACGAAAATATGGGTATAGCTATGTACAAAAATTATTCTATGAATGCTTTTTTTATTGTTTTTATTTTTATCATTCTTTTAGCTTGTAATTTTGGGGGTTGTTCTACACAAATTATTGATAAAAACAGTTGCAGTAATATTACAGCATCTATTAACCTTCAATCCCCACCTGATATTATTAATATTGGTTCCCAAACAATAACAGTTAACACTACAATTTGCAGCGATTTCGTTTCTGGGTATGTATGGTTGGAGATTACCACGCCAAGTGGTGTAACAGACCAACCAAACCAAGAGATAAATAGTTCTTATCCATCAGATCAAAATTTTAATTTTAGTTACAATTTCTCACAGGAAGGTACCTATACAGTCTGGGCTGAGGCTACAAAAAAGGACAATGTACCAAGTAATCCAGATATGCATACTCCCAAATACTATATAACAGTAATAAGTGGTACCCCTAGAATAATAGTTTGGAGCGGTAATTTATCGACTTTTAATTCTAATGAAGTAATTGGATCTTTGGGCGGAACACCATATTATTATGCTTATCCAATATCAATACAAGTTTTAGATGGAAATAATAAACCAATAAACAATGTTCAAATAAATTTTACTAGTTCTGACCCATACTTATCAGTTACAACACAAGCAACGAGCTACACAATGTTTGGAATTGATGGGTTAGCTTCTCCATATTCAAGTGGATATACTACTTCAATAGGTAATGAAATTAAAAACGTAAATATTACTGCCACAGCAACAATAAATGCTCATAATGTTTCATTAATAATTCCTTTAAAATTTCAGAATGACAAAGAATCCTCAGGTATAAGTGGATATCATCAACAAGAAGATGGATCAAATAATGAAATACTTGGAGATAATTGTAATGCTTCAAGGGAAAAGATACTTTTAATAAAAAAAGATTGTGGAAAAAATCATTCATAAATTAAGCTGCTTGATTTTTTTCTTTCCAGTAATTAAGTCTTAGCTGTTCGGC
>JAKAKL010000027.1 GCA_021824565.1 Bacteroidota bacterium | reverse complement strand
AACCCCCATAAGGGTTAGCGGCGCGCTAAGCATAGCCGCAGTGTGTGAAGGCGCTTTGGAGTAAGCACCGATAATCCATGTATGAAAAGGGAAGATATCCATTTTTATTATGAAACCGAGTGTAGTCAATATTAAGAATAAAGAACTTGCACGCGTTGAATTAATTAAAGAGAAGGAATTATTAGCAAAATATAACGCAGCGAATCCAAGAAGCAGAAACATAGTTGAAGCTTCGCCGAAGGCAAGAAACTGAAATGCATCGGTCATTGAATTGCGTCTTTCAAGGATTTGGAAAGTGAGTGCGATAGTCATAAGCTCCCAGCCGATTAGAAATACTATTGAATCCGCTGCGGACATTACAAGTACCATTCCGAACAAAGCAAGATTAAAAAACAATCCCATCTTTTTACTGAAGAGTCTACCGAAATCAATAGAATAAAGAGACAAAGCAGCAAAAGAAATAGAAGAAACGATGAAAAATAAACTTGTGGTTTTGTCAATATTTAACCCGATGGAAATGTGAGGCATCAAATAATAAACGGCTGAGATCTGGGGACTGTTGAGCGAAGTAACGCCGGCAATGAAAACATAAACAGAGCCGATGAATGCGGCAAGGTAGCTTAATCTTCGAGAGAATGTTAGGATAAATCCTAAGATGAAGAAAGCGAGCGCGATAAATAAGTAGTTCATTTAGTATTCCTTTATCTCTGCGGCTCTCTGTGGTTCCTCAGTGCTCTCTGTGTAACATTTTTTTATTACACAGAGTTTCACAAAGTACACACAGAGTACCACAGAGAAAAATTTTATTTATTCATAATCTTTAAGAGAACAGCGATAATCTGTTCAGGGTTCTCGTAATTTTTAATTTCTGCTAAAAGATTATTGCCAACAATATTTTTAATATCAACATCAGACTTCATTTCGCCGGATTCGATTAAGATTATTCCGAAAGGCTTAGGCAGTTGGTTTATAGTTTCTTTCAAAGGCCCAATCATTTTTTTTGTTGCCGGACCAAGGACAATAAGGACATCGGCGTGGCGCGGTGTATCTGCAAAGAAAATTCCGAACCGGTGAATATTGTATTGCGGAGCTTGCAAAGCTTTTATTTCAAAGCATAAGTCGTTAGGACATCCGACATCAATAATGTAAATATGAAGAGAGGTTTTAAATATTCCATCTAACGGCTTTACATCAATATCTGTCTGAAATGATTTTTTTTCTGTTAATCTTTTTTTAAGACCGTATGGCAGCCACCAGTTGTTCATATAGTTACTTCCTAATTTACTCTTAGTATAGATTCCCGCCTTCGCGGGAATGACATCCCTTTCACAATTCCTTATCTTGCTGCATCTGCAAAGAAGCTTCCGAAAGAATCGACCGAAAATGGGAAGTCCGTGAATATCATCCCGGGTAAAGAATCTTTAATTGCATTTAATCCAAATAAAGACGGCGTTGAGATGTAAATATTTTTTATCTTGCCGCTCTCAAGTTCGGCGTAGTATGCAATAATTCCGCTTGGCGATTCGACTGCGCCAACAGTGCCTCCGGTTATATTTTCTAAAGAAAATTTTGCTTCTTCAAAAGGAACGAGATTTTTTACTTTGTCTATAAAATCAATTTTATCGTTGATGACTTTTATCGATTCAAAAATTTCTTCAATTCTTACTTCCAGCCTTGCAAGTGAATCGCCGAAAGTAATAGTTGGAATATTCAGGTCTTCGTAAAATTTATCGTGTTGCCTTAAATCTTCTTTAACTCCGCAAGCTCTTAGAGTAGGACCGGACAAAGAATTATTTAAAGCATATTCAGAAGAAATTATTGAAGTAGCATGAAGCCTATCTAAAAAGTTTTTACTTTCAAGAGTTCTTGCATAAAGATTTTCCAAGTCTGAATTTAATGAGTCCAATCTTTCTTGAACAGTATTTAGAATTTTTTTATCAGGATAAAAATTAAGTTTACCTATGTTGTTTAACTTTTTCAAGTATCGTGATTGACAGAAGATGAAATTTGTTCTCAGCGATTCTTCAAAAAGGAATTGCACATGGCTTGTTAAAACTTTCTGTGCGGCAGCATTTGCAAGCTGACTGAAAACATATAAGTGGTTGTAAATTCTTTCCAGTTCAAGTGCAATAATTTTGTAGCTTTTAATTATAGGGTTTAATTCTATTCCCAAAATCTTTTCAATTGAATTTGTGAATGCAATAGAATGAGAAAAAGAAAAATTTCCGCAGACACTTTCTACGAAAGGAATAGCTTCCAACGGATTTAATCCGGTAAGCTTCTGTTCTATATTTCTTGATTTATAAGAAACATCGATATTCATTCCCAATATTCTTTCTCCATAAGTGTAGATATGAAAAACGCCGGGCTCAACAAGCCATGATGTGACCGGACCATATCTAAAAACAAAAACACCTTCGCCAAAATATTCGCTTTTGCCGATTATAGAATTTCTGCTTTTTATAATATTGTAGTTAGGATAAAGTTCTGACTTGTTATTCGCTTCTATCGTAAAATCTTTTCCGTCAAAAAGAAGAAGTTTCTCTTCTTCAACATTGACAAGTTCACCATTATTTTCTAAAACTCCAAACAATCTTTTTCCGAAGGAATGAATCATTTCCATGCTCCATTAAATAAGATGTTATAGATTAATGGAGAAGCAAACGTTACGGCTAATGCTAACAGAAGATTTATTATCGGGATAACGACAATATAATTTTCTCTTTTCTTTTCTCTATTCGGTTCTGAAAAGACCATTCTTAAAGTTTGGTAATTTATTCCAATGAATGCCATTGCAAGGAACAAGCCGGTCAGAAGAGTAATCATAACGCCGTATGTGTTAAAAATTGCAACAAGAATTAAAAGCTCGCCGAGAAAAGTGCCGAAAGGCGGAGTGCCGGTAACTGCCAGGGAACCAAAGAATAGAGAATAACCGGTTGCCGGCAATGTTTTAGAGATACCTTTTACTTCATCAATCTTCCAGCTTTCATAATTTATTAAAACATTTCCGGTTAAAAAGAATGTTGCAGATTTAGCAAATGCATGGGCAATAATAATCAGTACGCTTCCAACAAAAGCATATCCGCCGAGCGACAATCCAATTAATGCAATTCCCATATTATCGATTGAAGAATAAGCAAACATTCTTTTGTAATAAACTTGATTGAAAGACATGAAGGCTGCAAGAGCTATGCTAAGAAGTCCTAAGGTAAAAGCGAATACTTTCACCCCGTCGTTAGGAATAGCTTGAAGAATTCTTTCAATGGCAAACAAAGCAACCGGCAAAAGTACGGCAGAGAATAGTGCGCTTATAGGTGAAGGAGCTTTGCCGTGCGCATCGGGCAGCCAGGTATGCATAGGGAAAATTCCGGCTTTTGTTCCGAAGCCAATTATTCCTAAAACTCCGCCGAAGTATGTTATTCTTTCCATCGAGGCAGGAAGACCAGGATATAATTTTAACAGTTCAGCAAATGAAAGAGTTTTAAATGAAGAGTAGATAAATATTACAGCGATTAAGGAAATAATTAATCCGGCTGAAACAATAATGACGTATCTCCATGTTGCTTCAATAGTAGCTTCATCGTTCTCAGTTGAAATGAGCAGCGCACTTGTTACTGTGGTTGCTTCAACTGCAACCCAAACTAAGCCGAGGTTATTTAGAATTACGGTAAACAGCATTGTTAAAACAAATGTATTCAACAAGAAAAAATAAAAGTGAGACTGGAATAATTTGTTTTGTATGTGTTCGATATAATAAATAGAAAATATAACCGCAGCTACATAAACAGCGCTTGTCATCACGAGAAATATTTTAGATAACCCATCTATGTAAAAGAAATCGGTTGTAAGGTTCGGAAGGAATAAAATATAAATGGAACTGAACAAGGCGCCAAAGGAAACGATAACGGAAATGTCCTCTTCAAATTTTAGAAATGGAAGGATACAGAGCAGGCTTCCTAAACCGGAAAATAGAATTGGCAAAAGATAAATAAATTCCATTAAGTCATCCTTTCAATTCGGTATATTCTTCTGAGCCGTTTTTAATTACATCTTCTCTTAAACGGATAATTGCACCGGAAATCATAACAACGCCAAGCAAGTCGAGAACAATACCGGCTTCAACAATAAACGGAAGTTCCGGGAAAATATAGCCGAACATGTACATTGCGTTTTCCATAATTAGATAGCCGATTAATTGAGTAAATGTGCTGCTTCTGGAAATAATTAAAAACATGCCTTGAAGCATAAGAGTAATAGGAATGGAACCAAGGTTTGATTTTATATAATTTGAAAGAGTAAGACTGTACAGCAAGTATCCGACTACGGCGATCAGTAGTGAAATTAATATTGAACTTGAAATACCAACCAACGGGCTTGTTTCCCTTGCACGCCATTTATCTTTTCTTAAAATTCTTTTGAGATAAAAAGGAATAAGCCATCCTCTGGTTAAAGCAGTTAGTGCGGCAAGAACCAATATGTAGCTTTCTTTATTTATAAATCCTACTATTAAAAAGAGGATTGCAATTAAGTAAGAACTGATTGAAAATGTTTTTATAATGTTTGTAATATAAACTTCCCACTGCATGAACATTACCAGAGCAATTTCAAGAAAACCGACTAGCAAAAATGCGTTATCGAGATGGTTCATTAAACGGTACCTCCAGTAGTGTAAAATACAAGCGCAGCTAAGAATGCGAGTACAAGTGCTACTGCGACAAAATCAAAAATCTTAAACAGCCTGTACTTTGAAAAAGTCTCTTGTATAATTACAAAAAGAACTGCGAGCAGAATTATTTTTAGGTAATTGATAATCAAGTAGACCAAAATATGTTGAAGATTAGGCTGCATCGGTACGTAGTAAGGAAAAGCGTACACGTTCATAAAAACATTCATCAAAAGGAAATGCTTCATATATCCGCCCCATTTGTAGATTGCAAGTTCTTTCCCGGAGTATTCCATTTCCATCGCCTGGTCAATCATACCAAGCTCGCCGAGAGAATGAGATTCGATTGGGAGCTTGCCGGTCTCTACAATTAAGACCATAAAAAATGCAAAAGTAGCGAACCAATGAATAAGAGATAAATACCAATTTGTGGATGTTTGTAAAACGTTATTGATTACATAAGGATTGTTAGTGTTTGTAATAACACCAAACATTATGAAAATAATTAATATAATAGGTTCGGACAACGCGCCGATTGTTGACGCTCTTGACGTACCAAGATGGGCATAGTTACTTCTGCTGTCGATAGCCGCAATTTTTTTTATAGTACCGGCTGCACCGAAAATTAAACCGCCGCCGACAAAATCAACTACCGGTCCAAATGTAAGCGGAAATGCAGTGATGATAGGCAGAACAAGGGTGAGTAATAGATAAAGAGAAAATGTTATATAGGGGGCAGCAATAAAAAAAGGTGAAGCGGCAACCGGCGCTACAGTTTCTTTCCGGAATAGTTTTCTTAAATCGTAATATTCCTGGAAAATGCTTGGACCTTTTTTAGATTCAACAATCTCTTCCAATCTGCGTATTATGCCGATTGTTAGCGGAGCTAATAAGGCAATATAGAGCAATTGCAATATACTTAGATAAAACAGCATGCCATTTCTCCAAGGGCTAAGTTTACTATAAATAAATTATTCATAGTCTCCTTCAAGCAAATCATATTAGGTTATAGTATTTGGAGGTATTCAAGACAAGAATAACTCCAACCAAAACTGGTAGGAGTTATTATCCCCGATAAATATCGGGACGGTTAAAAGCGAACTCCATCGCTGGTTGATAAAATAAGATATGGGAAATTTAAATGCAAATGGTAGTTGGCATTTTATATCCATTGATAAACAAAGTTAAAAAATATTATTTTATGAAGTACATATAATCAACCAGTTTAACTTTTAAACCGGTGTCTTTGCCGTACATATCGCTATACTGATCGCCAACGGAGCCTACAATTTTATAGCCCTTTTTAGTTAATGCAATCCTTTTCATTTCTTTGAATAAAGAAGTTGAAATTGGCAAATCATTTCTGCTTTTGGTTATAAGAGTGTCGAAGGTTGCGAAGCCTTGCTCTTTTAAATTCTTAATTGTAGCAGCATACTGATAATCACGTCTACCGGAAATAAAAACGACTTTGAAGCCTTTTGTTATAACAGAATCATAAAGCGCTTTAACAGAATTTATTGCAGGCGCTTTTGCGCTGTCAATCCATTTATCCCAAAGAAATGGTATGTAACCAAAGTCCATATCTTTTAGAAAAAAATAATTAGACAAAGAAGTTTCATCTACGTCAAAAACAACTGTGGAATTTGAATCCGGTTTTATCCTTTTAAGTTTATCCCAAGCTTTGCCGCAAATACGTTGAAGGTCTTTGTAATATTGACCGGATGAATGGTACTGAATGATTTTATCTTTAAGCAGAGATAAGTTTTCGAGTTTAATCTTATCATTAGGTGGATTACTGAAAGAATTAATGTTTTGTGAGAACAGAAGAGCCGAATAGAAAAAGAGGAATATAACTAGATAAATGAGAAAACTATTATTTTTCATGATTTTTTGTCCACTTTATAATTACAAAAATATTTAGCAAAGAACCTAAGGTGCAAAAATAAGAACAATGTGATAAAGATGATTTTGATAATCCTTAAGATTTAATATATTTGTAGAAGCGATGGTGTTCGCTTATAACCGTCCGAAATTACTTCGGTCTAATAACTCCTACCAAATATAAAAATTTTTATAAACTTAAATGGATCTATAAAAAGGATTTTATATATGTGCTCCGTAAGCATATTATTTGATAAACCTGAAGACCAGAGAACCGCTGAGCATGCTGAACTCCCTCTCTTTTTTATTGATTTGAATTTAGACCAGGTTGTAGATGCGATTGTTGGGAACTATTCCGAATATGAGTTAAAACCTTACTTTTATTTTCCGTTGAGTGATTTAACTGCAGTATTATACCGTCAGGAAGTTTTCCATGATTTGGAAATAACTTCTTTGTATGAGCATGTAAAATATTTTGCGGAACGAATGAGCGAAGTGCGAAAGCACCTTAAGTTAGTTGATAAGCTTTATTACAAACGGCAAAAAGAAATTTGGTATTTGTATGCAGTGGAAATTTATTGTGATACCGTCAATAAATTCAAAACAGATTTATCCTCAACGCAGTTGGACTCACGCGGCTTTTTAGCTTTTCGCGAGTATTTAACAAGCTACATTGCAAGTACAAATTTCAAATTGTTGGCTGAAGAAGTAAGCAGGCTAAAGTCAGATCTGGAAAATGTGAAGTATCGAATAATCATCCAAGATAATTCTTTTACTGTTCAAAATTATGAACCAGGTGTTGACTATAGTTCAGAAATTGAAGCGACATTTGAAAAGTTTAAACAAGGTGCTGTGAAGAACTATTTGGTAAAATATGATTTAGTATCCCAGGACATGAACCACATCGAAGCGCAGATACTGGATTTTGTTGCTATGCTCAATTCAGATGTATTTTCAAGATTGGAGTATTTTACTAACCGCAATAAAAACTTTATTGATGAGACCATTTCAGTTTTCGACAGAGAAATTCATTTTTACATTTCATATCTGGAACACATCAAAAAAATTAAAGATAGCAGCCTGCAATTCTGCTATCCTAAAATTTCAGACACATCTTCCCAAGGGACAAGCCCCAAAGGGACGGGTAAAGAAATTTATGATTATGAAGGATTCGATTTAGCGCTGGCACAAAAGCTAAATAACCTGCCTACCGGACAGGCAGGAAATAACGGACAAATCGTTTGCAACGATTTTTATTTGAAAGATAAAGAACGAATTATAGTCGTAACCGGACCAAACCAGGGCGGCAAGACTACCTTCGCGCGTATGTTTGGACAACTACATTATCTTGCAAGTCTCGGCTGTCCGGTCCCCGGACGCGAAGCGCAACTATTTCTCTTCGACAATATATTCACTCAATTTGAACGCGCTGAGAAAGTTGAAAATCTCCGCGGTAAACTTGAAGATGATTTAACAAGGATCCATTCCATTTTGGAGCGCGCAACTTTCCGTTCAATACTAATCATGAATGAGATTTTTAATTCTACAACAATACAAGACGTGAGTTTTTTAAGCACAAAAATAATGGAAAAGATATTAGGGCTCGATTTACTTTGTATTTGGGTTACGTTCATTGACGAATTGGCATCGTTCAACGAACAGACTGTTTCAATGACGAGCACGGTTGTGCCGGAGAACCCGGTATTACGGACATTCAAAGTTATAAGGCGACCGGCAGACGGATTGGCTTATGCATTAGCAATTGCAGAAAAGTACCGGCTTACTTACAGCCATATAAAGGAGAGAATAAAATCATGAAAGCATTCTTGATGTTTAAAGACAGAGATTTTGACCCGAAACAAATTTTGATGCAAAGGGAAAAGAAACCGCGAGCATTTGAAACGGATGAGAGACTTAGTTTACTACATTTTTTACCTTGGAATGAAAAGGCTTTAATACAAGATTTAGGTTTAAACATTTTACTTAACTCAATGGCTGGCGACGACAATTTTTTGTTAGAGGTGGCAAAAGTAAGTGTACTTGCAAGTGTTACTGATAAAGGCACTATACTTTATCGTCAACAGATTTTGCATGACTGTATGATGCATGAGCCAATTGTTAGAGAAATATATCAACTAACAATCGAGGCAATTGAAAAAGAGAAAGCCGGTCACTGGTGGGGGCTTTTTAGTTCGCCCTCAAGTATTCTCCACGAGTCTGTAGACAAGCTTAAAGTGTTTGCAGAAATGCTTCGGAAGTTGAGAGACCTTGCCGAAGTGAATGAAGAATTGTTTGAGTCCGAAGGATTTAAAAGATTGTTTGGGATGCTAAGGCAGGAACTGAGCGATGAATATTTATCAACTATCGATAAACATTTGAAGCAATTGAAATTCGATGACGGAGTACTTCTAAGCGCGGAATTAGGCAGAGGGAATAAAGGCTCTAATTACATTCTTACCAAGCCTTATGAAGATACGAGAAATTGGTTTGAACGGCTCATGTCGAAAAAGCTTCCAGGTTATACCTATCAGGTTAGTCCAAGAGATGAAGCCGGAACTAGAGCCTTGTCGGAATTACGCAATCAGGGAATAAATATAGTTGCTAATGCGTT
>JAKAKL010000079.1 GCA_021824565.1 Bacteroidota bacterium | reverse complement strand
TTTTATATTAATTCTTCATCCCTATCGGGATTGGAATTTCATGGTCTGGGTATTTGCTAGAAATATATCATCCCTAAAGGGATTCTGATTTTTGTGATCTTGATCTTTGCTATAAATATTTCATCCCTAACGGGATTGGAATTTCATGGCCTGGGTATTTGCTAGAAATATATCATCCCTAAAGGGATTCTGATTTTTGTGGTCTTGATCTTTGCTATAAATATTTCATCCCTATCGGGATTGGAATTTTCAAAAATCCCGGAGGGATGGCATATTTATAGAAAAATGTATAAGAAAAATAAATTGAATCCCTTTAGGGATGACATATTAAAACCTTATTTTCTCTTTTAATCAAAATAATTGTATTAATTTCCTTCATAAAATACACTTATTAAGCTGATGCTTATGAGACTTTAATCTGCTCAGCGACAGCACTTCGTATTTCCCTGCACGCAAGGTCATCAAATGTTTCGAAAGGAGCGAGAAATTTATTAATACGACCGGAATAAACAGCTAACGCTTGCTGATCCAGCAGTCTTTAATAGTTTTTGCCGACGCGCTTTCGCCTGCGTAAGGCAGTTTGTACATATCTTCTAATGTTCTTAAAACGGAATAATGATTTATCCATTCATTATACTTCCCTCCCTTTACCATTTGTCCTACAAATAAAGTCGGGATCAGGTTTGTTGATGTGTTATTGTCTTCGTCAAAGGTTAAAATGAAAAGACTGTTATGTTTTTTTGCCCACCTGATATATTTGTCTAAATTATTTTTAATCCATGTATCGGCAGTTGTAATTCTTTCAGGTTCTTTGCCGTCGTGCATATCGTTAAGCTGGTTCGGTATAACAAAAGAAACATCCGGCAGCTTATTATAATTCTTTGGAAAAGACGTAAAAGGAAGATTAAATTTTTTAGGGATGCCGTTCTTCTTAGCGTCCTGCCAGTTTACCCATGGATTATGCTTTCTTGCATAAGGTCCGGCAAATTTTCCGTTATAACCTGTCTCCGGCAAATCTTCACAGTAGCCTGCAAAAGTATAACCGTGTTTCAATAATTCGGCGCCGAGGTTCGGCGTTTTAAATGGGAACAATTTCGGCAGCTCATCATCCGGTATTCCGTTTACCGAGCCTGAAAAAAGCGCTAAATAGTTCGGCTGGCTTGGATGTGTAACCGCGTAAGACTGAGTGAAAGTCGCGCATGAACTGCCGCTTACTAATGAATTAATATAAGGCGCATTTTTCGATCCGATTATCTGGTTGAACGCGTGGTTCTCCAGGATAATAACTACTACGTGCTTTGGTCTCGGCACCTGCGCAAACATTGACGCGGCAGCAATGAAAATTATTATTGGGATGAATTTGAAGAGCTTATTGTTTGTCATATTTTTGTCCAGTAAATAAAAATGTTCACTGCTAAAAAAGAAATTTAAAATCATAAACGCTATACTTTAAACCACAATTAAAGATTATTTAATAATGGCGTTAACAAGCCGGGCAAAAAATAATTCCTATAAAAATGGTTTGGGTAAAAAATCAAATAGAGTTAAATTAAGTTCACAAAAAAATTGCTGCTGAAATAATTCTACAAGGAAAATATTTCTGCAAATTTAATAATCTACAAAGCGAGGTTAATATGTTTGATCCGAACTATAAATTCACGTGTGTTGATCGTTTCCTAAGATATGTAAAATACGATACTCAATCCGACGAAGATTCTACAAGTTTTCCTTCAACCGGTAAACAGAAAATTCTTCTCGCCGATCTTGCGGAAGAATTAAAAGGAATGGGATTAAAAGACGCGCACATGGACGAGTGGGGCTATGTTATGGCGACTCTTCCTTCCAATACAAATAAGAAAATCCCGGTAATTGGATTTATCGCTCACGTTGATACTTCGCCCGCGGTTACCGGCGCTAATGTTAATCCCCAAATATTTAAGAACTATAAAGGCGGCGATATAAAATTAATAAATGATCCTAACCAGGTGATCAAAGCGGCTGATAATCCCGACCTTGCGGATATGTTCGGCTACGATATAATTACCACCGACGGCACGACATTGCTCGGCGCAGATAATAAAGCCGGCGTTGCAGAAGTTATGGATGCGGTTAACTATTTTCTATCTCATCCCGAACTAAAGCACGGCGAGATTAAAATATGCTTCACGCCGGACGAGGAAGTTGGAAGAGGAACCGAGCATTTTGACGTAAAGAAATACGGCGCTTTCTGCGCTTACACCGTGGACGGACAAACAAGAGGCGAAGTTGAGATTGAATCTTTCAGCGCGGATGCCGTGGTTATAAAAATTCACGGAAAGAACATTCATCCCGGATATGCTAAAGGGAAAATGATAAACGCGGTTAAAGTCGGTACGGCAATAATCGAAAGCCTGCCGAAAGAAAGATTATCTCCCGAAACTACGGAAGGAAGAGAAGGCTACGTACACTGCACAAATTTCAACGGGAATGAAGAGCTTGCAGTATTAAAATTTATCATTCGCGACTTTGAAACCCCAAAGCTGAAGGAATATGAAAATCTTCTGAAAGAGTTAGTCGAGAAAGCGATAAGCAAATTCCCTGGTGCGCGGTATGAATTTGAAGTCATCGAGCAGTACCGCAACATGAGGGAAGTACTTGATAAGCATCCGGAAGTATCTACAAATGCACTTGAAGCGATGATCAGGTTAGGATTGAAGACAATTCAGAATCCAATCCGCGGCGGCACAGACGGCTCGAGGCTTTCTTTTATGGGACTTCCAACTCCGAATATTTTTGCCGGCGAACATTCTTATCATTCCAAGTTAGAGTGGGTCGCAATCCAGGATATGGAAATGGCAGTTAAAGTTATTATAGAAATCAGCAGAGTTTGGGAAGAGAAGGGGTGATTAGTTTATTGTTTGTGGTTTGTGGTTTGTTGTAAAAGAAATAAAAAGATATTACTGAAACGGGAAAATGTATGAGTACAAAATATGAAGACTTAGAAGTTTATAAACTTTCTGAAAAATTATCAGATATAATCTGGGATATAGTCGTTAAGTGGAATAGTTTTGAGAAAGATGTTGTTGGCAGGCAGTTAATAAAGGCTGCAGACAGTGTTAGCGCAAATATTTCTGAAGGTTCCGGCAAAGGCAGTTATATTGATTATAAACGATATCTTAAAATTTCAAGAGGATCGCTCTTTGAAACAAAGCACTGGGTCAATAAGGCTTTTAAACGCAAATTATTAAATGATGCAGATAAAGAAACAATTACTAAAATGATTGACGAATTAATTCCGAGATTAAGCGCTTTTATAAAATACATGGATACGAAATCGCAGATAAAATGACTAACCAACAAACTACAAACCACAAACTACAAACTTCTCCCGAGCTAATGGCTCCCGCGGGAGATTGGACTATGCTTACAGCCGCAGTTAATGCGGGCGCTAATGCTGTCTATTTCGGCGTGGAAAAATTAAATATGCGTGCGAAAGCAGCTAACTTTTCTACAGATGAGCTTCCTAAAATCGTTTCTTTCTGCAAAGAGAAAAATGTTAAGACTTATCTTACCCTAAACACTATTCTTTATGAGAATGAAATCTCCGAAGCTGAAGAGATTATTCTCGAAGCAAAAAATGCAGGCATCGATAAAATAATTTGCTGGGATCTGGCGATTACAGAATTATGCCGTAAGCATGAAATCCCTTTTTGTATTTCCACTCAAGCTTCCATTTCAAACTCACTAAGTGCAAATTTTTATAAAAGTCTCGGCGCTTCAAGGATTGTCCTTGCGCGTGAATGTTCGCTTGAACAGATAAAAAAAATACGCGCGTCAACTGATCTTGAGATTGAGGCGTTCATTCACGGCGCGATGTGTATTGCAGTAAGCGGCAGATGTTTTATGAGCCATCATTTATTCGGTAAAAGCGCAAATAGAGGCGAATGCATCCAGCCGTGCCGCAGAGAATATGAGATAGTTGATAACTCGATTCACAAATCAATGATCATCGGCGAAGATTACGTTTTATCGCCGAAAGACCTTTGTACTATCGAGTTCATCGATACATTGATCGAAGCCGGGATTGATTCATTCAAAATTGAAGGAAGAAAAAGAAGCCCTGAATACGTGGCGAAAGTGGTTTCCGTTTATCGCCGTGCAATTGATTTATATTTTGAAAATAAATTGACGGATGAAATTAAAAAAGATTTTCTAATTGAACTAGAAAAGGTTTACAACCGCGGATTTTCATCCGGCTTTTATTTTGATAAGCCAAGCGCTTCGGAGTATGCAGATATTTACGGCAGCAAAGCAACCACTCGCAAAGAATATGTCGGCAAGGTAATTAATTATTATAAGAAGGCACAAGCGGTTTTCGTCTCGCTTGAATCAGGCAAAATAAAATTGGAAGACGAACTGCTTATCATCGGGCAGACCACCGGCGTAGTTTCGCTAAAGTTAAAAAATATTTTGAAGGATGATGCAAATATTTCAGAAGCTGTAAAAGGAGAAAAGATTACCTTTCCATGCGGTGAAATTGTCCGCCCGCATGATTTAGTTTATTTAGTGGCTGCTTCGCTCGATAAAGCAAAAGATAAAAATAAGTAACGCTGCGCCATTATACCTCTTTATAATTTTTACTAATCAGTTCTCTATCCGATAAACCGTATCGAGTCGAGCTGACTTATATCATTGAAACTCTCCTCAGAAAATATATCTTCCGATAGTTCTTTGCCGTAAAAAGAGAGAAACAGAGAAGATATAATTCAATATTCATTTTTTATCCGTAAGGAGTAATTATGACGAAGGAACAATCTTTCAAACTAATTCCATATCGTAAAAAAGATAAATGGGGATTCTGCGACCGGGCAAAAAAAATTATTATTCAAGTTCAATATGATTTTGTGGGCGATTTTCACGAGGGTCTCGTTAAAGTTCAATTAAACAATAAATGGGGATTTATTAACGAAGCCGGAAAAGAAGTAACAGAAATAAAATATGATGAAGCAGAAGACTTCAATAATGGTTACGCTAAAATAAATTTCGGTATAAAAAAGAAAGCGGGCAGCGAAACCTTCAGCGGGAAATGGGGAGTTATAAGCTCAAGCGGCAAGGAAATAATACCGCCCCAGTACAACAATATCGGAGAATATTTTAACGGCTTATTCCCCGTTATGCTCAACGATAGATGGGGCTTCATTGATACTGCCGGCAAGCAAATGACTCCGCCTAAATATGAGAAAATCGGAAAATTCAGCGAAGGTTTGATTGCAGTTAGGCTGGACAGCAAATGGGGTTTTATAAATAAGGAAGGAAAGCAGTTGATCAATAATAATTATTCTTCGGTCGGAGAGTTCCATGAAGGCGTTTCTATGGTTGAACTAAACGGCTGGTGGGGATTAATCGATAACAAAGGCAGAGGAATAACTCCTATTAAATATGACGAGATTATCGACAACGGTGAAACTCTTATGATTGCTAAGACCGCAGGGAAATGGGGATATATTGATAAATCCGGCGTTGAATATTTTGAAGATTAAATCTTACTAGCTGAAGTAAGAAATTATTAAAATTGATTTTTGAACTTTTCAAATTGATCTTTTAATTCGTTTAGTTCCGCACGCAGATTTTCAATATCGCCTTCCAGCTTTGTAATCCTTTCTGCCTGATCCGGCTGATCATTTTCTTTCTGCGCGGTTTCAATATTTGAAGGAGCGCCGGAAAGCAAGTGGGAGTATCGTGATTCTTTAGTTCCAGCCTGCCGCGGTAGCTTTGCGACAAGCGGCTCTTCTTTTTGAATTAAATTTTGAAGCACCGCGTCAACCTGCGAAAGATTTTCAAAGCTGAACATTCTTCCTGTGCGTCCTTTTATTTCTCCCGGCGTCTGCGGACCGCGCAGCATTAACACGCACATTACTGCGGTTTCCTGAGGAGTCAACTTAAGCTCATCTGTAAACGACTGGCGGTATTTTGCAACTCTAATATCGCTGCCTGTTACGCGCCTTGCTAACGCCTTTCCTCTTAAGCTTTCCAATCCCGTCTCAATAATTTTTTCATCGAATGAAACTACCGGTTCCCTATTTGATTTCTGATTGCACGCTTTCATCAATGAATTTACCGTTAAAGGATAATATTCCGGCGTTGTTAATTCTTTTTCTATTAACGATCCAATAATTCGAGTCTCTTCAAAAGTCAGTTCGATCATTAAAGTTCCTTTGCATAAAATAAAATTATTTAAAGATAAAAATATGAATGTAAGGTGAAATCAAAAAATAAAGTAGAAATTAGTTCAATCAAATTTTCTCCTAACAACATTTTGTTTCGTATCTCGGTGATATGTAATCTTCCTTGCTTTCTATAAAATTATTTTATACTTATCTTTACTCTTAAATTTCATAATAAGAGTAAATAATGATAGATATTCCGGTAAAAAGGCTTAATGAATTAAAAAAGAAGTTTGCGGGATTAAAAATTGCCGTAATCGGGGACATGATGCTTGATTGTTATTTTTGGGGTGACGTTAAACGAATTTCGCCTGAAGCGCCCGTTCCGGTTGTTGAAGTTGGAAATGAATTTTATCGTTTCGGCGGAGCAGCAAATGTGGCGTTGAATATTCTAAAGTTAGGATGCGTGCCGGTCCCAATCGGTGTTATCGGGAGAGATAATTACGGCTCAATTTTCTCTTCGCTTATAGAAGAAACCGGAATTTCGAACAGCGGCTTGTTCGTTGACGAATCGAGACCAACAACTGCAAAGACGCGTGTCATTGCTGATAATCAGCATGTGGTTCGCATTGATAAAGAAAGCAAAGAATATCTTTTAAAAGAAGTTCAAGCTAAATTATATAATTTTATCGAAGAGAAGTCAGATGATTTTGACGGAATTATTCTTCAAGATTATAATAAAGGAGTTCTAACTCCTACGCTGATTGAAAAAGTGATTTCTCTTGCCAACAAAAAGAAAATTCTTATTACAGTAGATCCGAAGTTCAATAACTTTTTTAATTATAAAAATGTTTCCGTCTTTAAGCCAAATAGGAAGGAAGCGGAAGACGTTCTTGGTATGAAAATAAAAACGGATGAAGATATTACGGAAGCCGGTAAAAAATTACTTGATAAATTAAATGCTAAAAATGTGCTTCTTACTTTAGGCGAAGGCGGCATAGCTGTATTTGAAAAAGGAAAACCTGAAAAGCGTATGCCTACAAAGGCGCGCAAAGCTGCGGATGTTTCAGGCGCGGGAGATACGGTAATTTCAACTTTAACGGCGGCTCTCGCGGCAGGCGCAAATATTCTTGAGGCTTCGTATCTTGCTAACTATGCCGGCGGTCTTGTCTGCGAAGAAGTAGGGATTGTTCCTATAGAAGTTGATAAACTGTTCGATGCTGTCTTGAGGGAAAAACAATGAGCCTTGTAAAATCTTTAGCAGAATTAAAAGCGATTCGCCTAAGATTTAAGGACGAAAATAAAAAAGTTGTTTTCACCAACGGCGTATTTGATCTGATACATGCGGGTCATGTTGATTATTTAATAAAGGCTAAGTCTCTTGGCGATGTTCTATTCGTCGGCATGAACAGCGACTCTTCTGTCCGGAGAATTAAGGGGGACAAAAGACCCATTCTGCCTGAAGGCGAAAGGGCTTTTGTAATTTCAAATTTGAAACCGGTAGATTTTGTAACGATATTTGAAGAAGATACTCCGGCAAACTTAATTGAAAATATTGTTCCCGATGTTTTAGTCAAAGGCGCTGATTGGTCTTTGGATAAAATAGTCGGTCGCGAAGTTGTAGAAGCTAACGGCGGAGTAGTTAAGGCAATCAAGTTCGTGAATGATTCTTCAACATCTAAAATCATCCAGAAGATTGTAGAAAAGTATCAAGCTTAATACATTTTTTTTCGTTAGAATTTTTTATTAATTAAAACATCTCTCAATAATTCAAGTGTCTTATCTTGGCAGATGAAGAAAAGAAAATAATAAAGAAAAAGCGCTCGCTCTTTAGGAAGATAATTAATTTCTTTCTGTACTGCGGCATTGTGCTTCTTGTTATTTTGTTGATTGCACTCGGCTTTAGCCAGACATCAACATTCCGCGAATATCTGCGTTCTACTGTTGTTAATCTTGCGAATAAAAATCTTCATGGTCATGTTAGCATTGGCAAAATTGACGGAACTATATTTACTTCTTTATACATAAGAAACTCAGTTGTAAATATGGCTTCCGATACTTTGCTTAATGCAGAAACAATTGCGGTAAAAGTTAGCCCGCTGCAAATTTTAGGCAAGAGAATTTATGTCCGCAATATAGAGATTAGAAATGCTAAAATAGATTTCACATCCGACAGCGCTGGCGTTTTAAATATTTCAAAATTATTTCCTTCCACGCCGCCGGATTCAACTCATTCCAAGTTTCCTTTTAAAATTGTAGCCGCCGATGTTGAATTAGAAAATGTCGACTTTACCATGCAGCGCTTTGATAAAATAGGAAGCGAAGAGAATTACAATAACCTAAACCTAAATGATCTTAGAGTAAAAAACTTAAACCTTTCTTTAAGCGGTCAAGCAGACATTGCCAATAACAACTTTGAAGCAAACATAAAAAAATTATCCTTCTCACCTAACCTTGTGAACTTTGATTTAAAAGAACTTTCCGGGAAGTTTTTTGTAAATGAAAAAGGAATCGATGTAGACGGACTTAAGCTGATCACCGCAAATTCAAATATTAATCTTTCCGTCAAAGCGGAAGGCATGAATATTTTCGACACGGTTTCTGTCGAAAAATTGGAAAAGGCAAAGCTGAGTGTAAATCTTGACGCGGACAAATTTAATTTTGATGATCTTTCAACATTTGTAAGTTCAACAAATATTTTAAAAGGTACGGTCGATGCTGAGGTGAGAGCATCGGGAAATTTAAAAGAGCTTAATCTTGAGAGACTTGAAGTTAATTACCTCAATACTCATCTGGAAGCGAAAGGAAAAATCCGCGAGGTGCTGGAACCGGATGACATATATATTGATGCATCTTTTTCCAAATCAGCAGTGAATGCGCCAGACATAGCCAAACTGCTGCCTTCAATAAAAATTCCTTCATTAAGTTCTAATGTTATAAACATTGATACGCTTAATTATCATGGTAATCCAGAAAATTTTACAACTGTTTTGTTCGCGAGAAATGGAAAAGGAACTGTCGATTTAAAAGCTTCGCTTGATTTAAGAAAAAAAGATATGAGCTATGATGTCTCTTATGCAGCTCAAGATTTTGATTTATCGCCTTTCATCGGCTTCCCTGTCAGTTTAAACGCGAGAGGAATAATTAAAGGAAGCGGACTTGACCCCGAAAACATGAACTCAACAATTAGAATGTACGGCGGCGGTTCGGTTGTTCAAGGAAATATATTAGATACACTACGAATTTTTGCCGATGCAGCAAATAAGAAAATAAGTTACAACATCAAAGTTGAGTATGACACTTCCAAAGCTGATTTTACCGGCTCGTTCGATTTCACGCATAAAGAAAAGCCTGCTTATGATCTCAGCGGTAATGTGAAAAATCTTAATCTTGCGGACTTTATTCAAGATTCAACAATGCAGAGCAACCTTAACTTCAGCGTTGACGCAAGCGGCGATAATTTTGATCTCGATAAAACCGATCTATACCTTTCTCTTGAATTAAATAATTCCAACTTCCGTGGAAACAGCCTCGACAAAGTAAGAGCAATCGCCGATATAAGAAGCAATGACAAAGGAGAAAGAATTATTAATATTGTTTCCGATTTAGCCGACGTTACCGTCGAGGGAAATTTTTCTGTAAAGCAAACCATAAATATGCTCAGCAGCGAATCAGGCTTGCTTGCTAAGGAATTCAAATATAAGTTTAACGAAATATTCCAGCCTCAAAATAATTTTGATAAACAAGTTCAAACCGGAGTTTCTGTTCCGGTAAGCAATCAACAAAGTGCCTCTTATACCAGTTCAAAGTTAAGCTATCAAATAGAATTTAAAAATTTCGACTTCATCTCCGCGTTTCTTAAAAACAATCACGTCAGTATAAAAGGAAGTCTTAGCGGTAAGATCGAAAATAATTCCGACAGCATTTTTGTTTCGTTAAATTCCTCGTTTGATTATATAAAATACTGGAACGACCAGGATGTTTATTTTACAACCGGACTAAATATTAATACCGATGTATCAAATAATTTTAATGCACAATCTCTTCGTAATGTAAACTCCGACTTTTCTATAAAAGCTGATAGGATATATGCCGGAAGCGATATTCATGATCTTTCGCTGAAACTAAAATTATTGGATGATGCTGCCAGCTTAAATTTTTCTGCTAAAGTGAAGGACAATATAAATTTTCATCTTGCCGGCAAGATAGACTTTATGGGAAATATTCTGCACGCTGACTTTGACAGCCTGCTGATGGCTTACAACCAGTTTACTCTGCGAAATGATAAAAGGATGACTATACTTTATTCGCAGGATAGAATCGATGTGAAAAATTTTGAACTGGTTAAAGACGGTTCTAAAATTGATATTGAAGGCTTCTTAGCGCGCGCAGGCAATCAGAATTTGACGATAAACATTTCAAATATGGGCGGCTTTGATGTCGGAACAAATTTATTCGGTTTAAATCCTGAAAACGATATTGACGCGAATCTTAATCTGTCAGCAGATATAACCGGAAATTTTTCCGAGCCGGTAATTAAATTAAACTTTGATGCCGACACCGTTTCGTTTAAAGATCAGGTTTTCGGATCGTTAATAAGTAATTTTTATTATGCTGACAAAAACTTGAACGTTGATGTTAAGTTTTTAGATTCAACTTTAGAAAAATCTAATCCCGAACTTCTCTTAACCGGAAATCTTCCTGTTGATCTTGCGTTTACCGGAGCTGAGGAAAGATTAATTAAATCTGAGCCGATGAACATAAAGCTTCTTGCACAAAAATTTAATCTGTCAAGTCTCGGCAACAGTATTCCGTCTATCAGCAAGTTAAAAGGAATTCTAAATGCCGATCTAAAAGTCTCAGGAACACCTGGTGAACCGATATTTTTAGGACAGCTTGAAATCAATGACGCTGACTTTTTTGCCGATGCAAATAATCTTGAATATAACGCAGGCTTAAAAATAAGCGTCAACAATCATTCACTGCTGCTCGACAGCCTTTTTATAGCAAACAGTCCTCAAACTCTTAACGGCGGAACAATTAGAGGAAGCGGGAAAGCGACTTTAAATAATTTAAATATCGCTTCTTCTGAATTCAGAATTAACGGCGATCTAAAAGTTTTGAGCGAGGAAAGTAAATACGTCAGCCCTGCAGTTTACGGCGAGCTAGTAATTGCCACTAACGGCGATATTCAATTTACTGCTGATTCTAAAGGAGAATATTTGCAGGCTCCGATAATTATTAAAAATGCCGATCTTACTTTTCCGCCTGTTCAATCGGCTTATCAAAACTCTTCCAGCAATTTTATATACAAATTTGCGAGCGATACAGCAACCGAAAAGAAAAGTCAGCTTGAAATAGAAAATCTTGTCAGGCTTTCAAAGCAGAGAAGCCAGATAAAGAAAACGTTGGCATCTAAAAAAAGTACGTTCGACTATTCGATTGATGTAAGCGTACAGAAAGAAGCTACTTTACGATTTGTTATATCGAAAGAACTTGATCAGAATTTAACTGCGCTGCTTAAAGGAAACTTTCAGTATCAGATGATTGGCGGAAGATCAAATGCGCAAGGAGAACTAACTTTACTTGAAGGCTCAACTCTTGAATTCTTAAAAACATTTGACGCTGCAGGCACGATTCGCTTTGAAAGTGAATTGAGCAATCCGTATCTAAATGTCGTAGCCACATATAAAAACTATTACACGCCGCCAACAAGCGATGCAAAAGAAGAGCAGGTAGCCGTAAAAATTAGATTGAAAGGTCCGCTTAAAGATCTTTCAAAAAGTTTCTTGCAGGATCAAAATAACATTTCGGTTTATGTTGGTACCGACAACATCAACAACGACGCGCCTGATCGGACGAAAGATGAAAATGATGCTTTGATGTTTATTCTCCAAGGACAGTTTGCATCTGATCTAACAGCGCAGCAGCAATCCTCTGCAATTAAACAAGCCGGATTAGTCACCGGCGCTGCAACCTCACTTGCCGGTTCGATGCTTGGAGGTTTATTAAATCGTTACTTTGGCGATTATGTTAAAGGTCTTGATTTAAGAAGCGTTGGCTCAACTACTAAATTTAATTTGGTTGGTAAAGTCAAAGATTTTAAATACACCATCGGCGGATCGACCGACGTGTTCCAGGATTTGAGTCAGGCAAATATCAAAATTGAATACCCGATCTATAAAAGTCTTTTATTAAGATTGGAACGAAAGCAGGCTATTACTCAAACCACTATCTCAAATGAAATGGTTAATGAACTAGGACTTCAATATAAATTCGAGTTTTAATGAAAAAGAAAATTATTTCGTTCTTTAAAAAAAATCCGGGGCGGAATTTTAAAAACAAAGAAATTGCGAAAAAAATTAATGTCACTTCCGACCACGAATACCAGTCTCTGAAATCAGTTCTTTTTGATTTGGCTGAAGAAGGTTTTCTCAGCAAAAACGGTAAGCAGTACAGCATAAACAGGCTGCCTGCTTCAAACAGCGTTACCGGAGTTCTACAAATTGTAAACGGCGGTTTCGGATTCGTCGCTGTTAAGGATTCTCGGCTTGGAGACATTTTTGTTTCATCAAGAAATTTGGGAACTGCATTCCACGGTGACACTGTTGAAGTATCTTTGTTCGCAAACAAAAAAGGAAAAAATATCGAAGGACAGATCATCAATGTAATAAAGCGAAGCAAAGAAGAAATTGTAGGAATTCTCCGTAAATCAAAATCGTTTTATTTTGTCAAGCCCGATGATAATCTGTTTTACCGCGATATTTATATTGACAAGGATGATCTGTGCGGCGCTACTGTTGGCGATAAAGTTATAGCAGGAAAAATTAATTGGGATTCTTCAATGCTAAACCCCGAAGGGAAAATTATTGAAGTAATTGGAAAATCCGGCTCGCTTGATGCAGATGTAATTTCAATCGCAAAAGAATTCGAGCTGCCTTATAAATTTTCCCGTGAAGTTATTCAAGAAGCGGAAGCCGTAAGCGAAACAATAGCAGACGAAGAAATTAGGTACAGGTTAGATTACCGCGGCAAAATAGTATTCACCATTGATCCGGAAGATGCAAAAGATTTTGACGACGCACTTTCTATCGAAGAATTAGAGAATGGTAATTTTTCAGTTGGAATTCATATTGCAGATGTAAGCAATTACGTTAAGGTAAATTCCGCAATTGACCAAACCGCAGCGAACCGCGGCAACAGCGTTTATCTCGTCGGCAGAGTAATCCCGATGCTGCCTGAAAAATTATCGAATAACATCTGCTCGCTGGTTCCAAACAAAGATAGACTGACATATTCTGTAATAGCAGAGCTTTCTCCCCGCGGCAGACTTGTAGATTATATAATTAAGAAAAGTGTCATATGCAGCAAGCGCCGTTATACTTACGATGAAGTCCAGAAAATTATTGACAGCGGTGAAGGCGATTTCTTTAGTGAAATATTTAAGCTTAATAAACTCGCTCAAACTTTGAGGAAAAAAAGATTAAAAGAAGGAAGCATCGAATTTGAAACTCCTGAGGTGAAGTTTGAGCTTGATGGTAACGGAGTTCCTACACGTGTTTATAAGAAGGAAATTAAGCAAAGTAATATGCTTGTCGAAGAATTTATGCTGCTTGCAAATCAAATAACAGCAAAGCACATCGCAGCACCGAAAAAAGGAAACGTGAAGCCTTTTATTTACCGCGTTCATGACTTGCCGGATGGAGAAAAAATAAACGAGTTTGCGAAGTTTGTAAAGTCTCTTGGATATTCATTCGATTCTGCCTTAAACTCAAGATCAAACCAGTTCCAAAAATTAATTGAAGAAGTAAGAGGAACTCCGGAAGAAGTTCTTGTAAATGAACTCGCAATCAGGTCGATGGCAAAGGCAATATATTCTGCTAATAATATCGGTCATTATGGTCTCGGGTTTAAATATTACACGCACTTCACATCTCCAATTAGAAGATATTCCGATCTAATCGTTCACCGGCTTTTGTTTAAATATATTGATGACGGCGTTTCCGTTAATTATACTCTGCCGCAGCTTGAAGAGATAAGCGATCATATTTCAGTCTGTGAAAGAAATGCAGTCGACGCCGAAAGATTTTCTGTCAAGGCAAAGCAGATTGAATATCTTCGGAATCATCTCGGCGAAGAATTTGACGCTCTGATTTCAGGCATTACTCATTTCGGAATTTTCGTAAAAATATTTGATATACTTGCCGAAGGTCTGGTAAGGCTGCGCGACATAGAGGGAGATTTTTACGTTTATGATGAAAAAAAATATGCCTTAATTGGACGTGCAACTAAAAAACAATTCCGGCTCGGCGATAAGGTAAAAGTTAAATTGGTTCGTGTTGATATGGAAAAATCTGAATTAGATTTTATTATTTTAGAATAATCCCAGGGAAGCTAAATGAAAAAGTTCCTTACTTATTTCGGATTTTTTATTTTCATTCTTCAAACTGTTCTTCTTGCACAATTTGGTGAAAATAAAGTTCAGTATAAAGATTTTACATGGTACTACATTCAGACCGATCATTTTGATATTTATTTTTCAACGCAGGGCACTAAGCTAGCCGAGTTTGCTTCAAAGGCGGCGGAAGAATCTTTAAAAGACATTGAAGCCAGCTTTAACTACAAAATTAATAACCGTATAACGATCATAATTTACAATTCCACTAACGACTTCCAGGAAACTAACGTTACAGACGAATATTTGGGCGAAGGTATAGAAGGCTTTACCGAGATGTTTAAGAACCGCGTTGTCGTACAATTCATGGGCTCGTATCCTGAGTTTAAACATTTAATTCATCATGAACTAACCCACGCTGTTATGAACGATATGTTTTACGGTGGAACATTTCAAAACATAATTACGAACAACATTTCTCTTAACCTGCCGCAATGGTTCAACGAAGGCATGGCTGAGTATCAATCCTTGTATTGGGATATTAATTCCGATATGTATATCCGCGACGCAATTGTGAACGAGCTGTTGCCGGACATCAATCAGCTTGAAGGATATGTTGCTTACCGCGCCGGCGAATCAATCTTCTATTACATCGCGGAAAAATACGGCAAAGAAAAAATCGGCGAACTGGTAAATAAAATAAAAGCAAGCGGCAGTCTTGAAGAAGGATTTAAAGAAGCGATAGGAATTTCTCTTAAAGATTTTAACGATCGCTGGAAGAAGCATCTGAAAAAAATATACTGGCCGGATATCGCCACAAGAAAAGATCCCGATGATTTTGCAAAGCGCCTGACCGATCCTGAAAAAGGCGGAGGCTTTTATAATACAAGTCCTGCAATTTCTCCTCAAGGAGATAAAATAGCGTTCATCTCAAACCGTAATTATTTTTTCGATGTTTATATAATGAATGCAATCGACGGGACAATTATTAAGCGGCTTGTTAAAGGTAATCGCTCGGCTGACTTTGAGCAGCTCAATGTTGTAACGCCCGGATTAAGCTGGTCGCCGGACGAAAGCAAAATTGCCCTTTCTGCAAAAGCGGACGGCAATGATATAGTTTATATAATTGACGTAAACTCGGAGGACAAAGAGACTCTTCCGATTAAGCTGGAGGGTATAAAAAGTTTAAACTGGTCGCCGGACGGAAAATATTTGGCTTTTATCGGGCACACGCCTTATCAATCCGATGTATACATTTATGATTTTGAAAATAAAAAGCTGATAAATCTTACAAATGATATTTTTACGGATAACGATCCATCATGGTCGCCGGATAGTAAACATATTTTCTTCTCTTCCGATCGCGGCAATTATTTATCTTCGGCAGCAGTTCCGGATACTTTTAAAATATATGACTACAATAATTCTCAAGCGGATATCTATTCGATCAATATAGATACCAAAAAAATTGAACGCATTACCGACATGCCTTACAGCAACGAGTTCTCCCCGGTCTGCAGTCCTGACGACAAAGAGATTTTATTTATATCAGACTTAAATGGAATAAACAATATTTATAAAAAAGGAATTGTGCTTGAGAAAGGCGATTCAGTAAATAGCATAACTCAAATCCCGGCTGTGCCGATTACAAACTCATTAAACGGGCTGTTCCAGCTATCTCTTTCTAAAGATGGTAAGAAGCTTGTCTTCTCTACTTTGTTTAAGTCTTCATACAATCTTTTCTTGATGAATAACCCTTTTGATATAAAACTTGATACGAATAAACTTGCGCCGACTGTTTTTGTTGCCGAACAAGAGACTGAGAGAAAAGAAGAAAAATTAGATGCGCCTAAAGTTGTAAGTGCGGATTCTTCCAAAAGCAATTTACCTCTTTTAGTTGTAAAGAACGAAGCTGATTCTACAAACGTCTACGGCGATTCTGTTCAGGTCGATTTAAATAATTATGTTTTTGGCGACAAGAATAAATTCAGTTCGGATACGGCGGGTTCAAAAAATACTAAGTTCAATCCAACCGATAATCTTGATAAGAACGGCAACTACCTTGTTAACAGATATAAAATTACTTTTTCTCCGGATATAGTTTATGCAAATGCAGGTTACAGTACTTTGTACGGCTTACTCGGCACCACTGTTTTATCGTTCAGCGATGTGCTTGGCAATTATAGAATTGTAGGACAAACAAGCCTGCAGATCGATTTGAAGAACAGCGACTATGGCTTAGCATATTATTATCTGCGGTCAAGGCTGAACTACGGGATTGAAGGTTTCCATACTGCGCGGTTCGCATATTTAGCAAGACCCGGCGGTGATAATTTATTCAGATTTAGAAATTACGGCGGCGTACTTTCGTTAAGCTATCCTCTTGATATGTTCTATCGAATCGAAGGCGGACTAAGCTGGCTGAATGTTACTATGGAAAATCTTGACAATCCGTTTGAGCAGATGCAAACCGCTGCATTTATATTCCCGACAATAAGCTTTATCCATGATAACTCGCTCTGGGGTTACACAGCGCCTATCGACGGTACAAGATACAGATTTGATTTTCTTGTCAATCCCGGCTTGACCGGAAGAAACTTAAGCTTCTATTCTCTCCTCGGAGATTACAGAACATACCTCAGATTCTGGACAAACTATTCGTTCGCGTTCAGATTATCCGGCGGCTATTCTGATGGTAATGATCCGCAGAAATTTTTTATTGGCGGAGTTGATAACTGGATAAACAGAAACTTTGCCACGATAAATATTCCGCTGAACTCGCCTTCGGACTTTGCATTTCTAACGGCAGCGCTTCCTCTGCGCGGGTATGACTATGCACAGGAAATCGGAACTAAATACGGATTGCTAAACATGGAACTAAGATTTCCGCTAATTAGATATTTAGTTCCAGGTCCCCTGCCGATTTTATTCAGCAATATAATGGGAGTCGCCTTTGTAGATGCCGGAGCTGCATGGGATCAAAATAAAGCGTTAAAACTTTTTCAAAGAGACCCGGTACATGGTTTTGAATCCCAGGACCTTTTAACGGGCACCGGCTTTGGCGCAAGAATTTTCTTCCTATATTTCTTAGTTAGATTTGATGTAGCGTGGGCTTATAACTTTAATACTTTTTCACAGCCGAAATATTATATCTCGCTGGGTACGGATTTCTAATTCGAAATAATCTGAAAGAAAAAGAAGCTAAAGTTAAAATGGATAACCCTCACGGGCTAACACCAGTGCAAATTGAAATACTTAAATTCACAGGGGAATCATCTATTGATACAAGCAAATCTTTTTCTCAACATAGCTCCCGCTAAATTAACATTATAAATATTACCGCCATGCGCCGCTTGTTAATTCTTATGATTGCCATGCAATTGCTTCACAGAGTAGTTCTTAAAAAATAGTACGTCTTTTAATTGTGTAAGGGTATAGTTTTTAAAAAAAGGATAGCCTTACGTATGTGAAAGGGCATGGTTTTTAAAAAAAGGATAGCCTTACGTATGCGGAAGGATATGGTTTACAAAAAAAGTATAGGCTTACGTATGCGACAGGGCATGGTTTATATAAAAAGGATAGCCTTACGTATGCGGAAGGATATGGTTTACAAAAAAAGTATAGGCTTACGTATGCGACAGGGCATGGTTTTTAAAAAAAGGATAGCCTTACGCATGCGGAAGGATATGGTTTTTATAAAAAGTAAGCATTACACACTGCGGAAGGGTATGGTTTATATAAAAAGTAAGCATTACACACTGCGGAAGGATATGGTTTTTAAAAAAAGTATAGCCTTACGCAGTATAAAAGCAGCGTTTATGTACAATTTTAGAGGTTTTTAACTGTAAATGGATATTCTTCTTAAAAAAACGTCTGCCCATCCGTAGAACAATCGAGGCGGAAGACAATAATCACATATCAATACAAACAAATGCAGGAGGTTATGTACCCAATTAAATTCTATTTAGATGTTTTAGTATCTGTTTTCTTTGAAGGGCTTTTGGGAGTGTTCTTATAATCCGTCTGGTAAAACCCCGATCCTTTGAAGATTGGACCAGCTCCTGCCCCGATTAATCTTTTTACTTCTCCGCCGCATTTTGGGCATAGTTTTAAGGGTTCAGCGCTCATCTTCTGAAATACTTCAAAGGAATAACCACATTCGTTGCATTTATAATCATACGTCGGCATAACTAACCTTAAAAAATTTTAATGGTAAACTTAATGAAAAATTCTAAATTTTTCTATAAATTAGCGCCTCATGATACGCACAATACATATAGATAGTTTTACTATTTCTATTTTTTATAAAACAATACCACAATACTAACCGTGAAAAAAAATTTACTTTTTTTATTAACAGCTTTTCTGCTTTCAGGATGTCTTAATTATATCCAGGACGTTTATCTTTATCCCGACGGCACAGGGAAAATGAAGATAACATTTTGGACAAAGATGCCGGATAATGAAAGCGCAAAGGTTCTAGACAAAATCGGAATCTTTAATGCCGACTCAATTAGAAACGAATTCTCTTCCCGCTTCACTTCGATCAACAGCATTAAAGTTTACAGCGATACTACCGACAGTACAACTCACGCCTTAATCGATTTATCATTCACCAGCATTGATTCCTTAAATAAGGTAAAAGCATTTTCTGCTTCGCAATTTTCATTAAAGGACGGCGCATCGGGACAAAAGATCTTTTCACAATTTATTCCCCCTATCGCAACCGGCTTTGGAATTAATGGAAATGCATTTCACATAACCTACAAGTATACATTCGCCGGCGATATTATAACACACAATGCTACTGACAAAGACGGAAGAACTTTGATTTGGAATTATACTCTTGCGCAAATCGGCAGCGGCAAAACTATTTCCGTTACTTTTAGACCATTCAAGCTAAAAGAAACACCGCCGTGGATTTATGCCTTATCAGGTTTAGTATTGCTGATTGTTATTATCTTCCTTGTAAGGAAAAAGAAGGATTAAAATTTAATGGGATGACAGCTTACTGTAAGTGTCATCCCATTTAATTATTAAGCTTTTGGTCCAATCATTTTTTCTGGTCGAACTACTTCGTCAAATTTTTCTCCTGTTAATAAGCCAAGTTCAACGGCAGCTTCGCGTAAAGTTTTATTTTCTTTATGAGCTTTCTTCGCAACTTTGGCGGCATTATCATAGCCGATATGAGGGTTAAGCGCAGTAACAAGCATTAGAGAATTCTGAAGGTGCTTGCCTATATTTATTTCGTTCGCTTTGATTCCGACGACGCAATTGTCTGTGAAGCTTTCACAAGCGTCGGCAAGAAGCCGGATCGATTGAAGCACATTAAAAATAATTACCGGCTTGAATACATTAAGTTCAAAATTGCCGCTTGCTCCGGCAAACGTTACGGTTGCATCATTGCCAAAAACCTGAACGCAAACCATTGTCATGGCTTCTGATTGAGTCGGATTAACTTTGCCGGGCATTATTGAACTGCCAGGCTCGTTTTCCGGGAGAGATAATTCGCCTATTCCGCAGCGCGGTCCCGAACCTAACCATCTTATGTCATTCGCAATTTTCATTAAGGATGCAGCAAGTGTTTTTAATACGCCGCTTGCTTCGACCAAAGAGTCATGTGTCGCAAGCGCTTCAAATTTATTTCTGGCAGAGACAAAAGGTTTGCCGGTAAGCTCGGCAATTTTTGAAGCGGCTTTAACCGCAAATTCCGGGTGAGTATTTAATCCTGTTCCGACAGCTGTACCTCCAAGCGCCAATTCATATAGATGCGGAAGACATCCGTTAATTCTTTCAAGTCCGCTTGTCAATTGCTGTGCATAGCCGGAGAATTCTTGACCAAGCGTTAATGGAGTTGCGTCCATTAAATGTGTTCTTCCGATCTTAATGATTTTTTCAAACTCTTCTGATTTCTGCAAAAGCGCATCGCGGAGTTTTGTTACCATAGGAATTAATCTCCTATGTATTTCCTCGACAGCAGCAATGTGCATCGCAGTTGGAAACGTGTCGTTTGATGATTGAGCTTTATTAACATCATCATTAGGATGAATAGGTTTTTTGCTTCCCATTACTCCGCCGGAAAGCTCAATTGCTCGGTTGGAAATAACTTCATTCGCATTCATATTTGTCTGAGTGCCGCTGCCCGTCTGCCAGACTACGAGCGGGAAATGCTCGTCAAGCTTGCCGTCGATAACTTCATCAGCGGCTTCCACAATCAAGCCGGCTTTTTCTTGAGAAAGAATTCCAAGCTCTTTGTTAGAAAGCGCAGCGGCTTTTTTTAATACGCCAAGCGCTCTGATAAGTTCGCGCGGAAATCTTTCGCCTCCGATTTTAAAATTCATCAGTGATCTGGCTGTCTGCGCGCCGTAATATTTATTTACCGGAACTTTTATTTCGCCCATGCTGTCTGTTTCAGTTCTGTATTCCATAAAATTTTTTCTCCATTAAAATTTCTTAGTTAAGAATTAAGCCAGCCGTAGTGTTAGCTTAATTCATTTTATTTACCATAATAAAATTACAATATTTTTTTTAGAGAATGATGGAAAATGAAAAAATTTTTCCTATAACATTTTGCAGTCAAAAACTCTATAATTCTTCCATTTTAATTCAACTGTGATTTCTACAATACAATTTTATTTTCTGCTATATACTTTTAAATGTTGATTTCTAAAAAATATTGATTCTAAATTTTGCAGGACTAAAAAAAGATGTATAGGATAGGACCGGTAGAAAAAGCCAGGCATTATATTATGGCTCATTCCAGCGACGATGATGAGGATATAGAAAAAAGCTCAGCAGGACCGTGCATTACAATATCAAGAGAAGCCGGAGCAAGGGCAGATAAAATTTCAGATCTGTTAATAAATTACTTCCAGAAGATAAATGATACTTCACAGTGGGCTGTTTTTGACAAGAACATAATTGAAAAAGTTCTACAGGATCACAATCTTCCTAACACACTTAGAAAATTAATGGAAGAGAAAAAATATCCGGCGATGAAATCAATTATGAACGAATTTCTTGTTGGACAACCGAGCGTTTGGTCATTGGCGCATAAAACAACTGAAACGATTCTTCAGCTTGCGTCAATTGGAAATGTAATTATACTTGACCGCGGCGCAAATGTTATTACGGCAAAATTGCCAAACACGTTTCACGTTAGGCTGGTAGCTCCCATTGAAGATAGGATTCCGCATGTTCAGACGCTTTATAACTTTGACAAAGCCGAGGCTGTGGAGTTTATTAAACGCGAAGACGCCGATAGAAAAGAATATTTAATGAATTATTTTCATAAAGATATAACTGATCCGCTGATATACAACCTTATCATCAATACCGGAAATCTTTCAGACGAAGAATGCGCCGAAATAATCGAAAATGCCGTAATAAAAAAATTAGGAGCTTCTTTATCAATAAATTAAACTTCTATTTTTTTTCAGTTTCTTGTTGATATAAAATAAATTATATTACAACCGTATTGATTGCTTCCTCCTGATTTTTTCTATCAACAATAAAATTGAAAGGAGAAATTTATATGATAGTCAAAGGAGCATTTGAAAAAGCAAGAGTATATATCGAATCTCATTCCGACCTCTCAAAAGATTCAGAGCATTATAAAATAAAACCAGGACCGTGCATTACTATTTCCCGCGAGACCGGCGCCGGCGCTGATGTTGTCAGCGAGCTGCTTGTCGAATTCTTTAAATCTTATAAAACATTAAATCCGCAGCCGTGGACGATCTTCGATAAAAACCTTATCGAAAAAGTTTTAGAAGACCACCATCTTCCTCATAAACTTAGCCAGTACATGGTTGAAGATAAAATATCGGACATCAAATCTGATTTAAACGATTTGCTTGGAATTCATCCGCCTGCATGGATGATGGTGAAGAATACGACCAAAACAATTCTTCAGCTCGCTCACTTAGGCAACGTTATAATTGTAGGTCGAGCAGGAAACGTAATTACGGCTAATCTGCCAAACGTATTTCACATAAGATTAGTATCTACTTTAGAGGCGAGAACAAGGCACATTATGCAGTTGTATAACTACAATAGGAAAGAAGCCTCGGATTTTATCAAGCAGGAAGACATTGCGCGGAAAAACTATTTTGCAAAATATTTCGGCAAGCGCGTTGATGATCCGGAATTGTATCACCTTATTTTGAATACCGGATTGCTTGGCTATGAAGAAGCTGCAAAAATAATAGGCAATTCTGTGCTGAGTAAATTCCATGAACTATTTAAAGTTTATGATGAAGTTGAGTTTTGCTGAGTTGAAGTTTAGGTAAGATAATTTTAACGAAAATATTTGTGCATTTGTGCGATTTAATTTTTTTTGTAGCTTTGTTTTAAACTATTGCGGAGTTTATGATGGAATTTACCCTTCTTGATAAAAGTAACTATTTAAAAGGGCTTCTGGTTGTTGCAAAAAAAGATAACCAGCTTACCGAACCTGAAAAGAAAATAATAAGAAGCATTGCAGTAAAGCTGGGGTTTGCTAAAGAATTTTACGAAGAAACGTTAAAGGGATTAATGATTAATAAATATATAGCTGAAGACCCGATCAAATTTTCCGACGCCAAGATTGCCGAATCATTTATATCTGACGGTCTGATGCTGGCTTTTTCAGATTATACAAATCATGAAAAAGAATTAACTTGGCTTAAAACCACTGCAGTCTTAAACGGTATCAACGAAGAAAAATTTAAGGAAAAAATTAATAAGTTCAAGGAATCGTCAAACACTGAGTTCTCGCTTCTTTCCATAATCTAAAAGTCTTCAACTGTTTATGCCCCAAAACAAGGGTTATAGTTTCCGGCGTTATAAACAAATCTTTTGTTGTTGTTTAACGGCTTAATCCATAATTTTGAAACACAACAAATTAAGCAATTCTCAAAAAGGAATTTAATAATGAAAACAATGAAAGCTCTTGTTAAAAAATATTCCAAGCCGGGACTGTGGCTTGACGAAGTTCCCGTTCCCGAAGTCGGAATAAATGATGTATTGATTAAAATTCATAAGACATCGATTTGCGGAACCGATATTCATATCTATAACTGGGATGAATGGGCGCAAAAGACCATACCTGTTCCAATGGTAACCGGACATGAATATGTCGGTACAGTTGAAGCGATTGGAAGCAACGTTCATGATCTTAAGATTGGCGAACTTGTCAGCGGTGAAGGACATATAGTTTGCGGACATTGCAGAAATTGCCGCGCCGGAAGAAGACATCTTTGCAAAAACACAATGGGCGTTGGAGTAAATCGCACAGGTGCCTTTGCAGAATATCTGTGTATCCCTGTTTCTAATGTCTGGCAATGCAATCCCAAAATTCCGAAAGATATTTTATCCGTTTTTGATCCATTTGGAAATGCCACGCATACAGCTTTATCGTTTGATGTGCTCGGCGAAGATGTCTTAATAACAGGCGCAGGACCAATCGGAATTATGGCTGCTGCGATAGTGAAACATGCAGGCGCAAGATATGTTGTAATTACCGATGTTAATCCTTATCGTTTAGAGCTTGCAAAAAAAATGGGAGTAACGCGCGCCGTTAATGTTGCAAAAGAAAATTTAAATAGCGTTATGGCGGAGCTTGAAATGAAAGAAGGTTTTGATGTCGGCTTAGAAATGTCGGGAAATCAGGCGGCATTAAAAAGCATGCTCTCTGCTATGTGTCACGGCGGAAAGATTGCCCTGCTCGGAATTTTACCTGAAAGCGCGGCGATAGATTGGAACACGGTTGTATTCAACGGACTTACTCTCAAAGGAATTTATGGAAGAGAAATGTTTGAAACGTGGTACAAGATGCAGACAATGATTCAAAGCGGATTAAATATTTCACCTGTTATCACTCACCGCTTTCCTTATGAATCTTATCTGGAAGGATTTGAGTTAATGAAATCCGGAAACACCGGTAAAGTAATTTTAGATTGGATTAAAGAATAAATTCCAATTAATTTTCTAATCAAAACAAAATTTTGAAAGAGGATAAAAATGAACGAATCTATAAGAAATCATTACAGCGACATTCTTCAGCAAATTGAAAATGAAGGATTATATAAAAACGAAAGAATAATCTCAAGCCCGCAAAGCTCGTTTATACAGGTTAAAGGCGGACAAAGGGTTTTAAATTTATGCGCTAATAATTATCTCGGGCTCGCAGATAATCCGGAAGTAATTAAAGCGGCAAAAGAGAGCTATGATAAATGGGGATACGGACTTTCATCGGTCAGATTTATTTGCGGCACTCAAGAAATCCATAAAGAACTTGAGAGAAAAATTTCGGAATTTCTCGGCACCGAAGATACTATTCTTTATTCATCATGCTTTGACGCCAACGGCGGCTTATTTGAAACTCTTCTCTCGGAAAACGACGCCATAATCAGCGATGAATTAAATCATGCAAGCATCATAGACGGTATTCGTCTTTGCAAAGCAAACCGCTTCAGATATAAAAATAACGACATGAGCGATCTTGAAGAAAAACTGAAAGAAGCATCGCAAAATAAAATTAAATTAATAGCAACCGACGGCGTATTTTCTATGGACGGCAGCATCGCAAATTTAAAATCAATTTGCGATCTCGCCGACAGATACGGCGCGCTTGTTATGATTGATGATTCTCATGCTGTCGGCTTCATGGGAAAACATGGAAGAGGAACTCATGAACATAATGATGTAATGGGAAGAGTTGATGTAATTACCGGAACGCTCGGCAAAGCTTTGGGAGGCGCAAGCGGCGGTTATACAAGCGGCAGGAAAGAAATTATTGACCTGCTCCGGCAGCGTTCAAGACCATATTTATTTTCAAATACTGTTGCGCCAAGCATCATTTCTGCTTCAATAAAAGTTATCGAGATTCTGAAATCATCTACACGGCTCCGTGATAAATTAGAAGAGAATACGAAATTCTTTAGAGAAGAAATTTCTAATGCCGGCTTGAATATAAAAAACGGAATTCACCCAATCGTACCGATCATGCTTGGCGATGCTGTACTTGCGCAAAAGATGGCGGCACGCTTGCTTGAAAAAGGAGTTTATGTAATCGGTTTTTTCTATCCTGTCGTTCCCAAAGGCACTGCAAGAATTAGGACTCAGATTTCTGCAGCTCACTCGAAAGATGATTTAAAATTTGCGATTGAAAAATTTAAAGAAGTCAAAGAAGAATTCGGCATTTAAATTCTAATAAAGCTTGTCAGTGAAAATACTGCTTACAGCCTTCCACTTTTGGAAGGCATTTATTACAATATGCATTTCCTTTAATATCTACTTCTTCAATGCCGGGAGAGGAATGCATTACACAGTCCCAATCAAGGCAATGACGTAAGCCGAAATTGTGCCCAAGCTCGTGAAGAATTTCTTTCATCAATCTTTCAAATAAAATTTTATCGTCTGATTTGCCTGAATAGAATTCTTCATGAAGACGGCAGGCGGAAACTATCGAATGCTTTCCGTTCAACTGCGCTTCGCCAAAAATAAAAGTTAAGACGGGTACAAAAATATCAAGATCGGTAAGAAGGATAACTTTGCCGTCGTATGCCGAAGTAAAATTAATTGCCTCTGCAATTATCGAAGTTGAAAAATACTGCTTCCTTTCTTTTGACATATGATTTTCTATATTTACAGGAAGCTCGATCAAATTAATTTTTGAATAAAATCGTCTCGATAATTCCGCTATCAGATCGCCCAGCATTAAAGCATTTGAAAATTTTACAGGCGCCACAAAGATATCCATCAGTATGCTGTTTTACGAAGATTATATTTATTTATTTTATTATATAGCGTGACTCTGTCTATTTCCAATACTTGCGCGCTTCGGGAGATATTCCAATTGTTCTCATTCAGAATTTTTAAGATATATTTTCTTTCCATCGCCGAAAGACTTTTGTTTTTGTCATCCACTGGGAAATTGTTTGACGAAACATGAAAAGGAAGATCATCTACAATAATTTCGTTTGACTTGCCTACAACCACAGCCCGCTCAATAGCATTCTCAAGTTCTCTTACATTTCCATGCCAGTCGTAGTTAATTAAAAATTCCATCGCTTCTTTAGAAATTTTTTTCAAAGTCTTGTTCATCGCGGTAGAAAATTTATTAAGAAAGAAATTTGCAAGAAGCTGAATATCGTCTCTTCTCTCCCTAAGCGGAGGAATGATTATCGAAAACACATTCAGCCTGTAATAAAGATCTTCCCGGAACTTGCCGGCTTTTACAAGATCCTCAAGCGGTTCATTAGTCGCGATTATAACTCTGAAGTCGCTTTTAATTAATTCATTTCCGCCTACGCGATTGAATTGTTTTGTTTCTATCACCCGCAGCAGTTCAATCTGCATTTTTAAAGAGATCGAACCAATCTCATCTAAAAAGATTGTACCGCCGTCAGCCATTTCAAACTTTCCTTTTCGTTTAAATTGAGCGCCGGTAAAAGCGCCTTTTTCATGACCGAATAATTCGCTTTCTAAAAGTGTTTCAGCCAATGCGCCGCAGTTAACAGGAATAATTGGAAAATATTTTCGCTTACTGTTTATGTGAATCGCTTTCGCCACTAATTCTTTGCCAGTACCGCTTTCCCCGCGAATCATAACAGTTGTATCGGTCGTAGCAACTGTGTGAATAAGTTCATAAATCTTTTTCATCTGATAACTCTCGCCGATTAAATTATCAGGCTTAATTATTTCATCAATATTTTCTTTTAGCTGTTTATTTTCAAGGCGGAGCGCTCTTTGCTCCAGTGCTTTCTGAACAAGATGTGCAAGTTCGTCGGGGTCTACGGGTTTGGTAACATAATCAAAGGCGCCATTCTTAAGTGCGGAGATTGCTGTCGGCACAGATGCAAAAGCCGTAATTAAAATTACAATTGCTTCGCAATCAATGGCTTTTATACGGCTTAATAATTCAAGCCCGCTCATACCCGGCATTTTCATATCGACAAGAAGAAGATCAAATTTTAGCTTCTCATATTTTTTCAAAGCAGCTTCTCCGTCCTCAGCGATATCAACTTCATAGCCTTCTTCTTCAAACCAATGATAAAGTGATTCCCTAACGATTTTTTCATCGTCAACAATTAAGATTTTCTCTCGTGTGTTCATTTTTTTTCTCTTAATTAATGTGTTCGTTTTTCGGCAAAATAATTTTAAATGTTGTCCCCTTCAGTGAAGTATTTTCAACTCCGATATGCCCGTTATGATTAGTAATAATTCCATAGACTACAGCAAGCCCAAGCCCTGTTCCTTTGGTTGTTTCCTTTGTGGAATAAAACGGCTCAAAAATATGAGGCAAATCTTTTTCAGAAATGCCGGTGCCTTCATCAATTATTCTGATAACAGCCTGCTCCTTTTCCCGGCTAAGTTTTACAATAATTTTTCCTCCATTCGGCATTGCTTCAATTGAATTTATAAACAACGACATCATGGCTTGCTGAATTTTCTGCGCGTTGCAATTAATTTCGATTGTTTCAACAGGGAATTCTTTTATAAGCGAAATGTTATTTATTTCAAGATGATGCTTAATCAGCGTAATGCTTTTATCAATTATCTGCGCAACATCTTCTTTAGAGAAAATATCTTTTTCTTCATGCGAAAAAAGAAGAAGGTCCTTCACAATCTTGCCGCAGCGTGAGGACTCGCTTGAGATCAGTTCAAGAAATTCAATTACTTTAGAGTATTCAGAGTCCTTTTGAAGAGCAGTAAGTTTTTTTATTATCAGTTTGCTGTATGTAAGGATTCCCTCGAGAGGATTATTTAGCTCGTGCGCAACGGTTGCAGAAAGCTTTCCGAGCGATGCCAATCTTTCAATCTGGTTTACTTGGATATAAATATTTTTTAATTCTTCAGTCTTTTCATTTACTTTATCGTTAAGAGTTTCAGACCAATTTTTTATTTCCCTGTAAGCGTCATTTAATTTTATGGACATTTCATTGAAACGCTTTGCCATTTGCCCGAATTCATTTTTCGTGCGAAGCTCAATTTTATAATTCAAGTTTCCATTCCCGATTTCCTCAATGCCTTTTGCCATTTTCTTTAACGGCTTATTTACAAGTGTAATGATAAACAGCCACGAGAAAAGAGAAATAAAAATTATTATTAACACCGCATTCAAAATTGTATTTCTGGTGTTATGAGAAATAATTTTATCAAGCTCGTCAAGAGAAACTACAACATCTAGAACGCCAAGGATTTGAACCTTAGGAGAATGAGCATGGCAAGCTGCATTATAACAATCCGGTTCATTCTGAATGGGATTAATTAATCCAAGAACTCTTTTATTCTCAATATTCTTATATATTCTAATTTTATTTTGATTGGACAGCTTTTTTAGAGGAACCGAACTGTTGTGGCAAACTATGCAGGCTTCGGCATTAAGATTTACTTTCTTAAATATCTGCGATGAGTCTGTTGAGAAAATTATAACACCCTGTTTGTTATAAATTCTTATATCGTTAACACCGATCTCGGTTCCAAGCGTTTTAATTATCGCATGAACGTCTTCGCGCCTGTTTAATAACATGCTGTAGCGAGTTGATTTCTTAATCAAGTCGCTCATATTATATGCACTCTGGAACCGCGCCTCTGTTAAATATTTGTCGAGGTTCTTTATAATTATATAAGTGTATACCGATAAAATACTGAGTAAAATCAATGATATTGAAATTATCAGTCTTACACTTAACCTATTTATCACTTTCGTTTTCATTTTACCTTTTCCCAGTTAGTCTAAATTTAGGTATTACTTTGACTACTTTCAAGAAATGTTGAAATTTTTTTTCGCAAATTTTTCGGCTTTTGTTTTCTGAGAAGAGAATTTATGAGCTGCAATCTATTGATTTAACATTGATTCAAGAATGCTCTGGTATTTATCTTTGCCGGCGAACTGGTAAAGATATTTTATTTTAGTTCCGCCGTCTAACATTGTACTGCCTACTGCGGGGACATTTAATTTCATGTCATCAATTATTTCAAATGTTTTATATAACATTTCATTCCATCTCGATTTTCCAATCACGCTCGCATCAATTTCCGGTTGAATGGCGCCTATGATCGCCATCCATTTTGACTTGCTTATATCTTCGTGAGGCGAAGTCATTCTATCATACATTAGGAAATTCATTGGCGATGTCAAAGTTACTGTTCCCCACTCGCCTGTGAATTGAAAAACAGGCTGTCCTTTTAAAATATATTTTCCCAGATCGCATTCTTTTAATGAAGATATATTATCGAGGAATGGTTTTAACATCGGATTAAGACCTAAGTAAAAAGTGTTCGCAAAAATTCTTTTCATGATTAAACAATTTTTCAGATATATAACCTTTTCGTCATAATTTACATCCTGAAGTTTTTCCAGCACATCATCTAAGATATTTCCTTTCACCTTACCATCAGAGTCATTTTCAAAAGAAGAATTTCTAATTACTTTATCGAAGGAACAATTCTCACAGTCAAAATCCTTATCGCATAATTTATAATCTACAATGTTAGAAGCCATCCAGATGCATTTAAGGTCGTGATAAATATTAAACTTATTTTCCATCTCACTCACTCGCAATTATGTTTTCTGCTTCGGGCAGTTCGATCAATTGAACCGTCTTATCTTCTTCTTCAACAAAGACCGGGAATGTTTGAACAACATATTTAAATCCCAGCATCGCCAGAACTACAAGCATAAATGTTATGTTTATCTCATCAATCGACGGGAAATAATTTATTCCCGATGAAGCAACCATTCCAGTAATGCAAACGTTCATTCGATTTAAAATAAATCCTGAGATAACTGAGATTGAAGCAAGAAAAAGAAGCATTTTATTTTCTCGATTTTTCTTACTGCTTAAAATTATTACCGGAATGATCGTTCCTATAATTATCTCAAGATAGAAAAGCGAAGTCTCCATCGATGGTACGCCGAGCAGGTACAGCTTATTTGAAAAGACCATATCCGTAAATTTTAGAACTAATTCTATTAACAAAACTATCACAACCGCAGCGGAAGCTTTTGATAAAATATTTATCGACAGCCCGGTATTAAATGCTCTTGTATTAAGATAGGATTCAAAGATTATCATAGATAAACCTGCGGCAATACATGATATATAAAAATGAACCGGTAATATTGAGGAATACCACAGCGGGTGAAGTCTGCCTGGAACAATTAAATATAAAGAGCCGAAAGATGATTGGTGAAGCGTTGAAAATAATACTCCCGCAATTACAATTGGTATTGAAATTTTTCTTAATAACTTTATCGGCGCATGAAGTTTGAATTTTTCCAGCACTACCGGCGCAAATTCAAGTACAAGCACGGTCGAATAACAAATTATGCACCACGTAATTTCAAACATTACGGAATGAATATTCCACATTACTAATGGATGCCAGAAGTTTTCCGGGCGTCCAAGGTCCACTATTAATAATCCCACAACAAGAGAGTATCCAATAAATGCGGTTAAAATAGCGGGTCTAACTATAGGTTCAAATTTATGAATATTAAATATATGCACCGCGGCGGCTATGGTAAATCCGGCGGCGGCTAACCCCACGCCTAAGAAATCAAAGCCGATCCATAATCCCCATGGCACTTCGTCGCTTAAGTTAGTTGTAGCTCCTAAGCCTTTGGTAAATCTGTAATAAGTTGAAATTAAACCCGCGATTATTATTAAGACTGCAACAACCTTCCAGAAGGAAAATTTAAACAACTTCTCAGCATTCATGATTTTATAATTCCTTTAATTCTTTTTCTTCTTTAGCAATTTGATTTTTTCTTTTAGTCAGCCAATACATTCCGCCGAGAAAAACTCCGCCTAATCCAACAACAGGAGGAATTTTTTCCATAGCACGCATTGTTAGCATCGGCATCGGCTCTTTCGGAAGCTTTGGCGTATAGCCAAGTTGTTCAAAAGGCACTGGAGATAATATTAAAACATGGCTGCCGCCTGCTTCGTCCAAGCCATAGATATGCGGGTAATAATTTCTTTTGTTTTCGCTAATTCTCTTTTTAGCCACCTCAAAAATTTTATCAAAGTCGCCGAAGAGAGTTGCTTCTGTCGGGCAGGCTTCTGCACAAGCAGGGATTTTGCCCGCTTTAATTCTATCATCGCACATAGTACATTTTTTCACCCGCGGCTGGGTTCTTCCCCATTCGTATCTCGGAACCTTATGCGGGCATGCCTGCATGCAATACCTGCAGCCGATGCATTTATCGCCGTCGTATAACACGGCTCCCGTCTCGCTTTTTGAAAAAGCTCCGACCGGACATACTGAAACGCATGACGGCTCATCGCAGTGCATGCACATCTTTCTTGCATATTTATCGTTGTATTGTTCAACTACAGTAAATGTATTTGCAGATAAATGATCGCTTAAAAAATTGCTGTTCGTTCTGGGCAATTTATTTTTTTGTTTGCATGCATCATAACAAGAGCCGCAGCCGATGCAAAGTGTAACATCAAATAATAATCCTTTTTTCTTAGACATTTTTCTTTAACCTACAATGTTAGAAATTCTTTTTTAAATGCTTGAAACTCTTTTTCGGGAAGAAAAGAGATAACTCCGTTAATTACCGTACCGCCATCGTACATAGTTACACCGGCTATATTTTCTTTTTGTAAATTACTTTTAAGAAAACTTTTCAGTTTATCAAATTCATTCTTCATCCAGAAGACGGAATTTTTTGGATGAATCAGATTTTTCATTTCCTCACTGTGTTTTTGAGGTTCGAGTTGAACGCCCCAATCTAAATACGGGTTACTAACCTTCTCATTCAAAATGTCTTTGTTAACTTCTTTTATAGTGCCACTAATTGGAGAGGGAATCGTAACCGCATTCTTCCCGCTTGCAATTTCAAAAATAGGCTCGCCTTTTTTTATTTCTTTATTTACTTCAGCAAAGTTTAAGAAGACAGGTTTCTCCAGTGTTTTAAATAGAAAATCATCGAAGCCGATTTTTACCGTTCCATTCTCATTATCCTGAATCCATGAATGAGCTTTTGAAAAGAAAAACCCGGCAGGTACTTCTAAATGGAAATTACTAAATAACAATCGATCATCTAGAATTCCTTTTTCAAAAGCAGGGTGAGATTTATTTTCCGTTTTGAGCACGACAATATCTATAACTATACAAAACAGAAATGCTGCAAGAATAAATATTCCAACCATATATTTGCCTTTTTCAATTAATTTATGCTGAGCCGAAGAGACTATTTTTTCTCGCCGGCATCTTTTTGTTTTTCCTCTTTCTTAATGCCGCCGTCGTACATAGTAGCTCCGACTAAGTCGATTGTGGGAATAATACTTTTTCGATAGGACAGCTTTGCGGCTTTTTTTGATTTTTCTTTTAAGGCAAGCGGCTCAATTACCAGCATAACCAATAAATCAACCGCCGCAAAAATTAAAACGAGTGCTAATAAAAATGTTAACATGATAAACTCCTTATATTCTAATTCGGTATTTTAAGATTCAATTAACATACCATAAATAGAAATAAATTTTCTACTGCACTAAGTTGTTTTTATTTATGATCTTAGAAATGAAGTTTAGCGAATAATTAAGTTTTGATGTAAAAATATTGTTGGAGAATTAAACAATAAGCCGTTGAAATTTGTTACAATTATTTTGAGCGGGACTCTAAGGGTTGCAATTTTTCTAAACAGTAGAAGTATTAAACCTGTTGTTCGAAATGAAAGTGGAAAATGGTAAACTATTGAAACAGTTGAATTATGAAACTAATAATATAACAACGCTTATTGGAACCGTTTCACCTGTCCGGCTTTTAGACGGAACGGTTTTTTATTTATTTCGAACAACGGGTTATTAAATATATTAATTATCCTCTGTTCTTATTTTATCATTATGCTTTTGAAAACAATAAATTTAAAGTGAAGAATTAAGTCAGAAGATTAAAAACTCTATTCGACATATTCGCCCATCCTGCCGAATTTCTCAAGTCTGTTCTCGATCAATTTTTCAGGTTTTATTTTAACAAGTTGTTCCAGCTCTTCCTTTAATGCCGCCTTGAGAATATTTGCAGCCTGCAAATGGTCTTTATGCGCCCCGCCGAGCGGCTCCGGGACAATCCGATCTATAAGTTTTTGTTCCAATAAATCCGGAGCTGTAAGCTTCAAAGCTTCAGCAGCCTGTTCTTTGTAATCCCAGCTTCGCCACAAAATGCTTGAACAAGATTCCGGACTAATAACCGAATACCAGCAGTTCTCAAGCATTAGGATTCTATCGCCAACGCCAATGCCAAGAGCGCCGCCGCTTGCACCTTCACCGATTATTACAACTATAATCGGCACACGCAGCCTGCTCATTTCAAAAAGATTTTTTGCGATTGCTTCTGCCTGCCCTCTCTCTTCCGCCTCGAGTCCTGGGAAAGCGCCGGGTGTATCGATCATTGTTATTACGGGCTTATTAAACTTTTCAGCGAGCTTCATCATGCGAAGAGCTTTTCTGTAGCCTTCCGGGTTAGGCATGCCGAAATTCCTATATACGTTTGTTTTTGTGTCCCGCCCTTTTTGATGTCCGATGATCATTACCTTGTATTCATCAATTGCCGCTAAGCCGCCGACAATAGCTTTATCATCTTTAAATCCTCTATCGCCGTGAAGTTCGACAAAATTATTGGTCATCGCATAAATATAATCAAGCGTATAAGGTCGGTCGGGATGCCGGGCAAGCTGTACGCGCTGCCATCGCGTTAAATCCTTATAAACACTTTCTTTTAATTGATTCACTTTTTCTTCGATCTTAATAATTTCATCTTCGATATTCATTTTATCGGAAAGCCTTTTCATCTCCTCAAGTTTCGCCTCAAGTTCAACGATAGGCTTCTCAAAATCTAAAATTGTCTTTGCCATATTTAATTCCGTCTTCCCCACATTCTATTTAATGTTTTACTTAAAATCTCCAAATCAAGCCAGATGTTCTGGTTTTTAGCATACAAAATATCAAGCTTGTCGCTTTCAGATTCTTCAGCGCCTTCAATATACCACAAACCGGTTAATCCTTTCTTTCCGAGATAAATTGATTTTTCTTTATTTACTTGCTTGGGTCCAACTAGGCTTACCTTACCGCTGAATATAACCGGAACACTTAATACAAATTTTTTGAATTCACTTTCTTTACTGCCCGCCTTTACAGCCAAATATATGAAAGGATAAATAAAAAACAAAGCTGCCCCGGCGAGGCTATAATCGAAAACTGCTTTGAAAAATCTAAACAGCGGGTTTGATATATTATATTTAATTTCAAATAACGGCATGTCGTCTAAAATTGAAACCGAAGTTTTGCCTACAAGAAAATCCAGGTTGTTCCCGATAAGCTTGAATTCAACCGCCTCGTTTCTGCAAGTTGAAACTATCGACATCATTTGATTGTAAGAAAGTTCTTCGGTTGAAAATATTATTTCATTGACTTTATTCTCACGAATTATCTTAATGATGTTCTCAACAGTGCCGACTATTTCAAAATCATCTATCTTCTTTCCAATATCTTTAAAGGCAAATCCGATCAGCCCGGTAATTGAATGATAATCGGACTGCCGCGCCCGCAGCTTCTTTGCAATTTGTATCGCATGTTCATTCATTCCGACGATAAGGGTTTTTCTGCTTGCGTAGCCGTCGTTTGTTATGCCTATCTTAAAAAATATTTTTAGTATTGCTCTCCACAGTGGGAGACTAAAAAGAAGTATAGCGTAAGTAATAATAACCGCCGCTCTGCTGTAGGCATACTGTTTTACAAAAAAAGTTAGAGACGATAGCAGGAAGAAACTTATTATTGTTGCAGAATAATTTTTAAGGACCGAAAGCGAATCTTTTTTATAAGAGCCGGAAATACTTGCTACCAAAATATGAAGCAATGCGGGAATAGTATAAACTACTCCAACGCTGAAAGACGGGAATCCTCTCCAGTGTCCTAACCTTGCATAAATTTTATCTGCGGCAAACAATGAAAGATCGAAGAAAATAAAATCGAGAATTATCGACGCAATTATAAGCCTTCTCTTTCCGAGGAATGCGAAAAATTTTCTTAAAGTTATCGCCGCCGTTAGAATTATCTCAACAAGGAACGAGCTTGACAAATGCTTTTTAACAAAAAGCTTCATCGCATCATAAAAGATTTTTGTCTCGTCGATGCTGCTTCGCTTTGTACTTTCGCCTTTGTAATGAATTATTTGAGCTGAATGAACGTAGAAAACCTTGTAGCCGGATTTCTGGATCCGGTAACAAATATCAAGGTCCTCGCCGTACATAAAAAATTGTTCATCCAAACCGCCTACTTTCTCAAGCGCTTCTCTCCTAATCATCATGAAGGAACCCGAGATCGCGTCAACTTCATAAGTCTGGTCTTCGTTAAGATATGTAAGATTGTAGCGCGCAAATATTCTGCTGTTTGGAAATAGAGTGCTAAGTCCAGTTACCTTGCAGAAAGACGTCCACGGACCGGGAAAACTTCTGCGGCATGCTAACTGAAGTGTTCCGTCCGGATTTAATATTTTGCATCCAGCCATCCCGGCTTCGGAATGTTCTTCATAAAACTTAATCATCTTCTTGAAAGAATCTTCGCTGACAATTGTATCCGGGTTGATCAGCAGGATATAATTTCCGGAAGCTGATTTGATGCCTATATTATTTGCCTTGCTGAAGCCGAGGTTCTTTTCATTAACAATTAATTTGACATGCGGAAATTTTTCTTTTATAAATTCGGCGCTGCCATCGTTCGATGCATTATCGACAACAATTACCTCTGTAGAAATGCTCTGCGATGCCTTGGCAATCGAGTGAAGTAAATTCTGGAGAAATTCTTTTACGTTATAATTAACAATGATAATGGATAAATCCAAAAAAATCTCCTATATACACAAAACTAAAGACGGGATAAAAAAATTAAAAGGGAAAATATTAGAGTAAAAAAATCTTTTCATTGAGTTACAAAAATATTTTGAAGCAATTATTGAAATCCTAAAATGCTTTTGAATCTTAATTTCCACACCATAAAAAAAGCTTCGCGCACTATCTTCTTCGACATTTTAGAAGTTCCTTTAATGCGGTCATTAAATACAATCGGGATTTCTACTATCTTAAATCCTTTCTTCCAGGCTTTGAAAGTCATCTCAATTTGGAAAGCGTATCCGTTGGACGAAATTCTATCAAGATTAATTGCTTGAAGAACTTCTTTTCTAAAACATTTAAATCCGCCGGTTGCATCGCATACTGGCATACCGGTAACAAACCTTGTATAGCCGTTAGCAAAGTAACTAAGCAATAGTCTTTTAATAGGCCAATTAATAACGTTGACTCCAGTCTTATAGCGGCTGCCAAGTACAAGGTCATGATCTTTTATTGCTTTCAAAAAATTTTTTATTTCTTTAGGATCGTGCGAAAAGTCGGCGTCCATTTCAAAAATAAAATCGTAATTATTTTTCAACGCGAATCTAAATCCCGTCACGTAAGCTGTCCCGAGTCCCATTTTCTTTTCTCTTCTAATCAGGAATACTCTTCCGTTTGTTTTACTAAGCTCCTCAACAATATTTCCTGTCCCGTCCGGCGAGTTGTCGTCGACTATTAATATGTCAAGATTGTTTTTATACGCTTCGAGAATATTGGAAATAATCAGTTGAATATTTTCAAGCTCGTTATAAGTCGGAATAATTATTAAAGATTTTCCAGCCATCTATTTTATCTATTTATTTCTACTTTTAGTAATAACGCATAGCGCAAAGAGCTAAGCGGCTATAATGTTTTCTTGAAATTCGTTATCATCATGCATTCTTTATCCGGCTTATTCAATACATCTTCTGTTATAAGTTTTTTTCTATTAAGAATCATTAAAATGTTTGTATTCTCAAATGTATAACTTCTAGCGAAATTTAAATAATTGCCAAAACTTTATTGGACTTAGAACCGGATCCTTCTGCAATATTATTACTTATACTCATTGCAGCCGCTCTTAACTGCTCAGCAAATCTATATAATCTTTTGGTCTCTAAAAAATCAGCAATATCAAGAAGATTATCGCAAATCTCAATCGCGAACTGCCATATCTGTAAATCTTGAAACCTAAACTTCAACTTTCCATCTGCAGTTAAAATTATTATTTCCGGTATATTTTAATTTTTTTACAAAACAATGAACATAGAGCAAAGCATTTTAAATTATTTACTCAACATTTTATCAAACATATTACTTTTTGCGCTTAGCACTATGCTCTTTGAGCTATGCGCTATTCATAGTGTCCCTTGCCAAGTAAAACAATAAACACTGTTCTAAACAATATCTTGAAGTCCATTCTCAACGACATGTTTTCAATATAGAACAAATCGTACCGCAGCTTCACCTTTACATCTTCAATTGTTTCGTCGTACTTGTGCTTTACCTGCGCCCAGCCGGTAACGCCCGGACGAACTTTTAATCTTCTTTTATAATAAGGAATTTCCTCCGATAATTTTTCCACAAAGTATGGTCGCTCCGGTCTCGGACCTATAACGCTCATTTCGCCTCTCAATACATTTATCATCTGCGGTATCTCATCTATGCGTACTTTGCGAATGAATTTTCCGACTTTAGTTATTCTCGGATCATCTTTCTGCGACCAAACAGGACCGGTATGCTTCTCAGCATCTTTCTTCATCGAACGAAATTTAAATATATTAAATATTTTCCCGTTGATACCGCATCTTTCCTGCTTGAAAAAAACCTCTCCGGGCGAATCAATTTTAATTGCTATTGCCGTTGCAAGCAAAACCGGCGAAGTGATTAGAAGTATAAGCAAAGAAACCAGAATATCAAAAATCCTTTTTAGTTTTTTCTCCCACTCCGGCATAAGTTCAGGGAGAATATCAACTATCGGCATCCCGTATATTTGCGAAGTCCTTGCCTGCCCGCTTAAAACCTCATAAAGATCGGGAACAATTTTTAACCCGACATTTTTAGGTTCGCATTTTGCAATTATCTCAACAAGAAAATCCCTATCTTCTTTATCGAGAGCAATGATTACTTCTTTAATATCATGTTCGTCAATAATGCTTTCTAAATTCTTAATAGAACCGACAACTTTCGTGTTATTAAAAAATTCATGCTCTATTCCGTTTAGAGATACATAACCAACTATATCTAAACCGAGCGCTCTGGCGTGAACTACTTGATCATGAACTTCGCGTGCCTTAGGATTAAGCCCTACGATAAGCGTGTTTCTTCTGCCGAATCCCTTAATTAATAATCTCCTTTGGAAGCTTCGTACAAAAAGCCTTCCCGCACCGACGAGGAAAAGGAGCAATCCCCAGTAAATAAAGATTAATATGCGCATAGATGAACCAACCCCATGAATATAATCGTCAATAAATACTATGAAAAAAAGTATGAATATTCCCACGAAGGTTGCTTTGAAGAGAAGGGATATTTCATCTAATCTCGACGAAGCGAACCATGTGCGGTACATTCCGACAAACAGAAAAATTATAAGCCAGTAAAAATAAACTACAACCATCGGGACGTAGAATTCCGGCATCGTAAAAATTATGAACCACCTTGTTTGAACCCGTATCTGATAATAAACGTACCACGCCAGGTTTATGGTAATAAAATCAATTGCAAGAATTAATATTTTTTCTAATCTTTTATCCAAGTTCTTTAATTTGATTTTAGTTTAGATATTTCTTCTGAAAGATACTGCTCAAAATCAGCAACTACTTTTTTCCAGCTTAGCATATCCTTAATTACCTGTTTGCCTTCTTCCATTAATTTGGCTCGCAGATCAGGATTTTGAATTATCTCAATAATCTTACTTGCAAAATTTTCCGGATCGTCCGAAACAAAGATATACTTATTTAGTTCTTTAGGTAAGCCCCCGACAGCCATTGAAGTCGCAACCACCGGCACTCCAAGAGCTATAGACTCTAAAACCTTATTAAGAGTTCCGGCTCCGAATCTCATTGGTGCTACATTAACGGCGCTCATTAAATATTCTGCCTTTATATCTTTTACGAACCCGGTTACAAATATATTATGGGATTTTAATTGTTTTATTTTTTTAGGAGGCTTTTGCCCTACAATATAAAATTTCGCTCCAGGTATAGTCTTTAATACTAATGGAAAAATCTCTTTGGCAAAATAAACAGCGGCGTCATAATTTGCATAATAAGGCATATTGCCTGTAAAGATAATTCTATCTTTCTCAAAAGGCAGGCCATCCGAATTAAAATATTCTGTATCTATGCCATTGGGTAAAATATTTACGTTCGCATTTATTCCCCTGTCCTTAAGAAAATCCTTGTCAACTTCGGAGCATATAAAAAGAGAATGAAATTTTTCAGCTATTTTTTCGTAGCTTTCTATTCGTTTCTGCTCAACGTTTATAAAATATTTTTTAAGTGGATTTTTTTCAACGTCCGCAAATCTTTTTAAATACAAAGAAACCGCATCGGTAAAATCAATTACATTTAGCGGCTTGCTTTCTGAGTCGTTTGTATAAAGATACTGTGCGCTTCTTATTAAATGGTAGTATACAACATCAGAATTTTCTCTCTTAATAATTTCCCGGACTTTTATTTTCATCCTGCTTGATTTATAAAAAGCCGCTTGAAAAGGCAGCCTGCCAAAGACATCAAATATTGCGTTCAAAATAGATCCAAGCAATGAAAGCTTTACTGTTTCTACTTTGATCCCGTGCTTTTGAATGTTTACTAAATCTTTTTTTTGGTTGTTATTTCTCAAGAAAGTGAGAATAGTTACCGAATTATTTAATGACAGCAGTTTTGCAATATTATAAATTTTTAACTTATCGCCTCGGAAGGGCGGATAAGGAATGCGCGGAGTAATAATTAGGATATTCAATTTATATATTTTTTAAAAAATTTATTTATCAAAAATAAAACATTATTATTTAAGTATTAACAATTTTTTATATTCATTTTCAAATTTCTCTGCTATCTTTTCCCATGTATAATTTTCTTCTATAATTGATTTTGCGTTCAATGACATGGCTGCATTATCATATTTGTTACTAAAATAATCCAAGGTTTTATTAACAAAATCGTCTGCCGAATCCGCAATAATTACTTCCTTCCCATCTATAACAGAAATACCTTCTTTACCTACTGTAGTTGTTATTATATTTTGACCGGTAGCCAGCATTTCAATTATTTTTACCCTGATACCGCTGCCAACACGCAGCGGAACAACGGCTAACTGTTTATCGTTAATTTCTTTCCATATATCTTTTACATAACCAATCTTGATAATATTGGTTTCTATTGAAGATGGAGTTTTTATCTTTTCTGTACCGGTGCCGTAAAGATATAGCTTTACATTTGGGAAATGGTCAACAATTCCCGGGAATACTTCGTTTAGGTACCAATTTAAGCCGTCTAAATTTGGAAGCCATGACATCGAGCCGACATGAAACATAGAAAATGGGATAACATTTTTCTTATTTATTCTTAATAAATCTTTTTCGACACCAACTGAAATAGTAGCAGTCTTTACTTTAGGATTCATTTTAATAAGTTCTTTTTCATCTTCCTCAGAAACCATAATACATTTGTCAAATTTTTCCGCTAAAGCCGGCTCATATTTAATAAATTTTTTTAGTTGAATATCAGAATACTTTTTTAAGAAGAAATTCTTTTGCTGCTCCGAAAATCTCTGCATAATTTTTAATTCTAAATTATGTTCTCTCAAAACAACAGGGATATCGGATAAATTCTTAATTAAGTCTACAGTCCATCCCAGATGAAGATGATCAACATGGATAATATCTACCTTATATTTATTAAGAAAAGTCATTAAGAACTTTTCCATCTCTTTTGTTTTGTATTTTGAGATATTGTAGGGTACGCTGGAAAATAAATTTGCGAATGCCGGAAGAATTTTGTTTTCAGTAGATGATTTAATAAAAGAAGGGTTGCAGAACTTACCAAGTTGTGCCTGTGCTGTTTTAAGGTCAAAGTCTTTCTGGTATGCAGCAAAGTAAACTTGATTTCCTCTTTCTGCTACATGTTTAAGAATTCCATGTATACCAATCCTTCCTCCGCTGTCTAAAGGAAGAGGAATCTGTGGTGATAACTGTAGTATTTTCAATTTATAATTTTCTAAAATCACAATTAACGAAAAAAATTTTATAGAGGAATTTTGTCAAATTATGGTCAGATTTTAAGAGCGATTTTTATCTTACAATTAATAAGCTGAATCTAATTCTTCTCCCTAATTGAAGACTATAATAAATATGCTAAACTAACTTATTAGGCTTAGATAACTCAATTACAACCTGCCATGCATTCTTTCTAAACAATGGAATTTTAAATAATGTTGCATCGATGCTGTCAAACAAATTTACTATTTTATTGTAATTTTTCAGATTTCTCAAAGGCACCAAAGCAAGAGTAGTTAAGTGAAAGTAATGAATCTTAACAGATCCAAAATATTTCTCGAAGATTTTCAGATCGTCCAACAATAATGGATGTTCATCTTCTGTTCTTAAATTTTTTGTAAGCGATCTATAAAGGTTTATAATTGGGTTATGACCTAATGGTTCTAAAAAGATTGCCGATCCATTTTCCTTCATTACCTTTGATAATTCTGAAACTGCCTTTGAAAGATCGAGATGGTGTAATATCGCTACACCGCAAATCCTGTCAAAATATTCTTTCGGAAAATTCAATTCTTCTGCATTCATTACTTGAAAATGCATGAGGTCTGATAAGTGTTTCTGTTCTGCTTTAGATTTTGCTTTCTCTATTGCGATTTCTGAAATATCAATTCCGTAAACTTTTGCACCTAGCTCCGCCATATCGAATGAGAAGCTGCCTTCGCCGCAACCGTACTCGAGAATACTTTTCCCTTCTGAGCTCGATTTTATTAGTTCCAGATATAAAGCCCTGCTGTTTTGCGTAATTGAATAGTACTTGTCAAGATGTTTTCTTGTATCTTTTTCAAATCTATCATTATGAAATTCTTTTTCTCTTTGAATCCTATTATCCATTATAAAATCATGCACGTTATGAAAAAAAACCACCATTAATATACTAAAACTACTTTTTAAACTAATAATTTCTCATTGTTAATAAATATAACTATTTTTCTTAAGGAGAAAAATAAAAATTAGTTTTATCAATAATTATCAAGTGGAATTGGTATTTCCAAGCATTAGTACTAACTGATGCATACAGTATTTATGACATGGAAAGTAACTATTTTTTAAATCTTCTTAATTATATGATTATCATGAAATGAAAGAAAATATGAAGATTCAAACATTAAAGAATCAACTTGGCGAAATTGAATTTAGGAGAAATTTAGCTAGACAGCAAACTGAAGGAAGGGAATTTTACAGTGAAGAGTTTGATCCAAAAGAAATAGAGACTATTCTTCAAGATAGAATGGCTAAAACTAAAAAAGAAATTGAGAGCCTAAAAGAACAATATAATATTTCTACATATTTGGAGATTGGTGCAGAACGTTGTCAAAGATCATTAGTGTTAGAAAATGATTTGGAAATGGAAGGTATTGCATTTGATATCTCATTTGATATGTTAAAAAGTTGTGATTTTTACGCAAATAAATTCAATTTGAGAAAAATACCAGCAAGAATTTGTGGAGATGCTAATGCTCTTCCTTTTGCAAGTAATTCTGTGCCTTTTGTTTTTTGCTACGAAACACTACATCACTTCCCGAATCCACTCCCCATTTTAAAAGAAATATATAGGATACTGACGCCAGGTGGTATATTCTATTTTAATGAGGAACCTTTTCGAAGAGTTGCACATTTAAATTTATATAAAGGCTATAAAGAATATTCAAAGGAAAATCTTAAAAGAAATACACTACTGTCCAACTATAAATTGAATAAAGATAACTGATTAGAGTTATAGGTATTTTCAATATTGTAATTTGAATCAGAAAACATTGAAATAATTGGCGTTTTTTCAAATATTAAGACACTAACAAG
>JAKAKL010000028.1 GCA_021824565.1 Bacteroidota bacterium | reverse complement strand
AATCCCTCTTCAGATAAAGCACAAATACGGCGGAATATTAACACACAGCATAGAAGGAACAGCCTATTGGATTAAACAGCTTATCAACGAACCAAAATTTGCAGCCGAACTTGGGAAAAACGGATATGAACATATCCGTCAGAATTTTTTAATTACAAGACAACTCCGGGATTATCTGCTTTTGTCTTTGTCGTTTTATACTAACTCCGATATAATTTATTTATAATTGAAAAACTATGCCGCCACATTATTCATTTCAAAAGTTAATGGATGGTATTGGAAAGCATCCGGTATTCTTTTTTGATTTTGATGGAACCTTAGTAGAACTTGCTTCAACTCCGGATAAAGTAAAGTTTAAACCTATAACAAAATATATTCTTGAAAACCTTGCAAATATTTTCCCGGTTGGGATAATAAGTGGCAGGTGTTTAAGTGATTTACAAAAAATGATTGCTATCGATGGAATTTTTTACGCCGGTAATCACGGGGTTGAAGTGGAGGGTCCAGGATTAAGTTTTATTGAACCAAATACTTCTAAGTTCAGGTATTTAATTCTGAATCTTTTAGACGAATTAAAAACCAAATTAAGCAGCTATAATCCGCTGATTGAAGATAAAATATATGCGATTGGCATTCATTACAGAACTATCGATCCTCTACGCGTTAATGATTTTCTCTCCGAAGTCACCAAGATATTAGAAATTCCGTTGAACAAAAATGAAATAAAAATCTTGAATGGTAAAAAAGTTATTGAAGTAAAACCTCCGGTTGAATGGAATAAAGGCAATAGTGTGAAAATAATTTTGAAACACCTAAGAAATGATTACATACCATTTTATTTCGGTGATGATCTAACGGATGAATTTGCTTTTGAAACTGTTAATGAATTAAACGGTACAAGCGTTTTGATAAGTAACGGAAATTCACCCACTATAGCGAAATTCATTCTTAATTCTTCACACGAATTGATTGGAATAATAGCACAGATAATTTCAGAGTATCAAAAATAAAGAGAGCCCTGAAACCGGACGAAAATTCAGCAGCAATAGCATGAATCGTTATACTCCACAATATTAAAAGACCGGCAAATTATTCTTCCTCATCGTAATTATTCTTTGTAAATCTTCCGAAACGTAATGATAGAGTTGGCAATACAAGAAGATTTAATAGCGTTGACGTTGCAAGTCCGCCGAGTATAACAATTGCCAATGGCCCTTCAATTTCTTTGCCTGCAGAGCCGCTTCCTATTGCTAACGGCAATAATCCCAAACCGGTTACCAAAGCTGTCATTAAGATTGGCACAAGCCTTTCGGATGCGCCTAATATTGCTGTTTCTAAATTCCATTCTTTGCTTTCATTCTTTACTAAATGTACATAATGTGAAATGAGCATGAGAGAATTTCTCATTGTTATTCCGAACAAAGTTATAAATCCCACCATCGAACCAAGGCTCATTTCTCCGCCGGTTAAAAAGATAGCGATAATTCCTCCGACAAACGCAAAAGGCAGATTTGATAAGACAAGGAAAAGGTTTCTTAAATTTTTAAGCGCAATAAAAAGTAGTAGAATAATTCCAGCAGCTGCGATCACAGAATATAAAAGCAGCTCTTCTCTCGATTTAGCTTGAGCTGCAGCAGTTCCGCCAAATTCAATGTATGTACCTCCGGGGAATTTAATAGATGATTCAATTTTCCCTTTTGCATCTTTTACAAATGAAACAACATCTGTTCCTTTAACATTGCAGGTAATAGTCTGCACACGCCTGGCTCCGTCATGAAGGATTATGTATCTTCCGGAAGCTTCATACACGTCTGCAAGCTGGCTTAGCTTAACATAAACTCCATCCGAATTTTTCAAGAGAAGGTTTGAAACATTGTTTACGGACTCACGGTCTTTAGAATCCAAAATAGTTGAAACAGTAAATACTTGATTGCCATCATAGACTTGTCCAACATCTGTTCCCTGGTAAGCCGTCTGCACTGCATCAAGGACATCCTTTGCATCAAATCCCCAGCGCTGCAAATCATCCTTTCGCAAATGTATTGTTAGCTGAGGCATTCCGGGAGGCGATTGAATTTGCACATCAATTGCGCCCGGAACTTTGGAAAGTACTTGCGCCGTATTTTGTGCAAGCGCGTCTAAAGAGTTGAGATCATTACCATATATATTCAAAACAACAGAGGATGTATACCCGGAAAGGGTTTCTTCCATCCGCTCAGTTAAAAAAGTATTCACGCCAATATTAACGCCCACAAACGAAGCGAGTGTTTTCCTAATTTCTTCCTTAGCTTTGTCCATCTGCTCGCTGCTTAACGGCTTTAATTGAATTTCAAACTCGCTGTAATTAGTACCCCAGGTATCATCGCCTTTTTCAGCACGACCTGTGCGTTCACCGACTGTTTGAATAAACGGCAGCTTCATAAGAGCCGTTGATATTTTTTTACTTAGCTCTATTGATTCGTTTATAGAAGTTCCCGGGGCAGCTGAAACATGAGCAATAAAATGACCTTCTTTAAGCGCCGGAATAAAACTTTCCCCAAAGAAAGGCAATGCAGCAAAGCCGGCGAGAGTAATGATTATAACTGCTGCAATTACTTTTCCGGAATTCAGTTCAACTTTATTTAGAAGAATTTTATATTTTTCCTTAAGCCAATGCGCAAATGGAGATTCTTTTCTTTCAAGAATTTGCTCGCCGCCGAGTAAAACAAGGCTTAACGCAGGCGTTACGGTTAACGCAACAAGAAGCGATGCGAGAACAGAAAATATGTAAGCTATTCCAAGCGGTGCAAAAAGCTTTCCCGCAACACCGGAAAGTGTAAGAATGGGAATGAAAACAAGAACTACAGCAAACGTAGCATAAATAACTGCAGTTCGTACTTCAAGAGAAGCTTCAAGCACTACACGAAAGATAGATTTTCCACGACCAGTAGCGACGAGTGCGCGGTTTTCCTTTAATCTTCTTAAAATATTTTCGACATCAATTACGGCGTCATCTACAACTTCTCCGATGGCAATTGCTAATCCGCCAAGCGTCATGGTATTTAATGTCAGTCCAAAAGATTGAAGGGCAACAATTCCTGCAAGAAGCGAAAGAGGAATTGCTGTGCATGATATTGCAGCCGTCCTAAAATTAAAAAGGAAAAGAAGCAAAACAATAACAACTAAAATAGCGCCGAGTATAAGCGAACCTTCAATATTACCGAGTGCAGTATGAATAAAATCTGCCGGACGGAATAATTTTATCAGATTAATATTTTCGGAGCTGAATGCGGGCTGCATACCAGTTAGCGCCGCTTCAACATTTTTAGTAACTTCAAGGGTGTTGGTTCCATACTGACCGTAAATCATCATCATTACGCCGGTTTTGCCTTCAATCGTTGCGCTGCCTATTGGGGGTTTCGGCGCTATCAAAACATCGGCAACATCGCCAAGCGTAATATTCAAATTATTTTTATGAACAACAATTGTCTTTGCAAGCTCAGCAGCAGTTATAGATTGACCTTCCGTTTGAAGCACGATCCGCTGATTATTATTTTCAATGAAGCCGGAGCCTTCCACAGCAGTAGCGCGTTTGGCTGCTGTAAGTACCTCTTCAATAGACAAGTTATATTTAATAAGTCTATCCGGATGAACTTGAATTTGAAATTGTTTTACTTCACCGCCAAACATAGTAACGTTTGCAACTCCGGGTACGGAAAGAAGCCTTCGTCTTAAAATCCAATCTGCAAAGGTTCTAAGCTGCATCGGAGTTTTTTCACTTGAAGTCAAACCAATAACGAGCGTTAATCCGGTAGAAGGGACAAGCGGGGTCATCTCCGGCTGCTTAACTCCGGCTGGCAATTGACCTGCTAAAGTTGAGAGACGTTCCGTTACGAACTGACGATCAATATAAATGTTACTGCCTTCTTTAAAGGTAGCGGTAACAACTGAAATTCCTTGAATTGATTTTGATCTTAGCGAGGAAATGCCGACGATACCATTTACAGTATTCTCAATTGGCTGTGTAACAAGAACTTCAACTTGTTCCGGCGATAGCCCGGGAGCTTCTGTTTGAATGACTGCTTGAGGAGGTGCAAACTCCGGGAAGACACCGAACTTTGCTTGTGTAAGTGTGTATATTCCATAGCCAATAAAAAGAATACTTAACGCTATTATTATTCCGCGGAAGCGAAGCGAGAATCGGACAACAGAATTTAATAATCCATGTTCTTCAATCATTATCGCCCCCACCGCTTTGTTTGCCCTGGGCTGGGGCTAATTCTTCGGACAACAATAGCTGAGCGCCGTTTTTTACAACAGTTACTCCCGGATTTATTATTCCTTTACTTTCCGGAACAAAAAATCCCTTGCCAACAGGGTTATCAATATCAATTTCAACACGGAAAAATTTATTGGGAAACTTTTCTACATAAATCCATGCCTTCCCTTGATACCAGATAATTGATGAATCCGGTACAATTACGCCATTTAATTTTTTTCCAACCGGTAGAAATGCTTTTACATTCATGCCGCTGTTTAGCGAAGCATCTGAAGTGATATAATAAAGAGTTTTTGTTTGAAATTGGGAACTTGCAAGGTGACCGGCTGAAACAAATCTGCAAGAAATATTTTCCCCATTTTCCGAAGGAGACATCCCTTTCCGGTAGGCAGGTTGAATAGAAATATTTTCCGGAATTTTAGTATTTAAGCCTTCTTGAGAAAAAGATATTTGAATCAACTCTTCTCTTATTTCAAGCAGATTCTGCAATGAAGAAGAGCCGTTGAATATCCATTTGGAAAGTTCATCACCCCATTGTTCAAGGATTGAACTTTTTAAACTATTTAAATTTGTTTGAGCAGAATTCATATCTGCTTTGTCGGATAAAAAAGCAGCCTGCGAAGTTTGATAATCCTGTTCGCTCGCAAGATTTTTGTCGTAAAGACTTTTTGTACGCTCAAAGTTTTTCTGAGAGATTAAAAGATTTTCTTTTGACTTTGCCAATTGCGCTTTGGCTGCTTCAAAGTTTTGAGCATCTTTTGCTAAATCCTTTATGGAAACTACAGTACCGTAAGCAGTCAATTGTGCTTGATGTAGTGTCTGATTTAATATAAAAGATGTTATGCCTGACTCGGACTGTTCAGAAGGACTTAAATCAATTGTAGTAACATCATCAACAACTTGAACACTTGGAGATGATTCGATGGAAGATTTTTTTGCGGCAGCCTTATCAGTCTTATCATTTTGACTTTGAATGAAATACCAGGCAACGGAAGCCAATAAGACCAATATAATAAGTGATGAAACGACTATTTTAGATTTTTTATTATTTAACATATGAAAACTCTTTTTGTTTAACTAATTCAATAAACCAGTTAGTAAATATACCATACCGGTTTGGTTATTATCAGTATTGAACGATCATAAATATAAAAGTAGTTCTCAAATGCGAAGGGAGGAGATATCCAAATAAATATTTCCACGAAAGAATTGCGGTAAAAACTTTAGCCGGTTAGCATATGACGAATCGAAACAGATGTTACAATAAAAGTCCGGAGATGTTATAAATTGATAAGTCGTGAAATGTTTTTTGTAATTCTTCTTCTGCTTATCAACTGAAGAGATTAGACTATAATTCGCAGTTTCAATAAAGGCATGGTTTTCCGAATTGTAATTTTGCTCGGCTTCTTTAGCGCTTAACTCGTTTATAGAAGCGAAGAAAAGCCCAATTAGAATTAGGATTAAATATTTAGTTTTATTCGTTTGCATTTATAATCTAAATATAAGAAAATTGATTAAATAAAATTGTTAAACATATCAATATTTTGATCTTTTCTAGTTGTGTCCTTTCAATGGGGGACAATAAAGGTTAAGAATGATTTACCAACAGGTATTTTTATAATAAGTTTTCACATTGTGAATGTTGATAAAAAAAACTAAAGATTCTTTGGTAAAGTAAATGAAATAACCGTTCCTTTGTTTACCTGGCTTTTTACCGAAATAATACCGCCGTTCTTTTCAATAAATTCTTTACAAATTATTAAACCGAGACCGGTTCCTTTTTCATTATTTGTCCCATTACGTGTTGCTTTTGTTTCTATATTAAACAGATTATCAACAATTTCCTGGCTCATACCGATTCCGTTATCTTCAACTTGGATATTAACAAACTTCCCGGAATTATATGCATTAACTTTAATTTTCCCGTTCGTCTTTGTAAACTTAATTGCATTTGAAACAAGATTACGAATAACAGTTTCTGTCATGCCGGGATCTGCAAAAGCCGTTAAGCTTTGCTGAAGACTTGCCTGTCCGGCAGGCAGGTTAGATTCAAGTGTAATTTGTTTATTAGCAGCGGCAAATTTTTGCGATTGAAATACCTGGGCGATAATCTCTTCCAAATTAATTTCTTTAGGCTCGTGATCAAATCTATTACTCTGTATACGCGCCCATGTAAGAAGATTATCAATAAATGTTAAAAGATCTTTTAAGGATGAATTTATGATCTCAATATAATTCTTCTTTTCGTCTTCAGTAAGCTGGGAATATTCTTCTAATAAGATTCCCGAGAAGCCTAACATGCCGGAAAACGGACCGCGAAGATCGTGAGCTACTATAGAAAAGAATTTATCTTTCTGCTTATTAAGTTCCGCAAGATTTTTTTGACTGTTTATAAGTGCGTTCTGAAATTCAATTCTTTTCGTGATATCGTCCATTACGCCCACAATTCCGGTAACATTATTCTTATCATCGAATAAAGGGGATTTGTTAATATTTAACCAAAATGTACTTCCATCGGCAAGTTTAATTTCCCGCTCAATATTGTTAAGTGTAATTTTTTGATTTATTACTGCATCGTCTTCTTCGCTGGCAAGCCAATAATCTGCCGGGAAAATTAGTTGCCTATTTTCACGCTGCAAAATATATTCTTCATCAACCTTGAAAAATTCCTTGAATGATTTATTTACAAGAATAAACTTTTTCCCCGTATTTTTAACAAAGATTAGCGCAGGCGCAGTATCAATTATTGTTTTTAATTCCTTTCTTCTTTCTGATACCTCCGCCGCTAACTTTCTTCTCTTTCTTACATCAGAAATAATTATTAGAAATAATGCGCTTAGTATTACTATATAAATTACAATGAGCAATAAAAAGTAATTTAAGTCTTTATTAATCTTTGTATCAAGACTTTGAAATTGTTCCAAAGTTACCAATTCTTCCTCGGCATCTAAGAGCCGCCAATAGCCGTCGAGTTTTTTATAAATATTATCTTCGGTTTTAATCTCTTTCAGATCTAACTGCTTTTCGATGCTAAGCGAAAAGGGAAGATGAATAATCTTATACAGTTCGGATCGTATAGTGTTTTCTATTGGTAAAAAGTGCTTTTGAAGACTTGGTCTGTTTGTAGTTAATGTTTTTAGTCTCGATAAGTTTTTATCTAAAGAGTCGAGGTTAGCAAAATAAATTGCGTAATCTTTGTTATTACCTGTTAAAATAAAACTTTTGCTTATTATTTCAAGTTTTTGAATTGTTAAAAGAATATCCTGAGTTTCGGTTCGCAGCTTATAGTTAACTGATATTAAGTTTGCGCTTTGGTGTATTTCCTTTTTTGAAAAATAAAGTATTGAGCTGACAGTAATGATTACAGCGAGAGAAAAAATCCAGCTTGCAATTACCTTTTTTTCAACAGATATATTGTTCCATTTTCTAAAAACAATATCTAAAAGATTCATTTTGAGTGCCTATAATTTTGTCGTTGAAATCTAACTGTAAAAATAGAACCTTCTTCTTTTACACTATTTACCGTAATAGATGCATTATAACTTTAACAACAAGTTGTAAATTCTCTTCTGCAATTTCAATTCTTATAAAACCTTTAATTGTATATTTAATTGCATTATCAATCAACTTACTAAAAATTTGCTTTATAAAGTAGTCATCTGCAAACACATTCATATTTCCGTTTTTGCAAATCAGCTTGAAGTCAAAATTATTTTCTTCAGTGCTGGAAATGAACTCATTGAACAGACTACTTAGCACGTTACTGGGAAGATCAAATCTTGTAGGTCTATATTGATAACTATTAGTTTGTATTTCCGCCATATTAAGAATTAAGTCTACAGTCCTAACGATTCTTCTACCGGCGGCATCCAATGAATTAAAAGTGGAAAAAAGTTCTTCTTTCAAATAGCTTGAAGAACTTACAATAAGATTATATAGAAAATAATATTTAAAAGTACAAAGGGTTCTGCTTTCCCTTGCCCCGTTTACACAAAACTATTTCATTACAGAATTTCAAACCTAAGTAACGCAAGCAGAATCGTAATTTGAAACTCACGTTCGGATAAATTTTCGTGCACTAACTTTTCAAAACCTTTATCTAAGCTGAACGCCATATACTCAGCAAGCTCAGAGGAAACGTATTTTTCACCGGAAGATATTTTCTTTTTGAAGCAAGCAGTTCTTCCCCTGCTATATCTTTAGTAATATAACCCGAAGCGCCCAATTTAAATGCCCGAACCGCATACTGCTCTTCAGGGTGCGTCGAAAGAATTAGCATACGCATCTGTTCATTTTGCAATTTTAAATTCTTGAGAACATCTAATCCGGATATACCAGGAAGAGAAGTATCCAGAATAATAAAATCGTACTCGCTACTTTCAATCTTCCTTAATGCATCTACGCCATTAGTTGCTTCTTCTATTTGTTTAACATCCGGAAGCTTTTTTAGTATCTGTTTCAGCCCTTCGCGGACAACAGAATGATCATCTGCAATTGGAATTATCATAATGATTCCTTATTTCTTGAGAGGAACAGTAATTATTATTTCTATCAACCGTTATTGATTACTTATTACTGAAGACTTAATTTTGTCTTTCAGAAAGCAGACATCAGTTATTTCAACTTAAGAATTTTTATTTTCAACAAAGGCGTAAATATGAAATTCGATTTTTTAGTACCGGACATTCTTGAAATCAAAGAAAAGTATGTTCAATCCGAAACAGTTTTTCGCAGAGGACAAAGTTTGATCGATAATGAAATGTGTACTCTTGTCAGCGAGTCGGATAATAAATTTAATTTTATTGTTGAAGACCGGTTTGATGATTTTCATGTAACAATTTCGCCGTCTGAAAAGAAGTCTTCTTCGCGAAGCGAGCCTGCTTCGCTGAACGAAAGATCTAATTTCAAGCGAGGCGAGCTGTCAATTCAATGTAATTGCGACTCACATTTAGACTGCTGCCCGCACTCTGCTGCTGCGCTTATTATGCTTAGAATTAAATTTGACGAGGGAAAAAATAAAGTGTCCTCTGTAAGCAGTAAGTACACAAAAAAAGAAATGATAAAACGGGTATTGAAAGAAAGACAGGAAAAAGCCGCCAAGGAAAAATTTGAAATTCATCTT
>JAKAKL010000013.1 GCA_021824565.1 Bacteroidota bacterium | reverse complement strand
CTTCTTTTTGACTCATTGTCAGTATTCCTTCCATTGCGAGAACTCCTTTTTTCTGAGTTCTCTAATTTAATTTTTACTGACATTTCTACTGAGTCCAATCTATGACATTTCTATGGAGTTATTACACTAAAGCAGCAAAGGAATTTTTATTCTTGACTATCCTAACATTATATGCTAATTTTGTTCGCAAAAAATGACAAGACAATTGGAGAAAAAATGAATCGTTCTAAACTATTAATAAGTGCGCTTTTGTTTATCGGATTAACAGTTACAGGCTTCCAATGCGCCTCTACCGAATTAACAAGTGCGAAGCTATATATTCAACAAAAAAATTATCCTAAAGCTCTCGAATCTTTAAAGAAAGAAGTTGCTAAGAATCCTCAAAGTGATGAAGGGTATTATCTTTTAGGGCTCGTCAGCGGCGAAGAAGGAGATTACGCGACACTTGTAGATTCGTACAACAAGTCTCTTGCAATAAGCAGCCAGTTCGCGAAGGATATTGACCAGTCAAAAAAATATTTCTGGGCAAATCAGTTCAATCAAGGTGTTGGTTATTTCCAAAAGGGAAATGCTGCAACTGATAAAGACAGTATGAAAGTATTGTATGATAAGTCTATCGTTGCTTTTAAGATTGCTACTGAACTTGAACCAGATTCGGTTGATACTTTTAAGAACTTAGCTTTTGTTTACTTAAGCGCTCAAAATTATGACAGTGCAATTGCTCCTCTTCAAGTTTTGGTTGACAAGAGTCATTCAGTTGACGGCTACAAGTATCTTGGTGAGATTTATTATAATAAAGGTCAAAACTTTAAGACAGAGTTTGCAAACTCTCATAATGAGCAAGACAGCCTTGCTATGATGGACAATTTTAACAAAGCAATTAATATACTTCAAGAAGGAAGGAAAAATTATCCAAATAACGGAGATCTGTTATTGTACTTATCAAACTCATATATTGCCGCGCATAAGATTGATGTTGCAATTGATGCTTTCAAAGCCGGCGTTAAGCAGGATCCGAACAATAAATATTACCGTTATAACTATGGTGTGCTGCTGCTGGGTAATAAAGATTATGCAAAAGCAGAAGAAGAATTTAAGAAGGCAATTGAGATTGACTCAACGTATCAGAATGCAATATATAATCTTGCTGTTACTTACGTAAAATGGGCAAGTGATATTCAAAAAGAACTTGACGCAAAGAACGATACAAGCACAGCGCCATTTAAAGAAAAATATGTTAAAGCTTTACCTTATCTCGAAAGAGTTGTAAGCATGAAGGATAACGATCCAAATATGTGGGAACTGCTTGCAAAAGTCTATGCGACTTTAGGCTATGAAAAACAAGCTACCGACGCGATGAATAAGGCAGACGCATTGCGCAAGTAATTTCTTTAATTAAATTTGTAAATAATTTTCCAGCCGAAATTATTCAAGCCGGCTATAAGGCGGATAATTTCGGCTTTCTAATTAATATGAAAGAAAAAAATGAATCAAAATAATCCGCCGCAAGGACAGCAAATAAACATCGAACTCGGAGAAAAGGAAGCCGAAGGAATTTATTCTAATCTTGCAATAATTACTCATTCACCTGCAGAATTCATAATTGATTTCACAAGGATTGTTCCCGGTGTACCGAAAGCTAAAGTTCATGCAAGGATAATAACAACTCCTCAGCATGCAAAGATGCTGCTGAAAGCCTTGAAGGAAAACATAGATAAATTTGAATCTCGTTTTGGCGAAATAGTAATAGATGCTCCTCAGAACCAGCATTTTGGTTTTGTTCCTGTTAACAAAGATGAAAAAGTAAATTAAATATTTTTGCATAAAATAAAAGCAGAAGACAGACCAAGAAATTTACAATGAGAAGGAATAGCGTTTACATAGAGACATACGGCTGCCAAATGAATGCTGCAGATACCGAATTAATGCTTGGTATCTTGCAGAATCAAGGATACGAAATTGCGAAAGATGCGAAAGACGCTGATGTAGTTTTGCTGAATACGTGCAGCATAAGAGAAAATGCCGAACAAAGAATTTATGGTCGACTTGGAAATTTTAAAGCGATAAAAACTGAAAAGCCGGATCTTGTAGTCGGCATTTTAGGTTGTATGGCAGAAAGACTGAGAAAAGATTTAATTGAAGAAAAGAAAATAGTTGATCTTGTTGTAGGTCCCGATGAATACCGCCGTCTGCCGGAACTGATAGATGTTGCATTTAACGGTGAAAAAGGAATTGGAGTTAAGTTATCGCGTACAGAAACTTATGATGATATTATTCCGTACAGAGAGGACGGGCTTCAAGCGTGGATTTCGGTTATGAGAGGCTGCGATAAGTTCTGCACATTTTGTGTGGTTCCATTTACACGCGGAAGAGAACGCAGCAGAGCGCTTGATTCTGTTGTGAATGAAGTAAAACTTCTTTCTAAAAGAGGATTTAAAGAGATTACGATGCTTGGACAAAACGTAAACTCTTATCTAGATAACGGAAATGATTTTGCTGATTTGCTTGCTGCCTGTGCAGTTATTGATCGAAAAATTAGAATAAGGTTTACTACATCTCATCCGCAGGATTTATCAGACAAGCTTTTATATACAATTGCAGAGCATAAAAATATTTGCAATTACATTCATCTTCCGGTTCAGTCTGGCTCAAACAGAATATTGGAATTGATGAACAGAACATATACAATTGAAAATTATTTAAGTTTAATAAACAGAGCCAGGAAAATTATTCCCGGAGTAAGTTTTTCAACGGATATAATTTCAGGATTTCCTACGGAAACATACGAAGATCACGTGATGACGCTGGATATTATGCGCAAGGTAAAATACGACGGTGCTTATATGTTTAAGTATTCGCCGCGCGAAGGAACAAAGTCATTTAAAATGAATGATGATGTTTCGGAGGAAATAAAGACCAAGCGTCTTCAAGAAATTATCCAACTTCAGCAGCAAATTTCTTATGAAGTAAATCAGGGTCTGTTAGGTAAGGAAGAAATTATTTTGGTTGAAGGCTTAAGCAGAAAGTCAGAACAATTTTTAGCAGGCAGAACGGACGGCAATAAAGTTGTTATTTTTCCTTTTAAGGACAATATAAAAGAAGGTAGTTACATTAAGGTTAAAATCAATCGGGCTACTTCTGCAACGTTGTTTGGTGAATTTGCCGGATTTGCAGAAACTCATAATGATGATTTTGCCTTGACTGCTTAATCTCTGAACTCAAAAAGATTAATTGAAGAAATAAATATGAAAAAAAAATTTTTGCAAATATTTCTTTTAATGATACTAATCTTTCCAGCAAAAACTGTCTTTCCTCAGGAACTTAATATTGTTCCATATCTAAAAAAAATAGAAGGCGGGGAGTCGGAAAAAGTTATTTCTGAATTGCCCGAATTAAAACAGAATTATCCGCATAGTTCTTCTGTGCTTTTTTTGGATGCCGTTTTAACTAAAGACGGAAAAACGGCGGTTGATAAATATATAAATCTTGAAAAAGAATATCCTCAAAGTAAATACGCAGACGCTGCTCTTTACCGAATCTATTCTTATTATTATGCCGGAGGAATGTACAATATTTCAAAAAAATATATAGAGCAATTGAAGGGAAAATACCCGAACTCGCCATATATAGACATAGCCAATAAAAATATTCCTTCAAACGACAATATTATTTTAGCCGATGATAATGGCAACCAGACTGAAACGATTTTAAAAAAGAAAGCGGAAAATATTTCTGCCGCATCAGGCTTTTCAATTCAAGCAGGCGCATTTACCGTGGCAGATAATGCAGATAACTTGAAACAAAAAATTGAACAAAGCGGTTATAATGCTCGCATTGAAGCCAAAGAAATTGGTGGAGCGGATTTTCATATAGTTTATATCGATGGATTTAAAACACGGGATAAAGCCGAAAAAGTTTTGAAACTTATTAATTCTAAGTTTAGTCTTTCCGGGAGAGTCATAGAACAATCGGGAAATAATAATTGAAAATAATTTTTATTGGTACCGGTTCCGGTAAAACCTCGCTGAAAAGAAATCACTCGTCGTTTTTAATTTCAACTTCAAAGTATAAAATGCTTGTTGACGCCGGCGACGGCATTTCCAAAGCGCTTCTAATGCGTGGGATTCCGTTTAATTCAATTAATGGGGTTTTGCTTACTCATCTTCACGCCGATCATTATTCCGGATTAGCATCGCTGATAGTTCAAATGAAAATGAATAAAAGGAAAAATCGTCTTGATATTTATATCCACAAAGATATTGAGAAAGTAATTAGGAATTTTATTTTTCAATCTTATCTGTTTGAAGAACGACTTAATTTTGAATTGAACTTTGTTGCGGTAAAAGAAAATATTTTTGCTGCCGTTTGCAACGGCTTTGAAATAATGTTTCGTCAAAATTCTCATTTAAACAAGTATGAAAAGTATGACCACAAGAAAAAGCTAAAATTTCCTTGCGGAAGTTTTCTTTTCCGGATAGGTGATGAAAATATTTTTTATACCGGCGACATCGGTGCGAAAAAAGATCTATATTTATTTGACGATTTCAAATTATCGACTGTCATCAGCGAAGCTGCACATGTAAAATTAAAAGACATCTTGAAATTTTATGATACAAATAAACCGCAGAAATTATTACTAACTCATTTAAATGATGAAGATATTTCCGGCAGTTTAATTCCTAAAGAATCAAGGAGAAAAATGATTTGTGCTTACGACGGGCTTGAGGTTTAGTATTGAATTTCAGAAAAATTCACTCCTTTAATAAAGAGAAATAATTAAATATATTTAAATCCTAATTAATTTGAAGTTTTAAACTGAATCAGATGACCGCCGATCAATTTAAAAAAGAATTTGGCATAATTGGAAAATCGAAAGAGATTCGCGATCTTGTTGATATAGCAATGCAAGTTGCGCCGTCTGATATTTCCATTTTAATATACGGCGAAAGCGGAGTAGGGAAAGAAATTTTTGCACAGGCAATTCATGGTTACAGCAATCGTGCTGACAAATCTTTAGTAAGCGTAAACTGCGGAGCAATTCCCGAAGGAATTCTGGAAAGCGAACTATTCGGTCATAAAAAGGGAGCATTTACCGGGGCGATTGAAAACAGAAAAGGCTATTTTGAAGTGGCAGACGGCGGAACGCTTTTTCTTGATGAGATTGCCGAGATGCCTCTAACTACGCAAGTTAAGCTGCTGCGCGTGATCGAGAATAAAGAGTTTATGAGAATAGGCGCTGAGACGGTTACTAAAGTAGACGTTAGAATTATTGCTGCAACTAATAAAGATCTTCAGTATGAAGTAGATGCAAAAAGATTCCGCGAAGATTTGTACTTCCGGCTAAAAGCCGTTACGCTTAGCATTCCTCCTTTAAGAAAAAGAAAAAGCGATATTTCTGAACTTGTCCAATATTTTATTTCAAACTATACGGCGGAAAATAAAATTGTTGCTCCTAAAATTACTCAGGAATCGTTGGATTATCTAAGAGAGTTCAACTGGCCTGGCAACATAAGGGAATTGAAAAATACAATTGAATCTGCAATCGCTCTGAGCCGCAACGGCATTCTTGACCTAAGTATTTTTAAAAACCTGCTTAAAAAGGATGAGAATGATTCCAATAATAAAAATTTACCTGTATTTCTAAAAAGATCTCAGGAAGAGCTTGATAGAGAATTGCTATACCGAGCATTGTTTGAAATTAAAAAAGATATTATGGAGTTAAAGGATATTCTTTTAAAGAAAAATGAAGTAGTTTATCCGCCTGAAAATAATTCTGCAAACGTGGTTCAGCCATTAGAACAAGCGGAAAAAGAGGCAATAAAGATTGCATTAGAACATACACGAGGGAATAAACGAAATGCTGCTAAGCTTCTAAAAATCAGCGAACGGACACTGTATAGAAAAATAATTGAATATGGCTTAAAAAATGAAAGCTGAAATCTTGATTTCTACAAAAGGAGAATATGAAAAGAATTAAAACTCGCGGGCTTAAGCAGACAATTTTATTTTCCTTGTTTATCTTCACGCTTATAGCTAATTTTGGCGGGTGTTGTGTATATTCTTTTACGGGCGCATCTGTTCCTCAACATCTTAAAACGATAGCTATTCCGATTGCAGAAGATAAAAGCGGCGCCGGAGAACCCGGATTACGGGAGTTGTTAACTACAACGCTTACTCAAAATTTTATAGATGACAACACACTTCAAGTTGCAAGTAAAACAAACGCGAACTCGCTTCTTGAATGTACGATAATCTCTCTTACGGATGCTCCGGCTGTAGTATCTGCCGGTGAAACAGTTCAATCGCGTAGGATTACAATTTCGGTTCAAGCAGTGTTTAAAGATCTGGTTGAACGCAAAACGATTTTTAATAAAACATTTTCAAACTACGGTGATTATTCAACTTCTGGAAGCGCCGTTGAAAGAAATAATGCAATACAAGCAGCTGTAAAAAATATTTCTCAGGATATTCTTTTAGCTGTAGTTTCTGGTTGGTAAAGTTTAGTATGTATAATAATTTAAGGTATCAATAAAAAATGGACGAGGTCGTCTTAGTTGGTTATTTTGTTTCTCTTCTAATTCTTTTTGTTTTTGGTCTTCACGGTTTTATTATGATTTATTACCATAATAAATACCGCAATGAAAAACACTCACCTGATAAAAATTTTAAGCCTGATGCATTGGTTACAATTCAACTTCCTCTTTATAATGAATTATATGTCGTTGAAAGATTAATTAATGCCGTATGCGAAATTGATTATCCAAAAGATAAGATGGAAATTCAAGTTCTGGATGATTCGACAGATGAAACAACACAAATTACAGCAAACATAGTTGCTCAAAAGAAAAAAGAAGGCTTTGATATTAGCCATATTAGAAGAGGATCAAGGGAAGGCTTCAAAGCGGGCGCGTTAAAAGAAGGAATGAAAATAGCCAAGGGAAGTTTCATAGCAATATTTGATGCGGACTTTATTCCTCAAAAAGAATTCTTGAAAAAAACACTTTCGTTTTTCGGCGACCCGAAAGTTGGAATGGTTCAAACAAGGTGGGAACATATTAACGGCGATTATTCAATATTAACTAAAGCGCAGGCACTTGCTCTTGACGGGCATTTCGTGATTGAACAATCTGTAAGAAACAAGGCTGGTTTTTTTATTAACTTTAACGGTACAGGCGGTGTTTGGAGGAAATCTTGTATCGAAGACGCCGGTAATTGGGAAGCAGATACTTTAACTGAAGATCTTGATTTAAGCTACCGTGCTCAATTAAACGGCTGGCAGTTTGTGTTCTTGAAAGATTTTACTTCGCCTGCTGAGTTACCTTCTGAAATTAATGCTCTGAAGAATCAACAGTTCAGGTGGACAAAAGGCGCTATAGAAACCGCGAAGAAAATATTGCCTTTGGTATGGAAATCTAAAGTACCGCTAAGAGTTAAACTACAATCAACTTTTCATTTAACAAATAATATTGTGTTTCCATTTATTCTGCTTGCAGCAATTTTAAATGTTCCATTAATATTTATTAAAAACAGCGGACCGCATGAAGCATATTTTGCAGTAATGTCATTATTTGTTTTGGCATTCGTCAGCTCCTTCATGTTTTATCTTTATTCTCAAAAAGATATTAGGGATGACTGGAGAAAGAAGATAGTACTTTTCCCTCTCTTTATGGCTGGGAGTATGGGCTTTGCTGTAAACAATTCCCGGGCTGTCTTTGAAGGTTTGCTTAACAGAAAAAGTGAATTTGTTAGAACTCCAAAATTTAAAGTGGTTTCAAATAAAGATTCTTGGATGGGAAAGAAATACACAAGCAAGAAACTTGGAATGTCAGTAATAGTCGAGCTGATTATGGCTGTATACTGCTTAGTGGGAATTGCAGCGTCAATATACTTTTTTGAACTTGCGGCATTACCATTTCAGATTTTATTTTTCCTTGGATTTTCATTTGTCTCAATAACATCTATTCGACATTCATTATCAAAGGCTTAGAAAGAATATTGTGGCAAAATCGCCTTCTGAAATATTCAATGAAAAAGTCAGTTTAATATACGAGTACAATAAAACGTCTCCGTTATTTGTCCGAGCGGCAAATACGGAGATTGAAAATAATAATGTTGATAAGGCAATAGAAATTCTTCAAAGCGGAATAAAGAACTACCCGCAATATTCTGCTGCATATTTACTTCTTGGTAAATCTCTTGCGTTAGTCGGCAATTACAGCCAGGCAATTAAGACTATCAAAACAGGATGCGACCTGATCCACTCAAAAAAAACCTACGATTACTATGTTAATGAAATCGAAAGCATTAGAAAGCAGAGGTCGCTTTTTGAGTCGAGCGGCAGAAGAGCCTTCTTTGTAGAGGAGAATGAAGCCGCCGACACACAGCAGGATCTTTTTGAAGAGAAAAGTGAAGTCAAAACTTTTCAGGAAAACACAATTCCGGTTGATGAACGCTTAGGTCAAATTGCCAAAGAAATTGCGTCTGCAAAAATTTCGGAAGCAGCGAGTAATTACGAGATAAACAATTTAAAGCTGGAAGACTTTCCGGAAGCAAATATGATAGTCTCCGAAACCCTGGCTAAAATTTATTTAGCTCAAGGTGAATTAAAAGAAGCGATTGACGTATATAAAAAATTGATAAAGAAAAATCCCGAAAAAATTGAAACATACTTAAAAAAAATTGATGATCTTAATAAAGAATTAAACTTCTGATTTAAGATTTAGAATCAATTTTTATCCTTAAAATTCCAACATGAGTATTATATTTCCCGCAAAAAAATTAAAGCGAAATTTTTATACGCGTGACCTTCAGATAGTAGCAAAAGAGCTTTTAGGCAAAATCCTGGTTAAGAAAAACGGAAGAAAATATTTAGCCGGAAAAATTGTTGAAGTAGAAGCGTACGACGGAGAAATCGATGAAGCTTCACATACTTTCGTTGGTCTTACCGAGAGAAATAAAATAATGTTTAATGAAGGTGGATATTTCTATGTTTATTTTACCTATGGCGCCCATTATTGCTGCAACGTAGTAACCGGTAGAAAAGGGCATGGAACTGCAGTCTTAATCAGAGCAATTGAGCCGCTTGAAGGTATTGATGCAATGTCGGTCAATAGGTTTGGGAGGAAGCTAATGAATGAAAAAGAAAAAATTAATCTAACAAGCGGACCGGGAAAAGTATGTCAGGCTTTAGAGATCTCGAAAGAGCATTATGGTTATGATTTAACGGGCGATAAGATATTTCTTCTTTATCAACCAAAGATTGCAGAAAATAATATTGTTACAACAAAGCGAATCGGTATAAAAAAATCAGTAGATTTGCAGTGGCGATTTTATATAAAAGATAATCCGTACGTCTCTAAAAAATGATTTATCCGAAAAATTTATTAATTGTTCGAACCGACAGAATCGGCGATGTGGTCTTGTCTCTGCCTTTAGCCGGCATGATTAAGGATCGCTTCCCGGAGTGTAAGATAACCTTTTTAGTCCGGAATTATACTAAGGATATTGTTGCTGGCCATCCTTTTATTGATGAGATTATTATACTTGAAGAAAAAAATGGAAGGACAAAATTTTTTCAGAATGTCGAAAATATTTCGCTGAAGAATTACGATTACTCAATTGTTGTCTAT
>JAKAKL010000068.1 GCA_021824565.1 Bacteroidota bacterium | reverse complement strand
GCTAAGTGTTGAGGAGACTCTGCTAAGTGATGAGCTTCATCTGCTAAGCGCCGGGAAGACTCTGCTAAGTGATGAGCTTCATCTGCTAAGTGCCGGGAAGACTCTGCTAAGTGATGAGCTTTACCTGCTAAGCGCCGGGAAGACTCTGCTAAGTGATGAGCTTTACCTGCTAAGCGCTGGGAAGACTCTGCTAAGTGATGAGCTTCATCTGCTAAGTGCTGAGGATAGCAATTCTGTCATGGAATGGTCCATGACAGCAAGGAAGGCGGCACTTCTTTCGTGGAATGGTCCATGACAGCCGGGAAAATAATGCTTTAAATAAAGATTATTCTTTTTTATTAATAACATTGAATTTCGTTTATACATACGATAAGCTCATAAGGTTTTAACATCAGGTTTTGTGTTTGTTACTAAGGTTACAAAAGTAGATAATGTTTTACGCATAATATCAAATGCATTTTGGAATTAAAGATGTGCTGATAATTTATGCTAAGGAAACCTTATTTCCCTTTCTGACCTTAGTAACTGCAAATAAGCAAAAAGATTTTACCTTATGACATTATTTGTCTGTTACAAACGCATTTCAACACGCATTTTTAGATTAACACCTATGAGACTAAAGTCTTTGCTGCTAAATCATTTTTTTTGTTAGAAACGAATCGGCGGGATGGCATAATTCATCTGCTAATTGATAATCTTCCATTCTTCTTTAAATTTTAATAATGAATTTTGGCAGACAGCATCATTTTTATAACTTTGACATATTTATTTTGGAAATAAAATGTTTAAAATTAGTTTCTGGAAAGTATCGGCGGCGATTATCCTAATTATAAGTTTTGCGTCAAGCATAATAACGGTTAAAGGTCAAAGCCTCCACGCGAGATTCAAAGTAATAGCATTCTACACTGCAAAGAACGATCCCGCACATATCAGCTTCGTTCATGAAGCGAACCGGTGGTTTCCTTTGATGGCAAAGAAATATAATTTTATTTACGATTCAACAAATGATTGGAACAATCTTAACTCAAAATTTTTAAGAAAATATCAGGTTGTAATTTTCCTTGATACGCGACCAGAAGAACCGGCGCAGCGAGAGGCTTTTAAGAAATATATGGAAGACGGCGGAGGCTGGATCGGGTTTCATTTTTCGGCTTTCGCATTAACACCTTCCTCATACCCGGAGAATTGGGATTGGTATCATAACGTTTTTTTAGGATCGGGCTCTTACGTAAGTAATACTTGGAGACCCACTTCTGCAATATTAAGAGTCGAGACTCATGATAATCCAATTACAAAGGATTTGCCCGACACATTTAAATCTTCCCCTAATGAATGGTACAGATGGTCAAATGATTTAAGAAAAAATCCGGATATTAAAATTCTTGTTTCAATAGATCCAGCAAGTTTTCCGTTAGGTACAGGACCAAAACTTTCGGAGATATGGCACAGCGGATATTATCCCGTCGTCTGGACAAATAAGAATTATAAGATGGTATACATAAATATGGGTCATAACGACATTGACTACGAGGACAAAAGCAACAAGGAACTTTCGTTCACATTTGCGAACAAGATTCAGGATAAATTGGTTATCAATGCTATTCTCTGGTTTGGAAACAAAGCCCGCAATCAAAATCTTACACGCCGAAAAAATAGCTTAAAGAATAATTAAGAAATTACAAACTTCATCATTCGCCTTTATACAGCCGCGAAGCTTTTTCGGCAGAAGTCGTAATTCCTTTAATCATCGCAGAGCTGAAGCCGTTATGCTCCATTTGATTTAGCCCGGAAATAGTAATTCCTCTCGGAGTGGTAACTTTATCAACTTCGCTTTCAGGATGAGACTTGGTATTTACAAGAAGCGACGCCGCTCCCTTCGCTGTTTGTGCAGCCATAAAAATCGCTTCGTCGGAATGAAATCCGATCTCAATGCCTCCCTGCGAAGCGGCGCGGATAGCACGGAGAAAAAACGCGATACCGCAAGCGCATAATGCCGTTGCGGGAACCATAAGTTCTTCATCAATTATCATAGTCTTGCCGACGGAGCTGAAAATCTCTTCCGCAATTTTTATTGCGCCGTTTGTTTTAGTATCGGAAGAAATACAGGTCATCGATTCGCCGATTGCAATTGCGGTGTTGGGCATTGCTCTAACTACCGGAGCATTTTTGCCGGTAAGTTCTTTAATAGCTTTAATGCTTGCGCCCGACACAACGGAAATAATTATATGTTTATTTTCATTTATCGCGGGACTAATTTCTTTAAGGACTTCATCAAGCTGCTTGGGTTGAACGGCAACGATTATTATTTCGGATTCTTTAACAGCCTCTAAATTATTCTGAGTCAAGTTGAAACCTTTTTCAGCAAGATGTTTTACGTTGTCGATTCTGCGCTTTGTAATAAATATTTTTTCAGGCGGGAAAAGATTAGAGCTTACTAAGCCGTTAGCAATTGCCTGACCAATATTTCCTCCCCCAAGTATAGCAGCTTTATTATATGATTTCATTTTGCACCTTAGAATAATTAAAGAAAATAATTTTATTTATGATGAAGAAGAAATTCTTTGAAGTCTTTATAATCATTCCTCATGAGTATTGATCTTTTTTCTTTCTTCATCGAATCTTCCAGCCGCGCCGGGATTTTTATTTCATCTTTTACGGACAGATTAACTACATCAAGAAACTTCGCAGGATGCGCTGTTTCAAGAATAACGCCGGCAACATTTTCATCTTTGAACTTCCGCGAGTATTCATCAAAAGCGAGACAGCCGACGGCGCCGTGCGGATCAATTGTGTAGCCGTATTTAGAATGAATATTTTTTATCGCTTCAAGAGTATCGGTATCTGAAAAACTCGCGCCGTATATCGTCTTTTTTATTTTTTCGTAATCGTTATTATAAAGAGAAAGTATTCTTGCAAAGTTGCTTGGATTGCCGACATCCATTGCATTTGAAAAAGTTTTTACAGATGGCTTCGGATCAAAGATTGACGACGTCAAATATTTTGGGAATACATCGTTTGCGTTTGCGGCGGCAATATAATGGAACGCAGGCAAGCCCATCTCTCTAGCAAAGAGACCGGCGGTAAGATTGCCGAGGTTTCCGCTGGGGACAGAAAAGACAACTTTTTTATTTAGGCTTTTAAGCGAAGCGTAAGATTTGAAATAATAGAAAGACTGCGGAAGCAATCGAGCGATGTTTATCGAGTTTGCCGAAGATAATTTTTTATTTTTAATAAGGTCTTGATCGACAAAGGCAGCTTTAACAAGCTTCTGGCAGTCGTCAAACGTGCCTTCGATTTCAAGCGCGGTAATATTTTCTCCAAGAGTAGTAAGCTGCTTCTCCTGGATTTCACTTACTTTATTGGAAGGATAAAGAATAACAACGTTTATTCCGTCAACTTTATAAAAGCCGTTAGCCACAGCGCTGCCGGTATCGCCGGATGTAGCGACTAAAATCGTAACATGATCATTTTCATGCTGAAGGAAATAGCCAAGAGTGTTCGCCATAAATCGGGCGCCGAAATCTTTGAACGCTAAAGTCGGTCCATGAAACAGTTCAAGTATTGAAAGATTATCGGAAAGCCTAACTAAAGGAACGTCAAATGAAATTGATCTATCAACAATCGTTTGCAAATCATTCTTTGGGATTTCATTCTCAATAAATCTAGAAGAAACTTCATAGGCAATTTCTATGAGGGATAATTTATCAATTTCATTAAAAAATTTTTCGGAAAGCTTTGGAATATACGAAGGCATAAAAAGTCCGCCGTCGCCGGCAATACCTTTAACTACTGCTTCGCGGAATGAGACCGATAAATTTTTATTATTAGTGCTGTAGTAATTCATTTTTAGGAAACAACCCTGGGGCCTGTTCGGTTTATTTTAGAGATATAAAGATCATTGCCGATTCCAATATCCGATAAAACTTTTCTCATAGCCGCACCGGCTTTTTCGGCAGCGGGCTTAGATTTACTAAAAGCAAAAATAGACGGACCGGAACCTGATATGCTGCATCCGACAGCGCCGGATTTTAATGCGGCTTCTTTCACTTCATAAAAGTTTGGAATTAATATGGACCGCACCGGCTCGACGATAAAATCCTGAAGAGAATTTCCTATCAATTCGTAGTTGCTGCTAACAAGACCGGCAACAAGCCCCGCTACATTTCCCCATTGCTTCACAGCGTCGGAAAGAAGGATATGCTTGCGCAGTATCTTTCTTGTATTAGCAGTTATAATTTCAAGATGAGGATGAACAATTGTGCAATAAAGATTTTTGGGATAATCAATATTAATTACATCTATGGGAGAAATGCTTCTAACAATTACGAACCCGCCCATTAAACAAGCGGCGACATTATCGGCATGCGGAGTTCCGCCGCACGTTAATTTTTCGCCTTCAAGTGCGAATTGAATTAATTCTTTTTTGGAAAGAAGCCCGCCCAGCAACTCATTAAACGCGAACACGCTGGCGACAGCGCTGGCAGCGCTCGATCCGAGACCGCTGCCCAAAGCCATTTTTTTATGAAGTTCAATTTCAATTCCCTTTTTAAAACCAAGATGTTCAACTAAAGATAATAATGAAACTCCGGCAGTATTTTTTAACGGATCTTTACTTAGTTTTCCTCCGTCTCCGGTAATTTTTGTTATCCTAATGCCTGGCTCATCAGTAATCTTGAGAATAATTTCATCGCCGGGTTTTTCAATGGCAAAGCCCATAACATCGAAACCGCTGCCTACATTAGTAACCGAAGCCGGAGCAAAAACTTTTATTTTTTTCATTTTATTTCTTTCGATGAAACGGAATGATTTTAAATATATCCTTTAGCTTTCATTAATTCTGCGCATAGAATAGCTCCGCCTGCCGCGCCTCTATTCGTATTATGCGACAGAACCACAAATTTAAAATCGAACAAATTGTCTTCTCTAAGTCTTCCTACCGACGCTGCCATACCTTTATCAAGATCGCGGTGAATGCGCGGCTGAGGATATTTTTCTTCTTCAAAATAATAAACCGGATGAACCGGAGCCGAAGGCAATTCGTATTTTTGAGGTTCGGCGGAATAGTTTCTCCAGGCAGAAATTATTTCTTCGCGCGACGCTTTCTTTTTCAATTTTACCTGGACGCATTCGAGATGTCCGTCAATAACAGCAACGCGGTTACACTGTGCGCTGATTTTAATATCAACGTTTTCAATATGATCTTTACTGAAGCTTCCCAAAATTTTTAAAGGCTCGCTTTCAAGCTTTGGCTCTTCGCCGGAAATAAACGGGATAACATTATCTATAATATCAAGGCTGGCAACGCCCGGGTAGCCCGCGCCTGACAGCGCCTGCATTGTAACAACATTTACCGCTTCCAGACCGAAGTTATCAAAAAGAGGTTTCAGCGCTAAAACCATTCCGATAGTAGAACAATTTGGATTTGTAACGATGCAGCCGCCGTTATAATCCTGCGTTTTAATTAATTCAAGATGTTCGGCATTAATTTCCGGAACAAGAAGCGGAACATCTTTATCCATCCTGTGATTTTTAGAATTGGAAACAACGATGTATCCTTTTTTTGCAAATGCTTCTTCAATCGGTCCGGCAACACCGGAATCCAACCCGGAGAAAACGATTTTTGATTTAAGACCGGGTTCGCATTCTTGAACCGTTAAGTTGCCGACAAAACCCGGAAGCGGAGTTGAGAGAATCCAGTTGACAGCTTGCTTGTATAACTTTCCCGCTGATCTTTCGGAAGCGGCAACTTCCGCAATTTCAAACCAGGGATGATTCGCTAACAATGAAATAAATTTTTGACCTACACTTCCGGTGGCTCCTAATATGCCGACCGGTATTTTAGTTGAGTTTTCCATTTTTATTCTCGTATGATTTGTTTTACTTGTAAAAAAATATTTTAAATTAAATAATTAGAAATTCTAATGATGTCTGCAAATACACCAGCCGCAGTTACGTCTGCTCCGGCGCCGGGACCTTTGATAACTATCGGACGATCTTTATAGTGCTTAGTTGTAAGAGCAATAATATTGTCGGTTGCCGATAAAGAATAGAACGGATGTTTGTCATCAATTTCGTGCAAAGATATTTCCGCTTTGCCGTTTTCCAGCTTTGCAATGTATCGAAGTACTTTGCCTTTGTCCTCAGCAGATTTTCTTTTCAGTTCAAATTCATCATCGCATTTTTCAAGCCTGGTAAAAAAGTCTTCAATTGATTTTGAATTTCTTGCTCTTGCCGGCACAATATTTTCGACCTTAACGTCTTTTAATTCCATTGTCATCCCAACTTCGCGGGCGAGGATCAAAAGCTTTCTAGCAAAGTCCATCCCGTTAAGATCGTCTCTCGGATCAGGTTCAGTAAAGCCTTTTGCTTTTGCTTCTTTAAGAATATGGCTGAAAGATTTTCCTTTAGTAAAAGAAGTAAAGAGATAACTTAAAGTGCCCGATAGAATTCCTTCGATCATAATTATTTTATCTCCGCTTGAAACCAAATCTCTAACTGTATTAATAATCGGAAGACCGGCGCCGACGTTTGTTTCGTATAAAAATTTCACGTTATGATAAAGAGCGGACTGTTTAAGGCTCTGATAAAATTCCATGCTTCTTGAATTGGCTTTTTTATTCGGTGTTACGATTGATATGCTGGCATCAAGTATAGCCTGGTATTTGTCAACAACCTCTTCGCTAGCAGTACAATCAACAAAAATGCTGTTAGGAAGATTCAGTTTCTTCATATGATCAATTAGCTTATCGAGGTTGGTACTTGATTCCGAGGACTCAATTTTATTTTCCCAATCCGCAGGGTCAATGCTGTTCGAATCGATAAACATTTTCTTGCGGTTTGCAAGCGCAATGATTTTTACATTAAGCAAATATTCTTTAGCTAAAAAATTTGTTTGATTAGAAATTTGTCTAAGCAATGTTCCGCCGATTAATCCGGTGCCGACAATAAAAAGATTTACTGTTTTTGTAATCGAAAGGAAAAACGCGTCGTGCAAAGCGTTTAGAGCTTTTGTAACATTATCCTGAGAAACAACAGTTGATATGTTCAATTCTGAAGAGCCTTGAGCGATAGCTACAATGTTGATTCCGTTTTTGCCAAGCGCTTGAAAAACTTTTGCAGAAATTCCCGGCCTGTTCCGCATATTTTCGCCGACAACTGCAATGATCGACAAATTGTTTTCAACTATCGGATCGTAGATTTTCTTTTCATTAATTTCATAATGAAGCTCGGATTGAATTGCTTTTACCGCGGCTTCAGCATCGTTGGGAAGTATTGCAAAGCAAAGCGAATGTTCAGACGAAGCTTGAGTAATCAAAATAATATTTATTTTTTTAGTGCCAAGCGCGGCAAAAATTCTTTGCGCCAATCCTGCTTCACCGACCATTCCGCCGCCTTGAATTCTTATAAGAGAAATATTATCGATAGACGAAATGCCTTTTATAAGATAATCATTCGCTTCACTCTTTCCGTTAATTACCGTTCCTTCAAATAACGGGTTAAAAGTATTTTTAATTCTTATCGGGATTTTTTTATCAAGCGCAGGCTGCATTGTCGGCGGATGAATAACTTTTGCGCCGAAGTGGGAAAGTTCCATTGCTTCTTCGTAGGTAAGGTTCTTTAACGAAAAGGCTTTCTTAACTTTTTTAGGATCGGCGGTAAGAACGCCGTCAACATCGGTCCATATTTCAATTTCTTTTGCGTTTAAAGCGGAAGCAAAAATAGAAGCAGAATAATCAGAGCCGCCTCTGCCAAGTGTTGTGGTTTCTTTGCTTTTGGTTGAAGCAATAAAGCCCGTAATCACCTGGAATTTTTTATGCGAGTTAAAATATTTAACTATGTTGTCATTGCTTGATGCAAAATCTACTTTCGCCGCTCCAAAGTTTTCGTCTGTTTTTATAAGCTGCCGGCTGTCAAGGAACTCGCAGTCGACGCCGTTATCTTTTAAAGCTTGAGAAATAACATAAGCAGAAAGTCTTTCGCCGAAGCTCAAAATAAAATCTAAAGTTCTGGCAGACAATTCTTTTACCAAATAAACGCCATGCAGAACGTCTTCAAGTTCATTCAAATTTAATTTAACATTTGCGAGAGAGTTGCTCTGGGTTTTCACGTTGAGAAGTTCTTTAGCAATTTGGAGATGTTTCTTTTCCAATAATTTATACATCTCAAAATACTCACCGTTGCCCGCAGCGGCGAGATTACTAATTTTAATTAATTCGTCAGTTACTCCCTGGAAAGCGGAAAATATTACAGCAATTTTTCTGTTTGAATGAATAGATCGTTTAATAATTTCAATAACATTTTTAATTCTTTCGGGATTCCCGACAGAAGATCCGCCAAACTTTAGAACTTTCATATTTTATTTTTCTTTCAATGCATTCAAATGATAAGGGTAAAAAAAAACCGGCTTCATCTCTGAAGCCGGTTTTTAATCTTATTACTTTACACAACCGTGCTTCAGCCGCCGTAGAGAGTCTTCGGGGTGTGCATTGTTGTGGTGAAACAGTTTGTAAAAAAATATTTATTGTTGATTTTCATATATTTAAAATAAGCTTGCACAAAAGTAATATTAAATTGTTCATTTGTCAAATACCGCAATTGTATTAATTATTTATAAATCGAGAACGAATAGCCTGCATTAATGAAATAATTTTTATTCTTCATAAGGAAGTTTTCAATCTCTTCCATTGATACAATTTTAGTAATACCATATTTGATAACTTTCATTTGCTTTGCGTAAAGTTCTCCTTTATAAGGAACCAGCGGGTTATAGACTAAGCTTTCATCAGCGGAAGGAGGCTCTAAAATATTTTGATTTTCTTCGGCAACCCAGTCAACGATTCCAACCCATTCAAATCTTGAGGTCTCGCTGTTTACAGCCAGAACTGCGCCGCCGCTGTATCCGCGATTGATTACAGCATCGATGAAGAATGAACCGTTCTTGTCATAATTCGGGCTGCTTACAATTGCTTGCGAAACCATTTTATAGTTTAATGGGAATCCGACAACATACACGAAACTGGCAAGGTCCAATTCTTTTGCTTTGCCGTAGCCGCAGCTAAGCACGGGAAAATCTAATAAATATTTTTCAGAATAATTCTGACCAAGCAAAGCAAGGTCAGAATTTCTATCCATAAAAATTATTTTAACTTCACTGCCTTTTGGGAACCCGGCGATATAAACGAATTCTTTTTTCTTAAACGCAATGCTTGCAACTTTATCTGTGTACGTTCCGTTTTCATTAGAGAAGTAAGAAATAATCGTATCGGGAAAATCAACAACGTGAGCGCAAGTTAAAAGTCCTACTTTACCGTTATCCGAATAAATTAAAACTGCCGTTCCGGAGGTTGATTTATCCATGCCTGTTTTCTTTACAAAGTTTGCCTTAATAAACTCGTCATCTAGATCTGCTGCTTTTATATTACTATTTTCGCTGAACAAGTACACTTCATATAAAGCTAAAGTAGAGACGCGCTGGATAGAACTGCTGATTTGGTCGAGCTGTTTAGAATCATTCCTGTACGGAAATATTCCGGTATATCTTCCCACATTTTCGCTTTTTGCAAAAGACTGCTGATAGGACGTCGAGCATGAGTTAAATATCAAAATAGAAACTGCGCAAATAACATAAATAAGGATAGAGCCTTTCATAGTACCAACTCCAGAATTTTATAAAAAGAATCGGAATTAACTATAAGCTAAAATTTGCTGCTCAAACTATAAATGAAATTTTTAAATAACACAAGAAAAAAATGATGGAGGGTTTAATTATTTATTTAAAAAACTTATTAAATTTGCGCATACAAATTTTGAATATAATTTTAGGAATACAAGGGGCGCTTGGCTCAGTTGGTTAGAGCGCTTGCTTCACACGCAGGAGGTCAGTGGTTCGAATCCACTAGCGCCCACTAAATTAGGAAATGCCAAGCATATCCTTGACTAAAAATGTTAGTTCATCTTTTGTAAAGGGTTTTGACAAATAGTGTGTGCAGCCTTCCTCTAAGAATTTTTCCTTATCGCCGTACATTGCAAATGCGGTAAGCGCAACAATGGGAATGTTTTCATAGCCGGGAATTTTTCTTATTTCTCCTGTTGCCTCAAGACCAGTCATACCGTAGCCAAGCCCAATGTCCATAATTATTGCAGAATATTTTTGTCTCTTAGCAAACTCAATTGCACTCGCTCCGCTTTCAACCCAATCAATGTCGCATAATTTCTTTAATGTCAGCCTTATTAATTCATAACTTATCTTTTCATTTTCCACAACTAATATTTTAGGAAGTACCGGCGTATTATCTTTAATAATATTCAAGCATCTTCCGGCGTTTTCATCTTCGGCTAAAGGCAAATGCAAAATAAATGTCGAGCCTTTGCCGTAAACGCTTTCTACAGAAATTTTTCCATTCATCAATTCCACAAAGCGTTTTGTAATTGTTAAGCCTAATCCTGTTCCCTCGTAGTTTCTATTTATACCTTCGCTGACCTGCCTGAATTCTTCAAAAATTATTTGGAGACTTCCTTCCGGAATTCCTATCCCGGTATCCTTTATTTTTATTACAGCCCATCCTTCACCATCGATCTTTTCTTTGTCAAATGAAATTAGTACGCCTCCGACGTTTGTAAACTTTATCGCATTGTTCAAAAGATTGTTCAGCACCTGAATAAACAATCCCTCGTCAATCTTAGCAGTTATTGAATCATCTTGAGTTTCAATTTTCAAATAAAGATTTCTTTTAGCAGCAAAATTCCAGAAAAATTTTACGGCTTCAGTTAACGGCTTAATTATTTTTACGGGTACTATTTTCATATCGTAATTATTTGATTCGATTCTTGAAAAATCGAGAACGAGATTTAATGTCTCAAGAAGCCTGTTGCCGCTTGTGTGGATGATGTTTGCCATTTCATTTAATTCCATCTGCGCTATTTCTTTAGATAGAATTTCCGCAAAGCCGAGAATTCCTATCAACGGTGTTCTAAGCTCGTGGCTCATATTGGCGAGGAAGCTTGATTTTAGCTTATTCATTTCTTCCGCTTTTTGTTTTGCGTTAATAAGCTGGCGCTCTGCAATTTTCCTTTCGGTAATATCAATAATAAAACCCCTAAGACCGACTACTTTGTCTTTCCTATGGATGCAATTGGAATAAATAATCACCGGAAACACGGAGCCGTCTTTTCTAATTGCATTATATTCCGTACCGGTTGAGCGTTTCTCGCCGCTCAGAACTTTCTTTATATCACTAAACGCCCGCTCCTTGTCTTCGGATGAAATAAAATCAATTACATTAATACCGCGGAAGAAATCTTCCTCGGTAATTTTAAAAGCCTGCATCCCGCTTTTATTTGTAAAAGTAAGTTTGCCGTTTGCATCGACTTCAAAAATAGTTTGCGGGAGAAGTTCGGTAAGTTCCTTATATTTTATTTCGCTGTAGCGTAATTCCAATTTTGCCAATTTAGTCTCGGTTATGTCCTCAACAAAGCCTTCATAGACAACTGCACTGCCGTTAGAATCTTTGAACGATCTTACGTTTTCCCGGATATAAATTATGGTCCCGTCCTTTGCTACAATTTCACTTTCATAACCGAAGATAATTTCTTCTTTTTCTAAGAGTGAAGTAAATCTCTCTCTTGCCTCCGGTTTTTTATAAAACTCCTTTGCTTCCCTCAAAGCAAGTTCCTCAAAACTGTCGTACTTTACTAATTTCACAAAAGCGGGGTTTGCAAAAATAAACCTGCCGTCGTAAGTTGTTCTATAAATTCCTACCGGCGCGTTTTGGTAAAGACTTCTATACCTTTCTTCACTTAAGCTTAATAATTTTTCAGCTTCTTTTTTTTGTTCTTCATGTTCGATGAATTCGATTGCGAAGCCAAGGTCTAGAGACAATTCAAGAAGTAAATCAATCTCGAGAATATTAAAAACATTTTTATCTTTGCTGTAAAAATTTATTGAGCCGATAATCTTGTCGTCTATTTTGATAGGAAATGAGCCGCAGGAATTCAAACCAAGCCTTAACGAATTTTCTTTCCACCTTTGGTCAAAGTTTGAGCTTCGGATATCGTTGCAGATAAATGTTCCGTCTTTAATTTGAGTCGGCGAGCAATTAAAAATTTCTTGATTCAATACGAGAGCATCGGCAATACTGCGATTATCTTCCGCTTCTTTCCATTTGATCGGAGCAATTTTCTGAGACGCACTGTCATTTATACCGATCCAAACGAATTTAAACAATCCGTATTTCACCGCAATGTTACAGACTGATTCAAACAGTTTTTGCTTGTCGCGAACTCTCACAATGGTTTGATTTATATTGCTAAGCACGGAATAAATTCTATTCAGACCGATGATCTTCTCAACCGCTGATTTTCTTTCAGTTACATCCGCAAAGACAACAGCAAGTTTTTCTTTCTGAGGAAGGAATGCTATCACTTCCAAATATTTTTTTAAATCCGGCGAATAATTTTCAAAATGCCTAACCGTGCCGGATAAAACTGCCTCGCGAAATGTTTGAGTCCAATAGCCTTCAGCAGCCGGCATAAACGAAGTAAAACTCAAACCAATTATTTTTTCAGACTTTGTCCCTGTAATTTTTTCAAAGCTCTCGTTTACTTCTGCAACTCTAAAATCAACCGGCTCTTTTTTACTATTATAGATTATATCAAGCAAAGCAAAGCCGTTGAGCATTTTATTAAAAATAAGTTTATACAAATCATGCAGCTCGCCTGTTTGATTTTTGTTAGAGCTTTTAACTTGATCTCTTAAGAACTTTATTATCAACTCCGATTTATTAAGCTCACTTTTTAATTTTTTTATTTCGTTAACTAATTCATCTGGGCGTAATTCTGACAGCTTCATATAATATATTGATTTGTTCCGGGAATTATTTTCATTAATGGAATGCTAATTGGCGAAGTGTTTAATTAAATACATAAGGACTCTCACCTAATTTAGAATTGGTAAACAATGATAGGTATATAAATTTCTTCAATAAAAATTCGCCATAAAAAAAATCAAGAATAGTCGTTTAATAAATTTCTTTTACAAAAATAAAATTCTTTTCGGAAGTGAAATAACTCATAAAGATTTTACTTATAATTAATATCATAAAAAAATAGGATAATTTCTCGTATATTAAAATAAATCTTATAAGATAATATGAAAAATCTAATTGTCTTGTTTATGTTTTACTATTTTTTTGTATATACATACGAAATTTATGCTTTGGAAAATAAATTAAAAAATAAGGACAATATAAATTTAGCTTGCTTTAATGAAGGAATTCTATTTTTGAATGCTTTTAATGATAATATAGAAATTGTTGATACAGTTGAAAACAATAGCAAAGCTGTCCATGCCGAGAAACTAGCTGGCAAAATTGATACTATAAAATATAACGAGCACAATTCATCGTTAGTTAAAATGAAAAATGTTTCTGCACCCAAGTGGTACGAGATGATAACTAATTTGCCTGAAGATATGGTTAGCTTTTATCATATAGATATTCGCATTGAGAAAATTCCGATTTACACGGGGATAGCTGTGTTAACTGCTGGTTTAATTATGACAGATGAGAAGACTTGGAAAGCTTCTGATAATTTTTATAATCAATCACAAATACATAAGAATATATCCGACTTGTTTGTAGATTTCGGAGACGGCAGCTCACAATTCAGCATTGCAGGAGCATTTGCAGTGTATGGATTAATAGCAAAAGATTACCGCGCATTAAGAACTGCCAGCGAAGTCGTGGAAGCTGTTTTAGCCAGTGGTGCTGTTGTGCAATTGTTAAAGCACATCACGGGCAGACAAAGCCCCTATGTTTCAACTATGCCGGGAGGAGAGTGGCGGTTTTTCCCTAATCAAATTGATTACCACAAACACGTCCCTTCATATGATGCATTCCCATCAGGACATTTAACAACAACACTCGCCGCCTTCACCGTTATCGCAGAAAATTATCCCGAGGTTAAGTGGATCAGACCACTGGCATACAGCGTTTCCGCTCTGCTTGCAGTAAGCATGGTTAACCAGGGAATACATTGGTACAGCGATTATCCGCTTGCAGTGTTTCTCGGATACGAGTTCGGAATGATAATTTCGCAAAGAAGTCTTAAGGATAATTCTTCCGAGAAAGATATTGCACAATTATTTCTTTTGCCGTTTATTTCAAACCGACGCAGCGGCGTTCAATTTTCATATTCTTTTTAATTAAAAAAAGTTTTTACAAATAAAAAATTCGATAGATGAGTAAATCAAACATTACACTAGTAATTTTAATTTCACTTTTGTCTTTGCAATACACTTACGCGGTGCAAACAAAAAGTAGTTCAAGTTCTAAAGACTCAACTGCAAGTGAGACGCATCAGCAGAGCCAGAATGAAGCTGCTGAACAAAATGTAAAATGGTACCAGATGGTTACTAACGTTCCCTCAGACTATGCAACATTTTTTAAAGATGCAGTTAATGAAAAAATGATTCCAAGCTATATTGGCATAGCCGCACTCACTGGTTCTTTAATGTTTGTCGATCAAAGAGGCTGGGCGGCGCAGCATAGATTATTTCTTAAATCGCCTTTAGATCATAGGACTTCTAATTTCGTAGTAAACTTCGGCAACGGCGCTTATCAATTTGCGGGTGCCGCTGCATTTGCCGCCGCCGGATTAGTTTTTAACGATCAAACCGCAATCCGTACAGGCAGCAATATTGCAGAAGCTGTTCTGGCAACCGGAGTTTTCGTGCAGCTATTAAAAAGAATAACAGGAAGGCAGAGCCCCGCAGCTTCATCTGAAAGCGGCGGCGATTGGTTATTTATGCCGAGCATAAAGGAATATCAAAAAAATCAGCCGCGGTATTATTCTTTTCCATCCGGACATTTATCGACAGCCACGGCTATTCTAACTGTCATTGCTAATAATTACCCCGATCAAAAATGGATAAGACCCGTCGGCTATCCGCTTCTCGGCTTGCTTGGATTTTCTTTAGTTAATAAGGGCATGCATTGGTACAGCGATTTGCCCCTTGCCTATTTTTTAGGCTACACCTTCGGCAATATTGTGGCTCCCGTTAAAACAAATAAAAATACCTGGATAGACAACGAGGAACAATCAAGCCTAAGAATTTTTCCTTCGGTGGGACCTAATAACTTAGAATTTAATCTATTATTTTCATTCTGATTTTTTTAACGCTATGAGAACAATATATCTGCGAAAAGACGAAAACAATTTTACGAGAAAAATTTTAATCGATATGGCTTATCTTGTAAGCCATAAGATTATCCGTCTCCCAAAATATTATTTTGAAGATATGCTTTATCTTCCCTTCAAGAGAAAATCACACAATGAAATTGAGAAATTTGTTCTGACAAGAAATAATATAACGTCGGAAGATGATAATTTTTATTATTTCAAATTCCCTTTCAAAGCTGAAGAAGTCGTGAACGTAGATGATTGAATATTTTTAGTAATAAGAAAATGAACGACAAAGATCTTGTTAGATTAAAATCAAACCTGCCTAAAGTACCCGGTATACTGGATAAAAATAAGTATTTCAACTCTGCGGTATTGATACCATTGATATTACTAAACAAAGAATATCACTTCCTATTTGAAAAACGTTCGGCGCATATCAGGCAGGGCAGCGAGATTAGTTTTCCCGGCGGAGAATTTGACGAATCGATTGACTCTAACTATTTAGATACTGCCGTTCGCGAGACAATCGAAGAAATCCGAGTAGAAAAATCCGACATAGAAATTGTAGGACAGCTTGATACCTTTATTGGACCGATGGGCGTAACAGTCGATCCGTTTATTGCAGTGCTTAATGTGGATGATCCCGGCAAGCTTAATTATGACAAAAACGAAGTTGAAAAAATTTTTACCGTACCGGTTTCTTATTTTATAAATAATCAGCCGGAACAATATTACGTAAGAATGCAGTTTAATCCAGAAGATATCGATGAGAACGGTAAAACATTTATAAGCTTTCCTGCTGAGAAGCTTGGAATACCTTCGCGATATTCAAAAATATGGCGCGGGAGAAAACACGAATTGTTTGTCTATAAAGTTTCAGGAGAAATAATATGGGGAATCACATCGCAGATAATTAGAGAAGTAATTAGAAAGCTTAGCGACTAATTTTATTCCCCGGCTTCGGCAAGTTCCAATTGTTTGCCGTGTTTTAAATTCAGCATCAGCAGTCCGGACAAAACTCCAAAAATAAAAGTCATCGTCCACAAAACAGAAGCACCGTAAAATTGATAGATCATAGTGCCGAACCACGGTCCGAAAGAGAAAGAGAAACTGAAAAGCATTTGATAATATCCCATGTACTCGCCTCTTCTATCCGGCGGAGAAATTTCCGAGACGTAAGCCGCGCTTGCAGGAAAAAGTATCATCTCGCCGAAAGTCCAGATTACAATCATAACTATTAGATCGTAAATGTTTGATGTAAACGCCAGCCCGCCGAATCCTATTGCACACAATATCGATCCTAAGAATAAATTTCTTCTATGCTCCCATTTTATTATAAGATTATTCAAAGGAACTTCGACAAATATTATTATAACTGTATTGACCGCTATAAGCATTCCAAACCTTGATGCAGGCAAACCGAGATTTCGTACAACAAAAAGCGGGAGAGACGCCTGCAGTTGAAAGAATACCAACTGCACAGGCAGTAAAGAAAGTATGAAAAACAAAAAACTTTTATCTTTAAAAATATCAAACGCTGTTCGGTGTAGTTTAGATTTTGCTTCTTCTTTAATTTGGTAATGCACCTCATGGAATTTTTTGCTTGCTTTCAGAAGAAAAATTCCGGCAATGATAGAAGTTAATCCATCAACGTAAAAGATAAGATTGAAATTAATTAATATCAGCAGTCCGCCTACAACAGGTCCAACGCTCATACCGAGGTTTACGGCAAGCCGGTTAAGAGCGAATGCAGGTCTGCGCTGCTCCGGCGGCACAACTTCGGAGATGAACGAAAGATTTGCCGGTCTGAAAGCCTCGTTTATAATTGCCCAAACAAGCGTAACGGTTAATACAAAAGCATAATCTTTTATCAGCGGATATATGAACAGCATCAAGCCGGAAAATAAAAGAGACAAAATCATTATTTTAGCTTTGCCGAACCTGTCTGCGATTCGTCCGATTACAGGCGAAGTAATAAGCGATCCGATGCCGTAAAACGCAAGTACTAATCCAGCCTGCCCTACAGATGTATGCCTGACATTTGTCAGATATATCGCGAGGAAAGGCAGCACCATCGTACCAGAACGATTAATAAGCGTCGTGAAAAACAAAGTCCACATTTCGCCAGGCAAGTTTTTTAAGCCGCGCCATGGATTCATCTTCTTAATTGGAATCTCTTAAAGTTAAATTTGAATTTTGATTTACTAAAGATACTCTGAAAATTTTTTATTTCTATGTGAGAAGTATAATGCAGACAGACAGGAGAACTTGTAGCCTGCACGATAATTAAAACTTCAAAGTTGAAACTTTGGAATAAATATTTTTTGTTTACTCGCGATTCTAAATTCATTAAGTTGGATCATGAACAAAAGCTGACTTTTTGATTGTAAGAAAAGTTAAAAGTTATATTGATGCAGGCACATAACTAAAATGTTTTTTAATTACTGTTATTAAATCAAACTTGTTCTTCAAAATATATTTTAAAGATATTATAATTTTTATAAACTTTTTTCGAAAGCATTAAAATGAAAACGATAGGTTTAATTGGTGGGACTACATGGGTATCCACAGTTGATTATTACAGATTAATAAATCAACAGGTAAATCAAAAGCTGGGAGGATTAAGCTCAGCAAAGATTCTTCTTTACTCTGTAAACTTTGCGGAATTCAATCCGCCCATTGATCCAAATGAATGGGGAGAAATCAGGAAGAAATTTTCGGATATATCCCAAAATCTTGAGAAAGCAGGAGCAGATTGTATCGCCTTCTGCGCAAACACTCCGCATATTATTGCCGATGAGATCCAATCGATTATAAGAGTGCCAATTATTAATATTGCAGAAGAGACAGCCGATGTGGTCTCGAAGTATAATTTTAAGAAAGTTGGACTCCTTGGAACTCAAATAACTATGGAACAATCTTTTTATAAAGATAAGCTGTCACGATACAACATCGAAACTTTGATACCCGAATTAGAAGAGCGGAAGTTCATTCATTCTTCTATTCTCGACGAGATGGCAAAAGATATTTTTAAAGAGGAAACGAGGCAGAGGTATCTTGGAATTATTAATCAGCTAATTTCAGAAGGAGCGGAGGGAATAGTGTTGGGATGCACTGAAATTCCGATACTCATAAAGCAGGAAGACTGTCCGGTTCCGATTTTTGATACTACTTTTATACACGCTTCGGCAATAGTAAACTTTGCTCTCGGCGAAAATTGAGAATGATAAAGAATTGAATGGTTTTGAATTGCTTCAGTATAATTTAAAATTTTTTACTTATATGCGTCTTTACGCTGCAATATTCTTGCAATGAATACAGTATTATTTATCAGGTCAAACAAAACACGGTAGTTACCCACCCTCATCCGATAAGCAGTATCTGAAGCAACTAAATGTTTTATATTAGAAGTCTGCGGAAAATTTTTGAGTGAGTTAATCGAATTTAAAATTCTTTTTTTATCCTTAGAATTAATTTTATCCAGGTCTCTAACAGCGGATTTTCTTAACTCAATTTCCATTTTTCAAATAAGCGGACAGCGGAATTGAATCCTCACCCCTTGTTTGTTTTATTAAAGCTAAATCAATTAAATCATCAAAAGATAAATTCAACTTTTCCAATTTATCTATAATTTTAACCTTCTCTTTCATCTTCTCATATTCAGAGATAGAGATAATTACCTTTATATCTTTGCCGTCACTTGTTCTTATGTATTCCATTTCTTTACTCATTAGTTTTACTTACTTCATATTCTGGTATTATTCTTTAGTAAAATTATAATATTAATTTTAGTTAAACAAAAGAAATTTCTTCGTCACTCAAATACTATCTATGGAAACTTTATTTAACAAACGTTTGTTCATGTACAAAGCTGAGCAAAAAAAAAATTTGACAACTCAGCGCAGGCTTTCCGCTTCGTCAGCAAAGCAAGACGGCTGATGTCGAAGCGGGAAGTCTGTGCTACTGCATGCATATCTAGTTCATTTTTTTCTTTATCCTTTTCAGTTCTTCGAGACGTATTTGAAGCTGCTTATTATAATAATTGTAAACATCATGCTGACCTTGTGTAGGCGCAGCATCTGCACTCTGCACAGTTGATACGAGTCCGGCAAGAACTTCAGCAATAGAGGAAAGGTTATTCTCACCTTTATCGGCAATAGCCGATAATGAATCTAACTGCGCATTTGAAATCTTGCCTTTGTTATTCTTTATTACATTTTCAATTTCATTATGCGCTTCAACCGTATGGGTTAAACCCGAATCAATTACCTGCGCGAATTGCAATTGTTGTTTCAAGTCCGCAAGAGAGACATGAACTCTCGGATCCATTTTCACTTCAAACTGCTGTACATATTTTTTGCCGTCGACATTAAGCTCGGCAGTATATTTTCCCGGCAGCACGAGCGAGCCTTGCGGCATAAGCGGAGTGCGGTCTTCCCACAGCGCACCAATTGAATAATGATAGAACAATGCCGGAGGTCTTTCGTATCTTAAATCCCAAACAAATCTATGCATGCCGCTTGCGGTGGAGATATTTTCTTTTTCAGGAACCCATCCCTTTTCAAAATATCTGCTTGAAGGAAGGTTCTTTTCTTCTTCTCCGGGAGAGAATTTTCTTATTACGAGTCCGTTCATATCAAGTATTGTAAGAGACAATGCTTTAGCATTATTAGGCAGCAAGTAATCTATAACTGCGCCGTCGGGAGGATTTGTGCCGAGCGGAGTTTCATGAGGCCAGGGCGTGTCTCTGTTTTCATCGCCGCGAAGCCGCCATGCTGAAGCGGGTTTAAAAAGATAATTATCGCTGGGATTAATTCCTTTCGCAATTTCTCTCAGAGGTTCAAGATCATCGAGAATCCAGATTGCTCTTCCTTGAGTTGATGCTATTAGGTCATTACCGTGAACAAGCAGATCGGTAACATCAGTCGTAGGAAAATTTAGAGACAAAGGATGCCAGTTTGCGCCGTCATTAAATGAAACATAAACGCTTCTATTGGTCCCTGCAAACAGCAAATCTTTTTGCTTCGTGTCGGATCGAACTACATTTACAAATTCATCTTCCGGCAAGCCGCTTGTTATCTTAGTCCAATGCTTTCCAAAATCATCTGTCTTAAAAATAAGCGGGACATACTTACCGAGTCGATGCGTATTTGCCGCAGCATAAGCAGTGCTCATAGAAAAAGGAGAAGGATCGACAACGTCTATTCGCGCCCAGTTAGGAATTGATGCAGGAGTTACATTCTTCCAGTTTTTTCCGCCGTCAGTAGTAAGCTGAATTAGTCCGTCGTCTGTTCCGACCCATATTTCTTTTTCCGTAATAGGCGATGGAGCTATGCAGAATATTACTCCAAAGCCGCCTTTTAACGCTTGCTCTAATCCCGGTTCGCTGTTCTTTTTTAAATCAGGATTTAAAGATTTACCTGACAAATCGGGACTTATGATATTCCAATTATTACCGTTGTCGTTTGATTTAAATAAATATTGAGACGCAAAGTATAATGTATGCTTTCCAACCGGAGAGAACACAAGCGGAGTAATCCATGTATAACGGTAGCGTACAGAAGGAGGAAACGCGCCGTAGCTTGAAACAGGCCAGGGAGCTACTCCACCCGATTGTCTTGTTACTTCATCAAAGCGTGAAATAGTTCCGCCTAGCCCGCTGCCGAATACCATATCCGGATCGCCGGGTTTTGGAACGTCGTAATCGCGTTCGTCGCCTCCGACCGGATGCCAGTCTTTATCTTCAATTACGCCGTAAGGACCACGGCTTAAAATTTCTATTGTGCCGTTATCCTGCTGCCCGCTGTATATTCGATAAGGGAACCTGTCATCAGCGGCAAGATGATAGAACTGCCCGGTCGGCTGATTATACCAGCTTGACCAGCTTGCGCCGCCGTTCACGGTAACAACCGCTCCTTGATCTGAAGCTGTTATCATATAATTAGCGTTATCGGGATTTATCCAGAGAAAATGATAATCATCTCCGCCGGGAGCGCCTTTAAAGAATGTAAAAGTTTTTCCTCCGTCTTCAGAGCGGCTGATCGATCTGCCCATTACATAAACTATATCCGGATTTTTAGGATCAACAGTTATCCTGCTGAAATAAGAATTTGCAAGAGCGCCGTCTTTATTTACGAACTGCCATGTATCTCCTCCGTCATTTGAACGGTACAATCCGCTCATACCGTCCTTAGCAATAATTGTTGCATAAATTATTTTGCCGCCGGAGTTATCTGCCACAGCTAAACCAATTCTTCCCAGGGCGCCGTTTGGCAAACCTCCGCCGGAAAGCTTTTTCCAATGCTCGCCGCCGTCATCGCTTTTATAAATGCCCGAACCATTTCCTGTTTCCGAATCAAAATAATCAAGCCAGGGATGCATTTGCATTTGCCACAAAGCTGCATATATAATTGATGGTTTAGCAGGATCGGAAGCAAGATCAACCGCTCCGGTAGAATCATTTACAAATAAAGTGTGCTTCCAATTTTTTCCTCCGTCGGAAGAAACATATATTCCGCGGTCATTGTCTGACGCAAACACCTGTCCTAATGCAGCAACTATTATTTTGTTAGGGTCGCTTGGATCGACGATTATTCGTCCAATGTGGCGGGTTTTCTTAAGCCCGATATTCTGCCATGAATTTCCGGCATCAGTAGAGCGATAAACGCCGTCGCCGGAAAGAATATCGTACCGCAGCGCTACCTGCCCCGTACCTACATAAATAATATTTCCATTTGAAGGAGCAACTGCAATAGCGCCAATTGAAGATGAAGGCTCATGCTGCATTAAAGCATGCCATGTTCTTCCGGCATCGCTTGTTTTCCAAACGCCTCCGCCGGCAGAACCGAAGTAAAATGTATTCAGAGAATCGTGCACGCCTGCCGACATTGTAGCCCAGCCTGCACGAAACGGTCCCACCAATCGCCATTTCATTCCATCGTACATCTTTGTTGAAATATTTTGACTATGAACTGGAACAACGAAGAAAAATATTATCCCAAATGTTAAGAAGTTTTTAACGAAAAATTCTTTCAATCTTTTTAGTCTGTCTCTTTTGCATAAGCTCTGCACCGCGTCAAGCCGGAAATAATTATTCATATCGCTTCCTTAAGATTTATAAAATTATGCAGCAAATATTTTTGGTAATTTGATTTTTAATATATAACATTTTTCATACATATTAAGTGAGGGCTGGTTAAATATTAATGAGGAAAGATCGTTTTCCCGCAACGATATAATGCTATATAGCGTTTAATAATTTTGATCCCAAAAACACCTACTCCTTTTTTCTAAAAATTCATTCATCTATCATTTAAATGGAATTTGCTTCTATAGAATATAAGCATGTTAGTTTGAGATAGAATTTCCATTCTAATCGTGCGAACATTCACAAAAAAGTTACATCATCCTATCTTACAGTTGGAATTTCCCCTAAAGACATATTCACTTCTATCTTTTAGATGGAATTTCCATGTAAATCGTGCGGTCACGCACAAAGAAGGTGGAAATTCGACCTTTTTGGTGCAATTTCCACCTAAAACCTACATCATGTCAGGTTTTTGTCTGTTTGTCAGATTCAAAGCATCAATATTGCTCGCTTAGAAGAGAGATTGCTGGAATTTAAGGATTAATGCTAAATTTTAAGGAATAATGCTTCGCCGGAAGCATTAATGCTTCTCGGGAAGGGAAATTCCTTCGATCCGAAGGAATATTCCTTCATTAACAAGGAACATTCCTTCCCGCCGGAGCAATGTTCCTTAAGCTGCAAGGAAAGTTCCTTCCATCCGAAGGGTTAATCCTTCCGCTGGCAGCAATTTTTCTGCACAAGGCAAGAAAATTCCTTCGAGAGGAAGGATTAATGCTTCCGGTGCCAGCATTAATGCTGCGGAGAGAAGGAATGATGCTTCGCCGGAAGGATTAATGCTTCAAAATAAGGGAAGATGCTTCGGCGGAAGGGATTTTAGCTTATTTTCGCAACTTTAGACTATTTCAGTTTAGTGATGACTCTAATTCAAAGCCGTTGTTTTATACTTTGAAAAATATTCTAAATTGCGCTTGAACATATTAAACAAAAGCAAATTAAAACGAAAAGCGCCGCAAATAATTTTACGGCGCTTGGAAATAAATATTATTTTAAGGGTTGAATTGATATGTGTATGAATAACCTATCAGCCAGCCTGTAACCGTACCTATAATTACTCCCGAACCTAATCCGATAATCCCACCTTTTGTAGGATCAAGATCAGGGACCTCTTTGCCTGTTGCCATATCTGTGTGATTCCTATAAAATGGAATTTTAGAGCCAATGTATGCACCAATCAATGCGCCGCCAAGGAAACCAGATGGAGTACTAAACCATCTATTTTTATAGCTTGCTTTCTTTAGTTTTGTCAAAGGAATAACCGCATCTTGCGTTATTATTTTTTTTGAGTACGTGTAGTTCAATGTATCGTTGGCAATATTTATTTCCTCGACAAATATTTGGCTGCCGTTTTTCAAGAGCAGATTTGCCGATTTATAATCACTTCCGGAATAATTTATTTTTTCAATATCAGCCACAGCAATTTTCCCGGACTTTCTGTCTATTCGGAATCCAGGAGCATAAAGAGTGTCATCAAGAATAAAACCGTTGTTGACAGAAATAGTGCTGTCATTTGTAAGTTCCACATCGAGGCTCTTGCTTGCCGCAAAATTGTTAAAGTCATCATAAAATTTTTGTTTAGAGGAAAAATCGCTTGACGTGTATGTTGACGAACAGCCTACAAGTATAAACGAAAATATTGTTGAAGCTAAATAAATGATCTTCATAATAATTACCTTTGTTATATAGCGCCGCAAAGAATTTTACGGCGCTTTGAAATAAATATTAGGCTAAGGATTAAATTTATAAGTATAAGTTCTGCCAATTAGCCATCCTGCAAAAGTGCCTACAACTGCGCCCATATAAGGGCCATAGAACTCAAAGAGACTCGGCGTACCTGATTGATTACTGCTGCTGCTACTCTCTATGCTTGTGCCAATCATGATGCCTAAGATCAAACCAGACGGTATGCCAATAAGAAATCCTTCCGGCATACCCCACAATCTATTCTTGTAGCTTACTGTCTTTAACTTATCTAATGGTGCTAAAGCAGCGGGTGCATACAGAGTACTTACCTCTATAAATGTTAATGTATCATTTTCCGGTTGAATATTTTCGGCTTGCAGTTTTTCCCCGTCTTTTAATGTAAGCATAGCTGACGTGTTTCTATTGTCAGTGTAATTTATTTCCTTTAATTGAGACAAAGATATTTTTGCATTGGCTTTGACAACATATTGGATTAATGAATATAGTGAATCTCCTATGACAGCTACTCTATTATTAGAAGCAAAGGAACTATCATTGGTAAAAGTTATTTCTACATTTCTGTCTTTAACAGAATTATTAAAATCATTGTAAAACTTTTCCTTTGAGGAAAAGTCCTTTATTGTATATGTAGATGAACAACCAATAAATATTAATGAAATTAGCGCGAACAAACTTATTCTTTTCATGAGGTGATTGAACTTTCATTGCTGCAGCTTTGCAATATAACAGCAAAAATAAAAAGAGGAACAAAAAAGATAGAAACACGGATTAAGTTTTTCATGATAACTCCCAAAAAATTAATTAAAAGAATTTTAAATTAAACTAACATGAAAACACCGTTAATAAGAAAAGGCTTTCCCATTACCGGCTGCAATCCGCAATTGCAATAAGAAGTGCGGTAAATGTTATTACAAAATACAAAATAAAATTAATATCAAAAAAATATTTCTACTCTTAAATTTATTATCAAAGCAGTATAAAGAAATGAATTTAATTTATACTATCCCCGGCACAGAGAAAGTAAATTTGCTTCCCTTGCCAAGCTCGCTTTCAACACGGAGCTTGCCGTTCTGCGCCTGCATAAATTCTTTCGAGATTGCCAGACCCAGCCCCCAGCCGCGTTTGGATTTATTTCCAACCTGCGTGAATCTTTGAAATAATTTGTCGCAGTCTTCTTTGGATATTCCCTGTCCGTTATCTTTGATTGAGAATTCAACGTCGCTGTCAACTTTTCTTACTTCAATATTTATTTCGCTTCCGTTGGGAGAAAATCGGACGGCATTATTTAAGATATTAATAAAAACGAATACAAGCTTTTCAAGATCAACTCTTATCTCAGGCAGATTATCTTCGATATATGTCTGCAGGTTAAGATTTTTTTCAGAGACCTGCATCATCAAAGCCGTCATACCGATGTCCAGCACCTCGTCCGGCTTAACTGAAGAGAATTTTAATTTTATATTTCCGGTTTCTATCTGTGAATAATCGAGAAGCTCATTTATAACTCGCGAAAGTCTGTTGCTCTGCTGCTTCAGTGAATTTACAACTTCTTTCTGATCGCTGTTCAGCTCGCCGAACCTTTTATCGTCCAGCAATCTTAAGCTAAGATTGATAGACGAAAGCGGAGTCTTTAATTCATGCGAGACAGTTGCAAGCAAATTTGTTTTCGCAGTATCTCTTTCCTGAAACTTAGTAATATTTCTAAGCAGGATAAGATTGCCGATAAACGCCTCTTTCTTTTCAGACTCAGAATAAGTAACGATTTTTTCGCTTTCAATATTAAAGAAAGATTCCTTTCCATCGCGGGCAATTCTAATCGGCTTTATCTCGGCTTCTTCTTCCAGCGTTTTAATATTAATAGACTTATATATTTCCCGTATCAAATCATTCTGATTTGCTACACCGGTTATGCTGCGATGCAGAATATCTTTTTCTTTCAGTCCGGTTATCTGCAGGATGGTATCGTTTACCAGGACAACTTCCTTATTTTCATCGACGAAAATTATTCCATCCTCAAAGCTGTGTACAACCGACTCAAGTCTTTTTTGCTCAAACAGAAGACGGTCTATTTGCTTAGCTTCATAAAGCTTCAGCCGTTCGACCATAACATTAAATGCTTTGGAAAGCTCGCCTAATTCTCCATCAGATGATATTTCAAGTTTCTGTTCGTAGTTCCTTTCGCTTATCGATTTAATTTTTTCAGTCAGCTCTTTTAAAGGCTCAACTATTTTAGAAGGGAAAGTGAAAATAAAAGAAAAGCTGACGAGTATGCTTATTGCAGCTACGATCAGCATATATATTATAACGCTGTCGGCTGTTGCTTGCAGCTTACTTGATTTAAAATTAATCGCCGACATATTTACCTGGTAAATACCGAAAATAATTTTACGCAGCAATAAATATTTATGATTAAACTCAGAAATATTTTTATCAGACTGATTTCTTTTCTCCCAAAACTGTTCGTAGTTATCCATATATTCATGGTAAGCGTTTTGCAGCCTGGAGACAAGTTCCGCTTCACCTTTCTCAGTAATATTATTTGTTTCAGACCGGAGATTATTTTCAAAAATATTTTTGGCGGCGTGGTAAATAGTAATCCCCGACGTATCGGCTTCCTTTGCAGAGCTAATTTGTACAAGTTGGAAGTCATGTATATCATCAAGCGACTCGATCATTTTCATCGAGTAATCTACCGACGCATAATTGTCGATAATTGTTCCTTTTGACTGCTGCGCAAGCTTGTTTATGAATACAACGCCAAGCACGCTCAAAAGCACAATGACTGTGAACATGAATATTACGCCAAAGCTAATTTTACTTTTTATCGTTTTCATTTGATGATACCAATAAAATATCTATGTTTTCTTTTGAAGTCAAAGACGACAGCTCGCGGAAAAAATTCTTCGGCTTCAGCCTGTACAAAATTGTAAACAGCGGCTTGCCGATAATTATCAATGCGGCTTCTTTCTTCTTCGCATACTCTACGACAGCTTTTGCAACTTCGTTGCTGTCTATTATTTCCACCTCTGCGCCAAGCTCAGCAGCCAATTTAAAATTATTTAATAAATATCTCTGCACTTTCGGATCAATCTTTTCAGCTTTCTCTTTTTCCGTACGCACATAAACAACATACCATTTGGAGCTGTAAAGAGAAGCGAGCCGTGACGACCTGCGTATCAATCTTTTGCCTGAATCGTAATTTGAGCTTAAAGAAGTTACTATCGCATTAATTTTGTCTCTTGAAGATAAAGGTATCTCGCTGATAATTTTTCTTTCAATCTGGCGGGACACTTCTTTTAAAGCAAGGTCACGTAACTGCAGGAGCTTATCTTGCTGGAAAAAGTTTTCCAGCGCTACCGGCACTTTTTTCATGTCGTAAATTTTGCCTTCTTTAAGGCGGTCTATTAAATCATCAATCGAGAGATCTACATTAACAACTTCATCTGCGGAATGGACTATGCTGTCGGGTATCCGCTCGGTAATTTTAATGCCGGTTATTTTTTCAACCTTCTCATTTATGCCTTCAATATGCTGTATGTTCACAGTGGTAATTACATTTATTCCCGCTTCAATTAATTCATTAACATCCTGCCATCGCTTTTCATTTTTTGAGCCGGGAATATTTGTATGCGCCAGTTCGTCTACAAGTACCACATCAGGCTTCTGCATTAAGATCGAATCAACGTCCATTTCTTCAAGCTGTTTTCCCTTGTAAAAAATTTTTTTCCGTTCAATGGCAGGCAATCCTTCAAGAAGCTTCACAGTTTCTTTTCTCCCATGCGTTTCAACATATCCGACAAAAACATTAATGTTATCCTTAAGAAGCTCGTGTCCTTCAAGAAGCATGCGGTAAGTCTTCCCTACACCGGCGGCAAGCCCGAGATAAATTTTAAGCTTTCCTCTTTGAGAAGCTTTTATCATCTCAAGGAATCTGCCGACAGTTGACGATATTGAAATTTCCGAATCCATTTTAGTCCATCAAGAGTAAAATCTTTTTTACTCTTATATATTAATCCTTTTTAATTAGATTATCCAAAGCTAAATTTAATTTCAGAACGTTGACATGCGCTGGACCTAAAACAGGTTTTACAATAAATTCTTGAGTTAATTCTTTTACTGAGCTTTGATCGATGCCCCGGCTTTTAGCGATTCTTGGGATTTGAACTAATGCCGCTTCAGGTGAAATATCAGGATCAATTCCGCTTGCGGATGACGTAACTAAATCCGAAGGTATTTCAGATTTCTTGATACCCGGATTTTGTTTCAAAAATTTATCGGCCCGTTGTTGAATCGATCTCAGCAGAGCAGGATTTGCAGGACCAAGATTTGTCGGTACGGCATTTATAGGATTATAATCGCATGCCGACGGTCTTCCCCAAAAATATTTTGCTTCCGTAAAATTCTGTCCGATATTTTTATATCCAATCACCTGACCGTTTTTAATTACCGGCTGTCCTTCAGCTTGATAAGGGAAAAATAGACCGATGCCCCAAATGAATAAAGGATAAATAACTCCAAATAATAATAACGTTAAAACGACTAATACCAAATTTGTTCTCAAGAATTTCATTTTTGATCCTTCAATTTTTGTGTCCGATGTTTTTCATTACCTGAAGAAAAGACTAACGATAACATCAATTAACTTTATACCGGCGAAAGGAATAATCAATCCGCCCATTCCATATATCCAGAGGTTGCGGATTAAAATTCCCGTCGCACCGATAGGACGATATTTTACGCCTCTAAGCGCGATTGGGATTAATGCAAGAATTATTAAAGCATTAAAAATTACAGCCGATAAAATTGCAGATTCAGGAGTTGACAGCTTCATAATATTAAGAGCGTTTAATCCGGGAATAGTTACCATAAACAAAGCAGGTACAATCGCAAAATATTTGGCAACGTCATTTACGATAGAAAACGTAGTAACGTTCCCGCGCGTAATCAAAAGCTGCTTGCCAATTTCAATAACTTCCAGAAGTTTAGTCGGGTCATTATCAAGATCAACCATGTTGGCAGCTTCCTTAGCAGCTTGCGTACCGGAGTTCATTGCAACGCCGACATCCGCTTGAGCAAGTGCAGGAGCATCATTTGTACCGTCTCCCATCATAGCCACGAGCTTGCCGCCTTTTTGTTCTTCGATAATATATCTTAATTTATCCTCAGGTTTTGCTTCAGCGATAAAATCATCGACGCCTGCTTGATTAGCAATATATTTTGCGGTAAGAGGATTGTCACCTGTTACCATTACCGTTTTAACGCCCATCTTGCGGAGCCGTTCAAATCGCTCTTGTATGCCCGGCTTAATTATATCTTCAAGCTGAACTACACCGATAGCTTTTTTATTAATTCCTACGGCTAACGGAGTGCCGCCGTTGCCTGCTATCTCTTTAACTTTGGAATAAATTTCTTCAGCAACGTGATCGGGATTATCAGTCCATTTTTTAATTGCGTCCCAGGCGCCTTTTCTAATTTGGGTGCCGTCTTTTAAATTCACGCCGCTCATTCTTGTCTCAGCGGAAAAGTTTATGAACTCTGCACTGTCAGCATTAACCGGGAACATATCATGTTGAAGTTTTTCTGCAAGTTCAATAATTGATTTTCCTTCCGGCGTATGATCAGCAAGAGAGCTTAAAACGGTACACTTAATAAATTCTTCTTTGCTGTATCCGTTAACCGGGAAAAAGTTAGTTGCTTTTCTATTACCGATAGTGATCGTCCCGGTTTTATCGAGCAGGACAACATCAATATCGCCGGCTGTTTCCACAGCTTTGCCAGACTTAGCAATAATATTCGCTCGCAGAGCTCTGTCCATTCCCGCAATGCCAATAGCAGAAAGGAGACCGCCGATTGTCGTCGGGATGAGACAAACAAACAATGATATAAGCGCAGCAATACTGATTACAGTACTGGAATATTCTGCAAACGGAGCTAACGTAACTACAACAAGAAGGAACACAAGAGTAAATCCGGCAAGCAGAATTGACAAAGCAATTTCGTTCGGCGTCTTCTGGCGATTAGCGCCTTCTACTAATGCAATCATTTTATCCATAAAAGTTTCGCCTGGGTTTGCGGAAACTTCCACCGTAATTTTATCAGATAATACTTTCGTTCCGCCGACTACTCCTGACTTGTCTGTGCCTGCTTCTCTAATGACTGGAGCAGATTCCCCGGTAATCGCAGACTCATCAATCGAAGCAAGACCTTCAATAATCTCTCCGTCGGCTGCGATAAGATCGCCAGCCTCAGCGGTAAATACATCGCCTTTTCTTAAGAGGGATGAACTTACTATTTCAATACTACCATCTTCTTTTAATTTTTTTGCTGGAGTATCTTCACGCGTTTTTCTAAGCGATTCTGCCTGAGCTTTACCTCTTTCTTCTGCAATAGCTTCGGCAAAGTTTGCGAAGATAATTGTAAAAAATAAAAGAACGGTAATCGTAAAATTGTAAGCGAAGCTTTCATGGGTTGCTGCTGCGTTGTTAATTGAGATGACAGTAATTACAGCCATAATTATAGTTCCGATCTCTACAGTGAACATAACCGGATTCTTCATCATATAGACCGGATTTAATTTTACAAATGACTGTACTACAGCTTGTTTAACAAGAGCGGGTTCAAATAATTTTATATTTCTTTTTCTTTTCATTTTCAGATTAGCCTCTTATATAGAAAAATATTCTGCAATAGGACCGACAGCAAGAGCCGGGAAAAAAGACAACGCCGAAATAACAACTATTACCGCCAGCAGAACGATTCCGAAAGCATAGCTGTCGAGCTTTAATGTTCCTTCCGACTCAGGTATATATTTTTTTTCTGCAAGCGAACCTGCTATGGCAACCGGACCGATTATCGGCAAAAATCTTCCAACAAGCATTATTACTCCGTCCATTATATTCCAGAAAGGGACATTGGCATTTAAGCCTGTAAATTCCGATCCGTTGTTAGCGGAAGCTGAAGTAAATTCATAAAGCATTTCGGAAAAGCCGTGATAAGACGGATTAGTCAGCCAGCCTGTGTGTGCATTAATAGAAGCAATGTATGACGATATTGCGGTTGAGACTAAAATTAGAAACGGATGCAAAAGGATTATGAGAGCGGCAACTTTAACTTCTTTCGCCTCAATTTTTTTCCCTAAGAATTCCGGCGTACGACCTACCATTAATCCTGCAATAAAAACCGCGATAATTAAGAACATAAAAAAATTAATAAAGCCTACTCCGACTCCTCCGAATATAGAGTTTACCATCATGTTTATTAAATCCACTGCGCCGGCGAGCGGTGTTTGGCTGTCATGGTTTGAATTAGAGGAACCGTTTGACGTAACAGTAGTTGAAGAAGCCCAAAAAGCCGAAGCCGCCGGACCGAATCGAACTTCTTTACCTTCCATATTACCGGTGGCTTGTTCGATCCCGATTTTTTTGATCAAAGGATTTCCGTCTACTTCAAACTTAACTGCCGCAGCGGTAAACGAAACATACAATACCGTCATTACAATGAATATCATAATGCCGAGTCTTTTCTTATTAAGATAAAAGCCGAACGCAAAAACCAGCGCCATAGGAATAAGAAGTATGTCAACGTTTTCCACAATGTTCGTAAAATAATTTGGATTCTCGAACGGGTGTGCCGAGTTAGGACCGAAGAAACCGCCGCCGTTTGTACCAAGCTGTTTTATTGCAATCACCGGTGCTGCCGGACCAAGCGCTACAGTAACAGTATCTCCCTGCAATGTTTTTATAGTTTGCGGACCTTTGAATGTATCGGGGGTTCCATTCAGTAATAGAATTACTGCTACCAAAACAGAAAGCGGCAATAAAATTCTTGTATTAGTTTTAAGAAATAAATTATAAAAATTTCCAATGTCAGACGCTTTCTTCTGCGCCAATCCTTTATAGATAAGCGCAAGAGCAGCTATACCCGTTGCAGCACTTACAAATTGCATATAACAAACCACAAGAAGCTGTGAGAAATAAGAAAGCCCTGTTTCACCGGAGTAATGTTGAATATTAGTGTTTGAAATAAAGCTTACAGCAGTATTAAACGCCAAAGATGGTTCCATCCCGGCAATACCGGCAGGGTTCCAAATCGGAATTTTATCCTGAATTAAGAATATCACAAATGCCCAGATGAAGAAGACCAAATTCAGCTTGAGCAATGCCTTCATATTTTCTTTCCAATCCATTTCTTTGTTCGGATCAATACCGGAAAGCTTGAAGATAAAATTTTCAACCGGCGCAAAAAAATCAGTCCAGACCTTTTCACCTTTGAATACTTTGCTGATATACTTCCCTAACGGATAAGAAAGAACGATCATTAAAAGAAGAATAACTACTATTCCTAAAATTTCTGACGTCATTTTTGTTCCTTAAAATTTTTCAGGCTTTATTAAAACATAAAGAAGGTATATAAAAACAATTGCGCCGACAATTAATAATAAAATCATAACCGCTCCTTAACCCAGCTTATCAAAGAAGCTGATCGACTTGAAACAAATAAAAAATATTACTGCTGCTAAAAGAGATAGATAAACTACGAGCATAAGTCTTCCTAATTTTTTTGTTATGAATGCCAATTGATATGCCAGAATAGGTTAAATCAACGACTATGAATTTGAATGTTTTAGAGAGGTAATTTATGCAGCCTGCGTGAGATTGCATTGTTTACAATGTCAAAATGAAAATGCGGTTTTCAAAACGGCATGGTATGGTTTAATTTTCTTCCGGGCATATTTATAAAAGCCGCTAAAAATTAAAATATAAAATAGGGTTTTGTTACCATCCGGATGGCATTTCGATTGCAGTCATGCTTTTTGCAAGAAAAGCAGAATTCATAAAAATGTTTTGGTATGAAAAAATATTAAATGAGCAATCGGCAATGGAGACAATCTCTTCAAAGTATGCTTCGTTAAAATGGGCTGAAGATTATTCGCAAAAGAGAAGCTATATTCTTACAAGCTACAAAAAGATAATCGGCTCGCTTACATGGGAAAACAATATTGATTCCTTCGCATACGGCGAAGTCTGCGGCAGGAAATTCTATCTTAATAAGAAGGGTATTTTTAAAAAATATTTTTTAATACGTGATTCTGCCAATCCCGATCTCGCCGCCTCCTTAATCTTAAACAAAAAAAAGATTACTAAATTAGTTCTTCCCGACTGCACAACGATTTCCTGGAGGCGTAAGGCATCATGGAAGAACGAATGGGAATTTTTTCAGACTAGAGAAATAAATAAAAGACACAAAACCGTAATGTCCTTTCATTCAATAACTTCCTTTGTAAAATCGGGCTGCTTCGTTAAAGTGCATGATATTTCGCTGAGCGATGAAACGCTGGCTAAAATGTTCTTGCTTGGAATTTATTTTATTGTCAATACGGCAGAATAATTTTTTGAGTTATTAATGTTCATTCAATCCCGTATGCCTGAAGCTTCCTGTACAACGTTGTAAGCCCGATACCAAGCATCTCCGCCGCATGTGTTTTGTTTCCCTCCGCCATGCTTAGAATTTTTAAGATATGATTTTTTTCAACTTCATCAAGTTTAACAATATCGCTCTGCGAGTTTGATTCTTCGTAAAAAAATTCTTTAGGCAATGTATTCTCGGTAAGCACTTCGCCCTCTGACAAAATTATCGCGCGCTCAATAACGTTCCGGAGTTCCCTGATATTTCCCGGAAAATTATAACGCTTAATGTTCTCAAAGAAAGAGGGAGAAATATGTTTAATATTTTTGTTGAGCTTTTTGCTTAATTGCTGAACGAAAAATTCTATCAATGTATCTAAGTCTTCTTTTCTTTCTCTTAAAGATGGAAGCTCTATTTTCATAACGCTGATGCGGTAGAACAAATCAGAACGGAAATTACCGGAGTCAATTTCTTCTTCAAGATTTTTATTGGTTGCTGCAATAATTCTAACGTCTACCTTGGTTGATTTTGTATCGCCGGGTTTTATAAACTCATTCGACTCAAGAACCCTTAAAAACTTTGCTTGCAGCTGAAGGTCAAGCTCGCCGATCTCATCCAAAAATAGCGTGCCTGTGTTGGCTTCTTCAAAAAGTCCTTTTTTATTTTTTACCGCGCCAGTAAAAGCGCCTGCTTTGTATCCGAACATTTCAGACTCAAGAATATCTTTTGCAATCGCGCTGCAATTAACTGCAACAAAAGGTTTATTTTTTCTTCCGCCCGAATAATGAATTGCTTGCGCAAACAATTCCTTTCCGGTGCCTGTTTCACCAAGAAGCAAAACCGGCGTATCGGTTGCAGTAACTTTTGAAGCAAGTTCTTTAGCTTTTTTTATAAGAACGGAATTACCCGTAATCGCATCAAAGTTGAATTTCTCACTTACGCTTTTTTCAAGTAAGTCAATACGCTTTTTAAGATGAACCTTTTCCACTGCGCGCTGGACCAACGGAATGATCTTATTATCCTCGTCTCCCTTTGTAATATAGTCAAAGGCGCCTTCTTTGATAGCGCGGACTCCATCTTCAATTGTTCCGTAAGCCGTTAATACGATGACTTCGCTCAAAGGATTTATCTCTTTTATTTTTGCTATAAGCTCTATGCCATTTATACCGGGAAGCTTTACGTCCGTTATTACAACGGAAATATCTTCCTTCTGCATTAAGCTTAATGCCGCCTCGCCGGTCTCTGCATCGAATGTGTTAAAGTCTTCCAGCTTAAGAAGCTTGATCAAGAGATTCCTCAGATCGTTCTCATCATCAATTATTAGGATCGGGTCTTTCATTATTACTTTTTTTTAATCAGTTAAAAATAAATATAAAGTTTCAATTATTCTTGTTAAACGTCTCTTAAGCTTTGTTATTCTAAATTAAAGCTCTGCGATGGAATTCATATTAATAAATAAAAAACCGCTTCGCTTACTTTTCTTTTACCAACAAGATCTATAATTATTAAATCATATAAAATATTATTGTTGCTTTTCAAAGCGCTTTTAGATACCTTATGTCGTCATCAATAATCTATGATTGTTATTTTATTATAACAACTTACTTGGTCTTATAATTAGTTTATCATTTTTATTAAGAGGGCTAAAATGAATAAAACAAAAACGACCCCGGGTAAACTTAGTGAGATGATTGAATTCTCAAAGCTGCACAATCATCTTTGCCTCATCTATGAAATAAAAGAAGAGCAATCCGCACCTCTAATTCCTTTTATAAAAATCAGTTCGGTAAAAAATAAAAAATGTGTTTATATACCTTTATTTAGCTCTTCTTCAGCATCTCTCCGGCAGCTGATGCCAAATGAAACTGAAGCTGATAAAGCAATTGTTCTTAACGCTTTAGCTCCTATATAAAGAGGAATGACTATGAACAGCAATATTCCCGATCCTAAATATTTTTCAAGAAAAAAATTATTTGCAACGATGGTATCTACCGCAGCTATTGTTTTTACCGGACTGTCTATTTTCCAATATCTTAAGATAGTTTTAATGCCAAACATGGAACTATGGCAATCAAGCATTATAACCGTAATCTTTGCAACTGCCGCTTCGGTAATCGTCGTTTATTTTATTTTTATTAAGCAGGATAAAATAAATAGACAAATGATTGATGAGATCGAACAGAGAAAATCCTCTGAGGAAAAATTAAATAATTTAAACAGAGTTTATTCTGTTTTGTCGGAAACAAATCAATCCATCGTCAGGATAAAAGACAAGAAAAAATTGTTCGACCAGGTTTGTAAGATCGTTGTACAATACGGGAAGTTCAGAATGGCGTGGATCGGAGAAGTAGATTATCAAACAGGAATTGTTTCACCGGTTTCTTACTACGGCAAAGTAGACGGCTACCTTGACGAAATAAAAATTTCCATCAAAGAAAATAAATTAAAAGAAGGACCGACCGGCAAAGCAATACTCGGAGGAAATTATTTTATTTGCAATGATATAAAAAACGATCCGAGGATGGAACCGTGGAAGGAAAAGGCTCTTAAGCTTGATTATAAATCTTCCGCCGCCTTCCCCATATTTTTTGGCAGTAATGTGTCGAACTCGCTGAACGTTTACTCTCAAGAGACAGACTTTTTCCAGGAAGAGGAGATAAAGCTTTTTAATGAAATCAGCTTAGACATTTCTTTCGCTTTGGAAACGATCAATACCGAAATAAAAAAACAGCAGGCGTTCGCCGAGTTAAAAACCGCTTCGCTGTATTCGCGTAATCTTATTGAGGCAAGTCTTGATCCGCTTGTCACCATCAGCCCGGAAGGTAAAATTACAGATGTAAATGCCGCTACTGAAAACGCAACAGGCATTACGCGCAGGTTATTAATCGGAAATGATTTCTCTGATTATTTTACCGAGCCGGATAAAGCACGTGAAGGATACTTGAAAGTTTTATCCGAAGGATTTGTTAAAGATTATCCTTTAACCCTGCGAAATAAATCCGGTGCGACTATTGATGTCTTATATAATGCAGTTGTATACAGAAATGAAGAAGGCATAGTACAAGGCGTGTTTGCAGCCGCACGCGATATTACCGAACGGAAGAAAGCAGAAGAAGCGATTCTAAAAGAAAGACAAAGGATGAATGATTTAATGGAGATGCTGCCTGCATTTCTAATTCTGCTTACCAAAGATTATCGCATTTCGTATGCAAACAATTATTATGAAGAACGATTCGGAAGATCCGACGGGAAAAAATGCTACGAAATTCTTTTCGGATCAAGTAAACCATGCGAAAACTGTGAGACTTTCAACGTCTTCAAATCTAAAAAACCGCATCAATGGGAATGGATTGGACCGGATAAAAGAGATTATGATATTTACAACTTCCCTTTTACTGATACCGACGGCTCTGAATTAATTCTTGAAATGGGCATCGATATAACCGAGAGAAAGAAAGCTGAAGAAGCAGTCAAATACGCAAATGCATATAATAGAAGTCTTCTCGAAGCAAGTCTTGATCCGCTTGTTACTATCAGCCCCGAGGGTAAGATAACCGATGTTAATACTGCTACTGAAAAAGCTACGGGCGTTCGGCGACAATTATTAATTGGAAAAGATTTTTCAGATTATTTTACAGAACCGGATAAAGCCCGCGAAGGATATTTAAAAGTTTTATCCGAGGGATTTATTAAAGATTATCCGCTGACCCTGCAAAATAAGCCCGGCGATAATATTGATGTTTTATATAATGCAGTTGTTTATAGAAATGAAGTAGGTATTGTTCAAGGCATCTTTGCATCCGCACGCGATATTACAAAACAAAAGCTTGCCGAAAGAGAAATTAGAAAATTGAACGAAGAGCTTGAACAGCGCGTTCAAGAAAGAACATCTGAACTTCAATCGGCTAACAAGGAACTTGAGTCTTTCAGCTATTCCGTGTCTCACGATCTCCGCTCGCCTCTGCGGCATATCAGCGGATTTATTGAATTGCTCAAGGAGAAAATCCCGGCAGATGATGCAAAAGCAGTTCACTATATGCAGGTAATATCGGATTCGTCGAACATGATGGCAAAATTAATTGACGATCTGCTGCAGTTTTCAAGAATCGGAAGAACAGGGCTTAATAAAAATATCGTTGATACCAATGTAATTATTAATGAGGCGCTGGACGAACTAAAAAATGAATGCGCAGGCAGAAATATTATCTGGATAATTCCCGAATTGCCGCCGGTTACCGGCGATTATTTCTTGCTGAAACAAGTGTGGATCAACCTAATATCCAATGCTATAAAATTTACAGCCAAACGTGATAACGCAGTAATTGAAATAAACGGAAAAGCTGAAATCAGCCGATGTGTTTTTTCAATAAAAGATAACGGAGTCGGCTTTAATATGCAGTATTATGAAAAATTGTTTAACGTCTTCCAGCGGCTACATAAAATTTCCGAGTACGGCGGCACGGGAATAGGTCTGGCGAACGTTAAAAGAATTATTAACAGGCACGGCGGCGAAGTCTGGGCTGAATCAGAGCCGGATAAAGGCGCCGCATTCTTTTTTACTCTGCCGGTAGTTTGAGGTGAAGAATGCAATTTATTAAAAGTAAAATATTGTAACCTTACGAGGAGTAACTATGGAAATAAAAACTATTCTTTTAGCTGAAGACAATCCTAACGATGTTGAGTTAACGCTCGAAGCATTATCCTTTCATAATCTTGCAAATGAAGTTGAAGTCGTAACGGACGGCGAGGAAGCGCTTGATTATTTATACCGGAAAGGAAAATATAATAACCGGCAAACCGGAAATCCCGCGGTAGTATTCCTTGATATTAAAATGCCAAAGATAGATGGACTGCAGGTTTTAAATAAAATAAAGTCCGATGAAAATCTTAGGACTATTCCCGTAGTAATTATTACATCATCAAATGAAGAAAAAGACCTTGTAAATAGTTACAATTTAGGCGTAAATGCCTACATAAGGAAACCTATAGACTTTGAACGGTTCGTTGAATCGGTTAGACAAATCGGATACTTCTGGGCAGTTTTAAACGAACCGCCGGCAGGCAGTGTAAAAAAGAAATTGAGATAAGCGCCGGATGAACTATTCAGTTGATATGTTGTTTAAAATATTTGACTCAGATACAGAAAACAAACAGATCGCGATAATAAATAAATTTTTATGAGTTGATACAATGTTAGAGAATATAAGGATACTGCACGTTGAAGATAGTTCAGCAGACGCAGAGCTGGTAAAGGAGATGCTTAAACTCGGCAATTTAGATGTAGACATAATCGTCGTCAGTGAAAAAAAAGAATTCCTTGAACAGCTTTTAAATGTTGATTATGATTTGATCTTATGCGATTACTTGCTGCCTGAATTCGACGGGCTAAAAGCGCTGATAGAAGCTAAATCCAAAAAACCGGATACGCCTTTTATTTTTGTAAGCGGCAACATAGGCGAAGATAGAGCGGTTCAATGCCTGCAGCTTGGCGCAATGGATTATGTTCTTAAGCAGCGGCTTGACCGGCTTGTCCCGGCAGTGAAAAGAGCAATTAAAATAATTACTGAAAAAAAAGAGCGCGAAGAAGCGGAAAGAAAACTGAGCGAAAGCGAAATTAAATACCGCAAAATATTCGAGAATGTCCAGGACGTGTATTACCAGACGGATAATCAGGGTTATATTACGACAATCAGTCCTTCAATTAAACGGTATTCAGGATTTACACCTGAAGAACTAATCGGCACTCCAGTTACAAATGTTTATTCTGATCCTGAAGATAGAATTAAATTGGTGAAAGAAATAAAAACCAGTGGAGAAGTTGTTGATTATGTTGTTAGGTTAAAATCAAAATGCGGCAAAATGGTTTATACTTCTGTTAATGCTCATATTTTTTTCGATAAGAATGGGAAACATGCAGGCATCGAAGGTTCGTTAAGAGATGTAACTGAACGCGTGATTGCGGAAGATAAGCTCCGCGAAAGCGAACACAGGTTTCGTTCGCTTGTCGAGTCTACATCCGACTGGATTTGGGAAGTGGATGCTGATGGTAAATATATTTATGTGAGCCCCCAGGTAAAAAATTTACTCGGATACGAACCGGAAGAGTTTATTGGAAAAACATGCTTTGATTTTATTGCTGCAGGAGAAATTGAAAGAGTTGCGGGTGAATTTACCCGGATCGTTTCCGAAAAAAAAGCATTCAAAGGTATAATCAATACTAATGTTCATAAAGACGGCAGTTTGGTTGTGCTTGAGACAAGCGGTGTGCCTGTGCTCGATGAAAATGGTAATTTAATTGGTTACCACGGAATCGATCGCGATATTACCGAACGGCAGAAGGCTGAAAAACTTTTGATCGAACAGTCTCAAACTCTTGAATCATTTTTTAATAATACCAAATACTGTGTAGTGTTTCTTGACAAAGATTTTAATTTTATAAGAGTGAACGAAGCCTATGCCAAAGCATGTTCACGCCCTGTCTCTGATTTTGCGGGTCATAATCATTTTGAATTCTATCCTTCTGAAGAACTGAAAGAAAAATTCGTAAATGTTGTTAACACAAAAGTGCCGTACGAAGTTCTTGGAAGACCGTTTACTTTTCCCGATCATCCCGAATGGGGCGCAACTTACTGGGATTTATCTTTAACACCGATTTTAGATAACCGGGGTGAAGTTGAATTTCTTGTCTTTTCGCTTTACGATATTACCGAAAGAAAAAAATCTGAAGAGAAAATAAGAAGGCTCAACAGAGTTTATGTTGTTCTGAGTAATATTAATCAAACTATAATCAGATCTCATAATAAGGCGGCACTTCTGCATGAAGTTTGTAAAATATCAGTTGAACATGGTCTTTATAAGTTTGTCTGGATCGGCATTGTTGACGAAAAAAATAATAAGCTGGTTCCGGCGGCATTCAGCGGCGACGGGAAAGAATTTTTAAATAAAGTGAATGGGGACTATTTTCTCTCGGGAAAAGAAAATTATCATGTTTGCGGCACAATTATTAATAACAAGGTCGTTGTCTGTAACAATATTGCTAAATCGGATTATGATCCAAAGTGGAAAGAGGAAGCTTTAAAGGCTGACTTGCATTCAATGGCGGGGCTTCCTTTAAAAATTAATAATAAAATCTTCGGTGTAATTAATTTCTTTGCTTCAGAGGTCGATCTCTTTGATGAGTTCGAGGTTAATCTTCTCGAAGAATTATCTTCCGACTTATCTTTCTCTTATGATTTTATACAGAAGGAAGAGAACAGAATAATAATTGAAGCTGAACTGCAAAAAAGCGAAGCCCAGTATCATGCTCTGTTTGAGACTGCCGCCGATACGATTTTATTAGTAGATAGATCAACAGGAAATATTTTAGAGGCTAACACGGCTGCTTCCGAAATGTACGGCTACACTAATTCCGAAATATGCCGTATGAATGTTGCCAATTTATCTTCACAGCCGGACGCTATGCTGGAGTCAATTCAAACCGGCATTGAGCGAATTCCGATCCGCTATCATAAAAAAAAGGACGGCGCTGTTTTCCCGGTAGAAATAAGAAACAGTTTCTTTAATATTAATTATAGAGAAGTTGCAGTAAGTATGATCAGCGATATTACCGAGCGTATTGAATATGAAAAAGAAATTCTACGCGCTAAAAATAATTGGGAAACGACTTTTAACACTGTACCCGATCTAATCTCTTTACTTGACCTTAACCATAACATTGTTATTATGAATAAGTCGGCTTATCACGAGCTTAATTTACAATTGGATTCATGCAATAATGTGAAGTGCCACAAAATTTTTCATAATACTGATTATCCTCCATCTTATTGTCCACATACCAAATTACTGAATGATGGGAAAGAGCACACAGCAGAAGTGGAAATCGGAAGCAAAATGTTTTTCGTTACGGACACTCCTTTAAAAGATGATGAAGGAAACTTAACGGGAAGCGTTCACGTCGCTAGGGACATAACCGAGTTGAAGAGAACTGAAGTGCAGTTAACAAAGCTGTCGCTTGCAGTAGAACAAAGTACAAGCTCGATCATCATTACTGATACAAAGGGAGATATTGAGTATGTTAATCCAAAGTTTACCGAAGTTACCGGATATTCATTGGATGAAGTTAAGCATAAGAACCCGAGGCTGCTGAAATCCGGCGAGACTCCTCAAAATGAATATAAAAAATTGTGGACAACTATTCTTTCCGGCAGCGAGTGGCGCGGCGAGTTTTGCAACAAGAAGAAAAACGGCGAACTGTTCTGGGAAGCTGCTTCAATATCGCCTGTAAAAAATTCCAACGGGGAAATAATTAATTTTCTCTGCATCAAAGAAGATATTACCAGCAAAAAAAATATTATTAAAGAATTAATTGTCGCTAAAGAAAAAGCTGAAGAAATGAGCAGGCTTAAATCAAACTTCCTCGCCAATATGAGCCACGAGCTTAGAACTCCAATGATCGGCATTCTCGGCTTCTCCGAATTATTAAAGGAAGAATTAACCGAAGCTAATTATAAAGATATGGCTAACACTATTTTTGCCGGCGGTAAAAGGCTGCTTAACACTTTGAACCTGCTTCTCGATCTTTCAAGGATTGAAGCCAACAAGCAGGAAATTAAATTACAGGATGTCAATGTACATAGTGCCGTAACATCATTAATTAGTGCTTTTCATAGTATTGCCTCAGATAAAAATTTAGATCTGAATTACGAAATTTCAGATAAGAATCTTAATGTGAAAACAGACATTAGAATTTTTGAACAAATTCTTAATAATCTCGTTAACAATGCGCTGAAGTTTACGGACAAAGGAAGCGTAACTATCGACATTAGCTTTGTGCCGAAGAATAAAATTTTAGTTGTGAAAGTAATCGATACCGGGGTCGGAATTAAACCCGAGCACATAGATGTAATTTTTGAAGAATTCAGACAGGCAAGCGAAGGGATCAACCGCACTTACGAAGGAGCCGGGCTGGGATTAACAATTACTAAAAAATCTGTCGAACTGTTAGGAGGAACAATCTCAGTTGAAAGTCAATTAGGCGCAGGCACAACTTTTACAGTTTGTCTGCCCGTCGAGTCATCAAGAACTAAAATTATAAAGCCAACAACATTCACGCGGGAAGAAAATATTAATCCGCCGCAAAAAGCAGAAGCGAAGCAAAAAATTTTAGTCGTTGATAACGACGGTACAAGCTGTGATTTCGTTTCTGTTGTATTAAAGAACTATGTCAATATAGATTATGCGGAAAACGGCAATGCGGCAATTAATATGGCGGCTGAAAACAATTACTCACTTGTTCTTATGGATATAGGTCTGGGATTGGGAATGAATGGCGTTCAAACAACGGCGCACATTAGAAAGCTGCCGGGTTACGAAACAACTCCTATCATTGCAGTAACTGCTTACGCAATGAAAGGAGACAAAGAATTATTCCTCTCTCAAGGATTGACCCATTATTTATCAAAGCCCTATACAAGAACTGAATTGTTAAGCCTCGTTCAGGAAATATTAAAGTTGAAATAATTTTTTCAATTTTATATTTCCAATCGAAATTTTAACTTCTAAAGAAGTGGAATTATTATAGGGAATCATACACCAAAAGACATTAGAACTCCGTCAGAAGTCAAATGAATAAAAAATTTTCTTTCACGCAGAGACCGCAAAGCAAACGCAAAGCTCACAGAGTAATAATTCCGGGAAACTAACTTCGACAGAAGTGGAATTATTATAGGGAATCATACACCAAAAAACATTGGAACTCCGTCAGGAGTCAAATGAATAAAAAATTTTCTTTCACGCAGAGACCGCAAAGCAAACGCAAAGCTCACAGAGTAATAATTCAGGGAAACTAACTTCGACAGAAGTGGAATTATTATAGGGAATCATACACCAAAAAACATTAGAACTCCGTCAGAAGTCAAATGAATAAAAAATTTTCTTTCACGCAGAGACCGCAAAGCAAACGCAAAGTTCGCAGAGTAATAATTCAGAGAAACTAACTTCGACAGAAGTGGAATTATTATAGGGAATCATACACCAAAAAACATTGAAACTCCGCCAGGAGTGAAATTCATTTTTGAATATTCATTCGCTGACTACAAATTCTAATGCACCTCATGGTACGTCTGTTGTGCTCATCTATTTCAGCAGCACCAGCTTTTTTACACTGCTGTAGCCGCCGGCTTGAAGCCTATAAAAATACACACCGCTCGCGAGTTGTTTGTGGTCTGCGGTCTGTTGTGAATTGAATTGGACGCTGTACTTTCCGGCTGGCTTATTTTCATTCACCAGTGTTGCCACTTCGTTGCCAAGCATATCATAAACTTTCAATGTAACAAATGACGAATGACTAATGACAAATGTTATGTTCGTCGTAGGATTAAATGGGTTCGGATAATTTTGTTCGAGAGAAAAAGCCTCCGGCGCATTATACCCTGGCTTTATATAAGTTGCAATTGATCCTTCCACTACTTGCGCGTCCTGGATTGTAATCTTTCCCGTAGTCGGCTCATTACCGGGTGCGTTAACAATTACAAAAGTCCCGCTGCTGGTTATAAAAATAAAAGTAAAATCCCCGTATCCGGTATCGGCAGATGCAGATGGCGGACCCTGGAAAATTCTTAAGCACTGAAGCGAATCTCCAGACGGAAGTATAAGTGTTCCATAGCCGTCAATTACAGTTTTTCTCGACACGGAATCGGCGGCGGTTGAGACTGCAATATTATTTACATAAGTTGTATCGTAATTTGAGTAGGAATAACTCCAGGTTTTATTATAGGTGAGAGGAAAATCAAATAATACTTCTCCCGGAATTTTAACATTCACTTTATATGATGTGTCGCTTATAGGATTAATATGCCCGGGACCTAACATTTCATTACCTGTGAAACTCAGAACGTTATAAACCATGGGGTTTGCAAAAATAGTATCGTTTGGAAAATGATTCGCTGTAATTGGAATGTTTGAACCAACGCCTATATAAAATTTTAAATTAGTAAAATGCAGCGGACGAAGATCATATATATTTGGACCCCCGGTCTGTCCGATATCCATTGTAGTGTCATTTGAATAAAGTGAATTCACCGAATCGCCGACAACAAATATAGATTGAACCTGATTCTGGCTGACCGTAATTTGTCCGAACGTATATTCGGATTGAATAATCATTATCATAGCTGCAAAAAAGTATATTATTTTTTTCATCGTTACTCCTGTCGAATACAAAATTGGCAATAGTTTCCACTCACATCATTAACTTATTACCGGACTAATTTATTTTGCCTAAGTTTTCATTAAGAATCCTAAATGCGATTATCTTTCTTAGCAGCAAAGAAAATTAAAATGAACTATGCCGGGAATATATTTTAGTTTTCCTGGAATTATTATTTGGTTAAATCCGCATAAAAAGTTTACGAATTTATCATGATTTATTCAATAAAAAACTTGCTGCATTATTATGAAGTCTATGATGCTTTATTTTTGCCCAGCTAGGTTAAAGTAAAGCGGCATTTTCCATTAACTTCTCGGCATTACCGAACTATTAGCTGTCATTGTTTGTTTTTTCTCCAAATTCCGCTTTTCTTATTTGAAATACCGCTTTTCCAATTTACAATAGCACTATTTTAAATAACAACTCTGCTTTTATTAATAACAGTTGGGCTTTCATTAATAACAACTCCAGACTTGTTAATAACGGTTGGGCTTTCATTAATAACAACTCCGCACTTGTTATTTGTGAAAGCACTATTGTCATTTGTAATTCCGCTATTTCCAATTAGAACTCTGCAATCCCAATTTGAAATAGTGCTATTGAGAATGACAACTCTGCAATTGTAATTCCCGGAAGCACTATTACTAATAACAACTCCGGACTTATTAATAACAAAAGCGCTTTCATTAATAACGAAAGCGCTTTTGTTATTTAAAATAGTGCTTTGGGAATTTGAAATACCGCTTTTCCAAATTGAAATAGTGCTATTACAATTTAAAATACCACTTTTCCAAATTGAAATAGTGCTATTGCAATTTAAAATACCGCTTTTCCAAATTGAAATAGTGCTATTACAATTTAAAATAACGCTTTTCCAAATTGAAATAGCGCTATTGCAATTTAAAATACCGCTATTTTTAAAAGTTATTTCAGTCTCATTATTTGGAGTTGCACTAAAAGAACGAATACTTTTTCTATTAAAAACGAAGACTGCTTTTCGATTTCATTCCATTAAAGATGACATCGTATGTTTAAAAGTAATTATATTAGGATAGGGAGATATGGTGATTAAGTCCGAGATGTCATAGGTCTAAAGACCGGAAAAGATGATAGAGCCTCACCATATCTAACTCCAAAAC
>JAKAKL010000044.1 GCA_021824565.1 Bacteroidota bacterium | reverse complement strand
CGCTTGCGTCATAGTTTTTAGCGTCGGCAGCTCAAGCTTATCAAACTTTAGCCTTTGCAGCATCTGGTAATTATAAGGGACGCCTGAGAATGAAGTGCATTTGCTTTGATTAAATGTATTCCAGAAGTCCCGCATTACCATTGACTTATTAGTACATACAATCGAAGCGCCTTTTAACAAGTGGCTGTTGATTACCGATAAGCCAAACGAGTAACTCATTGGAAGGCTCGTAATAGGTCTTTCACTGTCATCAATATTCAAATACGCGGCAATAGATTCTGCGTTAGCCTGAATATTTTTATAAGATAATCTAACAAGTTTGGGACTGCCGGTTGTACCCGATGTAGAAAGCAGGACTGCCAAATCTTTATTTATCTCCGGTAATTCTTTTGGCTGTAAAAGACTGTAATAATAAAATCCATCAGGTAAGTTTCTCTTTTCATATTCAAATGGCAGATTATGGATTTCTTCTATGCTGAGAATTATTTCAGGCTGATAAACGGAGATTAAACTGTCTTTAAGTTTATCGTCCATTTTTGAGTTTGCAAGATAGACTGCATTACCTGAACGCAGCGAAGCAACATATTTTATTATGCTGCTTGGAGAATTGTCGCAAAATAAAAAGACTAATTTCTTCCTCACACTTTGAATAAGTTTACTGACTTCATCGCATTGATTTTTTAGTTCAGCATAAGTTAAAGCATTATGAGAACTGTCATCAATTAAAGCTATTAAACCGGGTGCGATATTTTTAAGCTCCCAGAACATTACATTATCATTCCTCCATCAACGCCGAGAACCTGACCTGTTATGTAACTTGATAAATCTGACGCTAAAAATAAAATTGCATTAGCGACATCTTCAGGCTTACCGATTTTTTTCATCTTTACGGAGTTAAGTCTTTGATTGTATATTTCCTGCGAAAGAGGTTTAATCAAATCAGTATCAATAAATCCGGGAGCAATAGCGTTGACGCGAATATTTCTGGGGGCTAATTCTCTTGCCGCAGAAAGTGTAATTCCAATAACTGCCGCTTTACTCCCGCCGTAAACTACCTGTCCTTCATTTCCTACCCGCCCGACTATAGAAGCAATATTTATTATTGAGCCTGATTTATTTCTCTGCATAAGTCTTGCGGCAAACTGAAGATTATAAATTACTCCGCTGGTGTTTGTGCTGAATGTATGTTCAATATCCTGTTTGCGAATCATGCCTACCAGATTGTCTTCCAAAGTACCGGCGTTATTAACAAGAATATCAAGACGCTTATATTTTTTAAATACTTCATTATAAGCGCTCTGCACTGCGTCAAAATCGCCGACATTATATTGAAGGGCAATTGAATCGCAGCTATACTCTTTTATCAATTCTTCTTTTCTGCTTTCAAGAATTTCAATGCTTTTTATATCATTGAGAATAACAGCGGCGCCGTTTTTTGCGAGCACCTTTGCTGCGGTCCATCCAATGCCTCCGGCGGAACCTGTAACGAGCGCTACTTTACCTTCAATGTTAAAACTTGATCCCATACTTGCCTAAAATTTCTTTTGCTTTTTTGAAACTGCTCATATCGATAACATCGTCGGAAGCGAGCATAATATCAAACTCTGTTTCAATAGATGCCACAAGCGCCAGGTGCGCTATTGAATCCCAGCTTGAGCTTCCGTAGCTAAGCTCGTCATTTACCACCTCATGGGATATTTCAAGCGATTCTGTAAATGCTTTGATTAATCTTTCGGTATTATTCATAATTCTCCGGTTTAATTATCTTGATTATAATGATGCGATCTTTTCTCCGCTGAATTCCATCAGCACCTTTGTATTATATGGAAAAAATTTTAGGACCTCCGGATCGTCAACTGTTCTTTCATCAACTACGACGTATCCGAATTTTAAATGACAGTTATATGATTTATAATTTTCTTTAAATAAAATTCCCTGCACTTTGCTGAATGGATGGGCCGCGTAATTCCTTTTAATATTTTCCCGTATCATATATGTAAATACACCTTGCCTGCGAAATTTCTCTTTAGTATAACCGTGTTCAAGTTGAAGAGTTCCAACCTCCCTCGGAGGGGTGATTCCTTTGATGACCCTCGTATTTTGATTTATATCTTTTATCCTTGATTTGTCAATATGCTGAAATAGAATCGTTGCTTTTATTATTCCGCTCGGAGTTCCGCCGCCGGCTTCCATCCATGATCCAAGAGCACCGGCGTACTCACCATTCACCTCTGCGACTACAAATCCGGATAGGAAGTAATCATAGTAATTAAGATTCTGTTGAAGTACTTCTTTTAAAATATCTTTAAATCTTTCCAGGCTGATGCCAAATACATTGCAAGAGGAAACCATTTGAGAGCCGCTTTTTTCGGATTCAAAAATTGCTTCAATTACAAAATCAATATCATCGCTTGTCGCTTGCCTAATCGAAAGACCTTCGATCATAATTTGCTCCGGCTGTCTATTAGTTTTTTAGTTTATTTAAATTTTCCTGCTCTAATTGCAGCAGCATTCTTGCATTAAAAGAAAAGAACTTCAGTATTTCAGGATTTGACGTTGACTTTTCATCAGCAACTTTGTATCCGAATTTTAAGAAAGCAGAATATGACTTATAATTATTCTTCATAATTACGGACTGCACTTTCGTAAAAGAGTATTTGCTCAGGTTTCTCAAAATATTTCTTGAAGCAAGATGGTAGAAAATGCCGCATCCCCTATATTTTTCGCGCACGTAAACGTATTCAAGCTGCAATGCGCCGGGGTCTCTTTTCAAACTTATTTCTTTAATCGTGTTAAGATTATTCTTTATTGATTCCGTTTTTTCTTTTTCAAGATAAGGAAATAGAATTGAAGTTTTAATCGTACCGCTTGCTATACCTTCAGCGCCTTCAAGCCATGAGCCTGCGGCGCCGACGTATTCATCGCCAGATTTACAAATCAAAAAGCCGGATAAATAAAAATCGTAGTCTTCAACGTCCATCTTCAAAACGTCTTTTAATATTTCGACGTATTCTTGTTCGGTTAATTCAAAAACATTGCACATGCTGATTACGCTTGACCCGGCTTTGTCAGCTTCAATTATAGATTCAATTACAAAATCAATATCTTCTTCAGTAGCCTGTTTGAAAGTTAATTTTTCCATTACTTTTTTCCGCCTGGATGATTTAACATATTTAGGAGCGCCTTTCTATCAACTTTGCCGTTAACGTTTAACGGGAAGAAAGGGATTGAACTTATTCCTGAAGGAATCATGTAGCTTGGGACTTTCGTCTTTAAGTTCTCTAATATCTTGTTAGTATCATCATTATAGTTTTCAACGAAGAGATGAATTTGAACGACGCCCGGATTTTTCTCATGAGCAAGCGCCGCAACATTGCTGGAATTAGTAAACTGACGGACGTGCTGTTCAATCTCCCCAAGTTCAACTCTGAATCCTTGAATCTTAATCTGGAAATCAATTCTTCCGCAATAAAGAAAATCGCCTTCAGTATCTATAAAAGCAAGATCGCCCGTGCGATAAAATCTCGTATCGTTTCCGCCCGATGAATAGGTGAAAAACGCTTCTTTATTTTTTCCAGGATTGTTTATGTAGCCGGAAGTCAACTGTTTACCCGCAAGACAAAGCTCTCCTTTTTCTCCGCTCTTAACTAATTGATTATTTTCATCAAACACAGCCAATACCATATTGAGCATTGCTTTTCCAATGCTGACCGAACCATTAAAGTTTTTTACTCCTGAAGTATTTCTTGGGATTGTATAAGTTGAACAAAAAATTGTCGCTTCTGTTGGTCCGTATACGTTTTGCAGCAAGGCGTTCGGTACGCATGATGACCATTCATTAACAATATCTGAGTATAATGCTTCGCCGCAGAATAAAGAATATTTCATCTCGTCAAGTTTTATTTCGCTGAAGTACGGTCGAAGGTATGTAAGCATCGACGGTACCATTAAGGCAAAAGTAATTTTTTGTTCTTCGAGTAGACTGTAAACTATTGTATATTTTATTCCACCGGCTGGAACTGTATAAACACAAGCGCCGATGCACAACGGAATAACGTAGGACATAATTGATAAATCAAAAGTCATATCAAACATCTGAAGGAACCTGTCATTCTCATCAATTTTATATCCTAGTTTAAAGAAGGCATCGACAAATGAATAAAGATTCTTTCTCGACAGAGGAACGCCTTTTGGTACTCCTGTGCTGCCTGAAGTAAAAAGTATATACGCTGTTTCTTCTTCGTCAATTTTGTTGACTGAAAGATTGATCTTTGCTTCTTCCAGTTCTTTTATATTAATAAGAGATATACCTGCGGATTGAGTATAGAACTTCAACTCATCATTTTCAGAGCTCGTAAAAATTATGTTGAGACCGGCTTGTTTAATGATAGAAATATTTCTTTCAATCGGGTTTTCCGGGTTAATAGGAACATAGCCCATGCCTGCGTAAAGGATCCCAAATACTGAGCTGTATGTTTCAAGGTCATCGTAAATAAGAAAGCCGGCAAGTTTTTCTGTCCCTTTATATTTTAGTTCTAAAAAGGAACGAATGTTTGAAACTACTCTTGCAAAATCATTGTAAGTGTAAAATGTATCTTTTATGAAAAAAGAATTTCTTCCAGAAAATTTTTCGCAAGCATCTTTAATTTTCTCAAGCACTTTGAGATTCTCCATATAATTCATAAAAATTATTTAAGCTCTTCAACCAAATTGGGATAAATCAATTATGCTGATTATAATTGTAGTAAATGTGTTTACAATATATAAAATTTCTAATTAAATTTATTCTGTTAATTATGAGCTAAAACATTTGTCGTAAATATCTAAAATTATACCAACTTATTAACTTTGTGCGAAATTAAATTATAGGCTCAAAAGAAAAAACATTTGTCTCAATTAAAGCCAGCGCTTATTTTTGAACTCACTTTGAGATTAACTTAAAGGCTATACTATGCGGTTAAAATATTATCCTTATACTCTGGAATTAAAACACACATTTACGGTCTCTTCCAACTCAAGGACAAGCACTCCGGTTGTCTTAACGGAAATTGAACATAATGGTGTTACCGGTTACGGCGAAGCTTCCATGCCGCCGTACCTTGGAGAATCGCATGATTCGGTTATGAATTTTTTATCGAGAATTAATTTAGAAAAGTTTAATGATCCCTTTGAACTTGAAAATATTTTAACTGAAGTTGATAGAAGCGCTTCAGGCAATAATGCCGCGAAAGCTTCTGTAGACATTGCATTACATGACCTGGTAGGGAAGCTGCTTGGAAAACCCTGGTTTAAACTCTGGGGCTATTGTAAAGACTCAACTCCTTACACTTCGTTCACAATCGGCATCGATAAACCTGAAGTGATGAGGGAAAAAGTTAGAGAAGCTGAAGGATTTAAATTTCTCAAAATCAAAGCTGGAACGGAAAACGATAAAGAAAATTTAGAAGCCATTAGAAGTGAAACCGGCGTTCCGATATTTGTCGACGCTAATCAAGGCTGGAAGAATAAAGAATATGCTCTTGAATTAATTTATTGGCTCAAAGAAAAAAATGTTTTATTGATTGAGCAGCCGTTTCCCAAAGAAAGAATTGAAGACACAGCCTGGCTGACTGAAAGAAGTCCGTTACCAATAATTGCTGATGAAGCGGTTAGGAGACTCGAAGATGTTATTAAAGCAAAGGACGTTTACTCGGGAATTAACATTAAGCTGATGAAATCAACCGGTATGAGAGAAGCTCATAAGATGATTACTCTTGCTAAAGCCTTCAACATGAAAATAATGATCGGCTGCATGACGGAAACTTCCTGCGCTATTTCCGCCGCGGCGCAGCTTTCTCCTTTAGCCGACTGGGCTGACCTTGATGGAGCATTATTAATTAAAAATGATTTATTTACCGGAGTAAAAATCGAGAATGGTAAAATTATCTTAAATGATATCCCCGGTATTGGTATTTCCAAGAAATAAAACGGATGCTTTATTTTATATAATTCTAAATTGAGCATTCTAAACTCTAAATTATTAAAGTGATGCCGTTAATTTCTTCTTACTTTAAAAATTCCTAAATTTTAATAGAAAGAAAATAATATGAGGAAGTAATATGGCTAAGAATTTTGTTTCCAATAAAGATGAAACAGTAAGAATGTTCAAAAGTGATTTCATGGAGTTCTTTTCGCGGGTTCATCCTGCTACTCCATTAGTTATTTTTGTGCCTGTTATTCTTTACTTTTTATACCGCTCAATATTTATTGCTGAGTTCAGGTTGATAACTATCTCTACTCTTATAGTATTCGGAATTTTCGTGTGGACAATTACCGAGTATTCTCTACACAGATTTATTTTCCATTTCAACGCTAAATCTGAATTTGGCAAAAGGATACATTTTATTTTCCACGGCGTTCATCATGATTATCCCATGGATTCAAGAAGACTTGTTATGCCGCCTTCTGTAAGTATCCCGCTGGCAGCTCTATTTTATTATTTATTTTCTTTAATATTTGGAACTTTATTGGTCGCTCCTTTTTTTGTCGGCTTTATTGCTGGCTATCTATTCTACGACTTGACTCATTATGCTGTTCATCATTTTAACATTCATAATAAATTCTGGCTTGCTCTAAAGAAACATCATATCCGACATCATTTTCAGGATCCGGATAAAGGCTATGGCGTAAGCTCGCCTTTGTGGGATAAAATTATCGGTACGGATTTTCCGCCACAAAAATCTGAAGCTGATTCTAAACTGGATAATAATTATGATTAAAATTATAGATGTGAATTACTTTATCATCCGTTGGCTGTGCCTTACTTCTTAATAAAGCTTTGCTTTAGTATTAACGGGCAGTTAAAAAGTATTTGCCCTGGTGTCTAATATTCATTTATCGTCAAATTCAAATTGTCAGCAAATTTATTAAAAGAAAAATACCTGAACTTAATCAGGTATTTTTCTTTAAGACATTATACCTACTTCAGCAAAATTAATTTTTTTACTTCAATAAAATTTCCGGTTTGTATTCTATAAAAATATATTCCGCTTGCAAGACTGCTGCCGTTAAAATCAACGCTATGCAATCCGGCAGTTATCTCTCCATTTACAAGCGTGGCTACCTTCTGTCCGATTTCGTTGTAAACATCAAGCTTTACTTTGCTGCTAAAGGGAAGCGAATAGCTTATTGTTGTTGTCGGGTTAAATGGATTCGGATAATTCTGGAATATTTGAAAATGAAGATTCCCGGGTATTTTATCCTGTTTGTTAATCGAAGCCGGATAATCATCCCATCCGGGCATCTGATTTAATGTAATGACATTGGAAGAATTATAAAGCGTATTTATATATGAAGGCGAATTATTCGAGAAAACCAATTCCGACCATCCCATAAAAAATGACCACCTTGGCTGTGAGGCTAAAATTGCCGGAGAAGGGAGAACCTGGCATTCGCCGATGGCAATCGGTTTACCGCCTGCTTTATTAACAATTATATCGTATTTTGATTTTGTATATAATTGTCCATCGGAACCGTATATGTCCAATGCAAGTATATCCCAATAAGAACTGCCGGGATCATAGCTATTTACATCGCTGCTGAGTGTGCTGAAGTCCTGCAAATCCCAAACCCAAATAATGTTTGTTAATCCTTTAACATTTACAAGATAGTCGTGAGTAATCCGGTATAGTTTAGCAGTGCCGTTAGGTCCCGGCCTACCGCCCCACCAAAAAGAACTTTGATTCATTTCATGCAACGGGCGAAACAGCACCTCTACTCCGTTGTTTTTAAGATATTGAAGATAAACGGAAATTGAATCCAGTCTCGTTTTCCAATTCCTATTTAATGTTGTGCCGTCGGTTATTAAGCTATCCCATTGAGCGTCTGTAAGCGAACTGAGAACTCCGCCGCTTCCGCTCCATGGACAAGGTTCCGCTTTAGTTGGAGGGCATGTATGAAGCATTAGTTGAATGATTGCACCTTTATCCCATTCCCGTTTAGCTTCATAAATCATCGTCCAGCGGTTCGCAATCTCATTGGCTTCGTAAAGAAAGTCGCCGCTCCATAACGCAGGATATTTACCCGTAACCGAATAAATTGAATCAGTCCATTTTGCCGGTTCGGAGTTAGGCTCCCTATTATGTTCTCCTGCTATGGTTTTAATTCCTGTAATGCTATTTAAATAATCAAGGGTTTTAAAATTCTGACAAAACACCGCGCTGTTATAACTGCCGAGAAATAAAGATAGTATTAAAATAATTCGGTAAGATGTTTTATTACAAACGTACAAAATCGTGTTTAGCATTTACGTCGCTATTACTTGAAGAATTCAACTTAAATAATATAAGCAACCCGCGGCCATATTTCAAAATATTTGCATGGAATGTAAGTTTAAAAAAATCTAAACCCGCAGAGCTATCCGCGAGCTTAGATTTCACAATTAACTGATTTACAATTGGCTTAAGCCAAATATTTTCATACAAAACTATTTTAATAGCATGAGCTTCTTTACCTCATTGAAACTTCCGGCGGTTATTCTATAAAAATATATTCCGCTTGCAAGACTGCTGCCGTTAAACTCAGCGCTGTGCAATCCCGCCGTCATTTCTCCGTTTACAAGTGTTGCCACTTTTTGGCCCGTTATTGAATAAACTTCCAATACTACTTTGCTATCCTTTGGCAGCGCATAGCTTATTGTTGTTGTAGGATTAAAAGGGTTGGGAAAATTTTGACCTAAAGAAAATACTGCCGGTAATGAAGTAACATCAACAACGGGAGAATATTTAAAAGTTCCATCGTTATCTATTTGTTTTAATCTGTACTCTGCTTTACCACTCAAAGGATTATTAGCCACAAAAGAATAGCTCTTTGGTGAATTACTGTTGCCTGCGCCTTTAACAAAGCCAATGTTTTCCCAATTGACATTCTGACTTTCGGCTTCTGACTTCTGGCTTCTTTCAATATCGAATCCGTAATTATTAACTTCAGTCGCCGTAGCCCATTTTAATTCTACATTTTGCGTTCCGCATTCTGCATTGAACGAACTCAGCTCTACAGGCATAGGCGAGCCGCCTGTATTTTGCCAGTAAAGGTACGGGTAACCATTGTTAATACTTACATCCATATACCAGATTGACGGGTCCCAGCTCACGTTTAGAAATGTAGATTTGGTTTTCATATTCGTAGTACTCTCGCCAGTTCCCCCTGCGCTTCCGGTTGTGCCGCCGTCGACTCCTATTCCGGAGGTTGTTACGTCCCAAAAACTGTTGCTTACCGTACCTGTATTTGTCTCAACAAGCCCGCCGTCATTTTGCCATGAACTGACAGTGCCTGCCGCATAACAATTATCTATCTGTCCATAATTATTTCCTACTAGCCCGCCTACATAATGTGAACCATTAGTATTATTGGAGCCTTTCACACTGCTGTTGCTGTATGAATTATTTATCGAGCTGCCGTTAATTGACCAACCTACAAGTCCGCCGACACCGTAAATTCCGCTTATATTACCTGTGGTAAAGCATTCGCTTATGGTACCCGCCCATGATATGCCCACAAGTCCGCCAACATATTGGTAACCTAATATGTTTTCATTAGTCAGTCCGATATTCTTTATCACTCCCTGCTCACTGCCAAACAAACCGACATATTCCCCACTGCTTAGTGCAATTGTTAAATTGGATATAATGTGTCCGCCGCCATCATAAATCCCGCCAAACCTTGTTGACATATTTCCTATGGGTGCAAAGCCTTGACCGGAATTCCAGTTTGAAGTTGATGATGCGTCTATATCTGCGGTCTGAATAAACTGACTGTTCCATGAGCTTGAGTTTTGTGAAACCCAGTACAGATCGCTCAACGAACCTATTTTATAAGGATTACCGGAAGTGCCGTCACCGGAGGGCAATGCCGGCGTTTGTACATTATTAGGATTATTAGTTGAAGTTGTATCTAGATATTGTTCACTTCCGGCACCACCATTATATTCAAATATCTGTACACGGTAACCTGTTGATGCGCTTAATCCAGCAATTGTAACGTTTGAGCCCGTACCATTATAAACACAGTACCAGCCTGAAGTGCCGATTTGTGTACCGCTTTGGAAATTTGTATTTGCTGTATAAGTTGTGCTGTCGCTTGGAGTAGTTGTACCGCTGCTGCCTTGAGTCACGAATACTGCTCTATCCGTACCATTACCGCTTGTCCAGCTTATATTCATATTGCAATATGTAACGGACGGGAAAGTAATATTGTTTGCCTGGGTGGTAGGTAAATAAGAAAGTTTTTCCCATATAAGATGTGGGTAACCGCCATTGCACCAGCTTTGTATTGACCATGTTGATGTGAAGTCCCAACCTGCGTTTGTATATGTAGATTCTGTCTTCATCAAAGATGGAGAATATCCGCTGACCGGCTGTGTATATTTCCCGCCGTTATCTATCCCAATGCCGGTTGAAGTTAAGGTATTGTCCCACATTGAGTATCCTACCTTGCTAGCATTGTATCCGCATAATGCCCCTATTCCGGTCGATGTTCCGGTTACTTTTGCCGCCGCATAACAATTATTAACTATACCAGCCGGGTTTGAGCCTACTACTCCGCCTGTATATGTTACACCTGTTACAGTCCCTATGTAATAACTGTTGACCGTAAAAGATATGCCGCCCTGCCAGCCCAAAAGTCCGCCGATATTGCCGTAAGTACCGTTTACCGTTACTGTGCTGTAAGATTGATCTATGAGAGATGAATTATTACTTAGTCCGACTAATCCTCCGAGAGCGTCATTCCCGGAAAGTACGCCGGTGGTATAGCATTTGGAAATTGTGGAGGTGTTATCGAGTACACCGACCAATGCACCCGAATTACTATATCCATTAATGGTAACGTTTTCCAGACCTAATAATTCAATATACCCGCCGCTTAGCCTGCCGAACAAACCGGTATCATTCGTAGAACTGCGGTTGACAGTAAGATTATTGATTACCTTATTATTGCCGTTATAAGTGCCGCTGAATGCAGTCGAGCTATTTCCAATTGGAAGCCATCCGTAGTACCCGCCGCTGCCGTCGGAATTCCATGTTGCGGTAGCTGAAGCGTCTATGTCCGATGTTTGAATAAAGTATAATCCGGATAGACTATTACCATTGGCTACTACCTGTGACAGCCAGTTCAACAGACTTAAGTCTGAAATTTGGTATGGCGAAGCCGATGTTCCCAGACCGCTGTGGGGATAGGAACTAAACGGTATCCCGGTTGTATCTTGAAAGTATAAATACGGATACCCGCTGTTATAGGAATCCATACACCAGTCGCCGCTCCATCCGGCATTAATATATGTTGTAAATGATGCCTTCAGCTGCGAAGTATTTAAGCCGGTTAGACCCGAACTGCTTTCGTTGTTACCAAGCCCGGCTGATGCGAGGTCGGTATTCCAAAAGCACCCGCTTATCGTTCCGCCTTGGTTGTTTCCTGCAAAACCGCCTGCATACAAATAAGGTATATTTGAAATAGAGTTTGCAGTAATGGAATTTGCACTGTAACAATTGGTTATCGTTCCCTGGCTTACTCCGACTAATCCGCCTACACTTAAATAACCTTGCACATTGCAACCGGTACTATAGCAATTTGTTACCGTTGTGGATGAATCAATAAATCCGATTAAACCGCCATAATTATAATCATTTGTATTAGGTTTAAATTCAATGGCACTTGTGTAACAATTCGTAATAGAACAATTTTGTGTGGCACTTCCAATAAGTCCACCGACATTTTGCGACCCTTCAAAAGCACCGGAACCAGATTGAATGGAATAACAATTAGTAACTCTTGTATTTACTGCATTACCTATTAGTGAACCGACATTTTTTCCAAAAGCGCATCTAATAATATTACTTATTCCCAAATTGGATATAGTTGCTCCACTCGTATACCCAAAGAGTCCTGTATTATCAAAATATTGCATATATAGTATTTGAACTGTATAATTAAAGTGCAACACATACAAATTTAGAATTTTTTTACCATTCCCATCATAATTTCCTTGAAACGGACATGTGCTGGTACCAATAGGTATCCAACCAGCATACAAGCCATTACAAAGAAACCAATTTTGCGTACTGCTCGCATCGATATCTGCAGTCTGTATAAAATAATAACCGCTAAAAGAGTAGTAATTGCCAACATTAGTATTCACTGCAATCCAGTAAAGATTATTTAAGGTGGCAATCTGGTATGGGTCGGCTTGTGTTCCGCTGCCCAAAGGTTTATCCGCTGTTTGCGCATTTACAATGCCCGCACTAAAAAGCAATAAAGTAAAAATTGTTATTATTAATTTCATTTTTTCATTCCCCTATACCGTTTATTTCTTTTTCCATATTGTATTCCTTTTAGTCTGTTATATTTGTTTGTGATCTTTCGGTATTTTTGTATTCTTATTACAGCCGGAGCTTCACGTTCAATTAATTATGCTTAATTACTTCAATTAGTTCATAAAGATTTTCTTTCGATACCAAAACAGCCGCGCCTACTTTTCTTGCCTTGCTTTGAAATTTATCGTCGCTGTAATTTGATACCATCGCTATGTGCGCGGCAGGGAACTCCTTTTTAAGATTTACGGCGGCTTCAAAACCGTTTACGCTTTTCATTACGATATCAAGCAAAACCCAGTCGGGCATAAAGCTTTTATAAATCTTGTTTACGTCTATGCCGTCATCAAGTTCGGTGCACTCATCGTTATTGCCGGCTATAAACTCGCGTAAATATTTCCTGAAGATCTCATTGTCGTCTACAATCAGAAATTTCATAAGCTTGTTGTTATTAATGAATATTATTTTGAGGAAAAACTTAGGGATGCAAAAGCTAAAAAGAACGAGTGCAAACTCATTTTTTATAGATGAGTAAACTCATAATTATTATGTGGGAAAACTCATAAATTTAATTCACGTATTTGCTGTTTAACAATTCTTTGAATTACGTGCTTGTAATACTAAAAGAGATTAGAATTAAACAAGCGGGCTATCTGGCAATAGGATATGTTCCTTATTTTGAAGAGCAAACTTTAGCAATTCTCTTGCCCCGCCCAGCTCAAGTTTGTCTGCTATAATAACCTTATAATTTTCTACCGTCCTTTTGGAAATAAAAAGGATGCTTGCAATTTCTTCATTGGATTTTAACCCGGCAATTAATACAAGCACTTTTCTTTCGGTAGGCGTAAGATTACTGAGTAATTTTTCAATAATGTTGTTTAAATTATTATTCTTCGATTTTTCGATAAGTAAGTCGGTAAGACTGCCGCTTATAAAATACCTGCCCGATGAAACTTCCGTTACTGCTTTAACTATATCCGGAACTGCGTCATCTTTTAATACGTAGCCTTTAACCCCCTCATCAAGAGCTTTATAAAATATTTTCTTGTCGCGAAACATCGTTAATAGTATAACCCCGGTTTGGAACTCCGAAGCATCGAGCCTGCTTAGAATTTCAAGGCCATTCAACTTGGGCATCTGGAAATCAAGTACGGCAATATCGGGTTTAAGGTTTTGTATTAATTTATATGCTTCTTCTCCGTCTCCGGTTTCGGCAAGAATATCAAAATGGTTAACATTATCCAGTTCGGCGCGTACTCCGGAACGGAAAAGCGGATGGTCGTCTGCTATTATTATTGTAGTCTTTTTCATCTTTAATTATTGTTAATGCTCATTCGGTTTAAATAATATTCCAGGCTAACGGTAGAGCCGGCTTGATCGGAAAAATTAAAATCTATTTTTGCGCCTATCATCCTTGCGCGCTCGTACATACCTCTTATCCCCATTCCTTTTAATTGAGAATGTCCTTCTTTTCCGCTGCCAATTCCGTTATCCTTTATTTCAAGCTTAATCTTTTCTTCCGATTTGGCAATATATATGTATGCCTCGGTTGCTTTTGAATGCTTTATTATATTATTTATGCTTTCCTGTAAAATCCGATAAATATTTATTTCGTTCTCATGCGGTATTAAGTTGTCTATATTGTCAATGCCTATATTGAATTTTATCCCTGATGATTCCTCAACCTTTTCTATTAGTGTTTCTATTGCGGTGGTAAGTCCTAATTGATCAAGATGCTGCGGCCTTAGGTTTTGCGAAATATTTCTTACTTCCTGTATTGCCTCGCCGGTAACATCCTTTATCCTGGTAAGCGCCAGGGAAGCGTCGGCGTCATTTTCTATTCTTAATCTTGTCATAAGCTGGTTTTTTATAAGCAGCAGCTTTTGTCCCAGGCTGTCATGCAGTTCAAGCGCAATTCGATTTCTTTCATTTTCCTGCGACTCTATGAGTCTAATTCCAAAAAGCTCACGCGCCTCGTTCTCTCTCTTAACAACATCAAGTTCTTTCAGCTGCAAAATTTCTTTCTGCCGGTCGGCTTCTTTGTATCGATCTATTGCAATCTTTATAAGTACAATAACAAACCACAGCAGCCCTAAATAAATTACCCTGAAATGATAGCCGAACCCGTTGTATAATCCGTCAAAGTAGAATAGCAGAATTTCCCAAACGGCAAACAAGAAAAATCCCGTTATCCCGATAATAAATAGTTTGCTTTCTATGTTCCCATTTTTTGCGCTTAACACCATTACAACCACGCTTATAACAATATTAATTGTCAATATTATAAAAAAGTAGGAAAATAACTGTGTAGAAGTAATTTCGGTAAAATTAATAATTATTATTGCCGACGCTAGTATGACGAGATGTATCTGCCACAAGCGTCTTATAATCTTTTTATATTTCTCGGCGGAAATCTGCTCTATTAAAAAGAATCCCCCTGCTGTACATCCTATTAAGCTGAGATAATCCAACTGATAAAATAAATCCGGTGCGCTAATCATTATTTGAATAAATAACGAATTAACAAAAAACAAAACTGCCACAGGGATTAAGAAGAATGAAATGCCCAGCAATAGTTTTGTCTTAGGTGAGTTGAAATATATTATCAATGAAATAAGCCCGGTAACAAAAAAGACTATGGCTAATAATATTACATCATAATCTTGAGTAAAAGCCTTTTTTACAATCTCATCGTAGGATCCAAGCAGAGCTTCACCCGCCAAGCCAATTGAATAACCGTCTGTCCAGGCATTTATCGTTAAAATATCTCCCTTCTTAAAAAACGGAAGAGGAATAAGATTTTGATCCCACCCAATAAGCTTTGTCCTTTTATATGAAGATGTGCCCCCGAGTTGATAGATCAAATCTCGGTTTAAATATACCTGGATACAATGATCTGATTGCCCTAAATAAACACAGGGGCTTGCCCCGTTCCATCCTGGTAAAACAGTTCTTATATAGATATTTTTCCCGCTTTTATTTTTTACATTTTCACTAAAAGAAGATAGTGATCTCCAAGCGGAACTTTTTATAATATCATCAATAGAAGTATCTCTGCCCGTATAATATTCCCACTGATTTAATATTACATGCCCAATATTTGATTTTACAACTTTCCTTTTTATAAGAGTAGAACACGAAACGAATAAAAAAAAGGCTGGAACACACAAGAGTATATATTTGAGCAATAATTTCATTAAAGAATAAACCGGAGTAACTAGGTTTCAGTAATTGTTTGCTATATAATGTTATTTGTTAACACAATATTAATAAAAATTAAGTACACCCGGAAAATAATCCTTATTAACATTTTCTTCATTTCCAAATATAAACTTAAATTGTACCTAAAATTGAATATTCGTGGTTTAATTCTATTTCTAACTTAACGGTAATGGTAACCATGTGTAATACTAACAGCATTGAAAAATTTATTTCAACAATAATATTTATTTTTGAATGTAACCCTCATTTCTTATCATATAGTTGTTCTGATTTTTAGTTTGCTTTAGTCGAATGTCACTTCGTAGTTATTCCGTGCTTTTTGTTCGTTCTCTAAGGCTGCTGCTTCCTTTCCTATCCCATCGTATGCTTTCATAAGATTTTAAGAAAGAATTCTTTAATTAAAATATTTTTCTTGGTCAACAGCATATTTTCTAAGTACTTGTTTTACCAAATATACTTATTGATTTATAATATTTAACCGGTTGTGTGAATTAAATATTAAACTGTTCCGTCAAGGCCGGACATGTGAAACGGTTATGTTTCGTATCTTTTTTTATTAAAACTCAAACCCAACAGTCAAAACTGTTTTAACAGTTTTATTAAGTGCAATTTCTAATTTACACAACGAGTTAGGTCAATAAATAAATCTTCATTATTTTATTGAACCCCTATCTCCCTAGAGGTAAGGCTGGCGAGATTCGCGCTTTTGGGAAAAATATTTAGTCTACAAATATTTAACTCCTACGGCGTTAGAACCATAATGTTTTAGCTGCAGAGGAGCGATATATGCTTTTTAATAAGAAATAATTATTTACTTCAGCAGCAGAAGCTTCTTTACTTCACTATAGCTGCCGGCGGTTATTCTATAAAAATATATTCCGCTAGATAATTGGCGGTTGTTGGTTGTCTGTTGGATGCTGAACTGCACACTGTAACTTCCCGCTGCTTTATTCTCATCGACTAACGTTGCTACTTTTCTTCCCAGTTCGTCATATACTTTTAGTGTTACATGTTCCGCTTTGGGTATGGAATATTTTATTGTTGTTGCCGGGTTAAACGGGTTAGGATAATTCTGCCCCAAGGAAAATTCTGTTGGCTTCATAAATGAAGTTTCTACAATGTTGGAATATTTAAATGAGCCGTCATTGTCTATTTGCTTCAAGCGGTACTGAAGCTTATCATTTATCGTTGGTCCATCTGTGAACGAATAACTCTTCGGCGAATTACTGTTGCCGTTGCCTTTAACAAAACCAATCTTCACCCATTGAGGATTCGGACTACTGACTTCTGTCTTCTGACTTCTTTCAACATCAAACCCATAGCAATTAACCTCCGTAGCTGTTGACCATTGCAAATCTACTTTCCCTTCAACATTGGCGGCGGTAAATGTGGTTAACTCCACCGGCAATACACCGCTGGTAATATTATATCTGCTCGCTAAGTATTGTTCAACTGTATTTCTATCCGATGAACTTAATACTGTGTTGTATAAGATTACTTCCGCTATATCTCCATTAAAATAATTTGTGCCGTCACTTCTTACGCCAAGCTGAAGCGCTCCGCTGTTTGATGAGAGAATATTCGCACTCGACGTTACTCCGTCATTTCCATCGACTCTAATCGCACCGCCGCCGGATGATGCTCTTTCAGAAAACACATGCGCGTTTCCATCTGTGTAAGTTCCGGATGAACCTTCATCCAAATATGTTGATGTAATTGGAATAAACCTTGCACCTTGTGTACCGCCGTTCAAATGATATTCAAATTGTTCATTCGCTCCGCCGGCAATTAAAAACTGAGTATTGCTTGAACTTGATTTTGCAACCATAAACATTTCATAAGGATTGCTTTGTATTCCAAGATTAGAAGAAACCGGCAAAGTAAGTTTTGAAGAGTTTCCGTCGAAGCGAATAACCGGGTTTCCATTCATCGAATTAGAAACGAATGTTGGCTGGTTAGCGTCGGTGCTTTGCGTTGCGTTATTTCCGTTGCCGGAACAATCATCCCACTCCGATACTGCTGAACTTGAAGATATTACTCCTGCATCCGACCGCAAATGGAGTTTAAGATTACTCGATGGAATACTTGAATCCAACAGGTAGGAATTTATGCTGCTCGAGCCGCTGTCGGTTACAAGCTGATAGTAATACATTGTTCCGCTTGTTAATCCGGTTAGCGAAGCGCTTACTGCTGTTCCTACTCCATTTGTTAAAGTTGCCGTTTGTGTTGAGGTGCTTACGTTGAGATTGCTTTTGTCTGTTCCATAATTAAAATGATACGTCACTTGTTGATCTTGTGCAGCGTTTGATGTGATTGTTCCGTTAAGCGTCATTGAATTTGATGTAGCGAAAGTCGGTAAAGATACTGTCTGTGTAATAACTATTGGCGCAGTTCCCGGACTGACAGAGCCGACCTTGAAATGATTGTTAACGCCGGTATATCCTAAGTTGACAAACGAATAAGGGCTTTCCACATAAATATCCCAATCACAGTTTTCTACCGTTGCAGTTTGATGAGCATACGCAGCGAGAGTATAACTGTGTTCGGTTCCCAATGCATTACGCAGATACATGGTATGCGCAGTGGAGTCGTTGTTTTGCAAATCAAATGTTGCAGTAGTAGCATCATAAGATATTGGAGACGCGGTAACCCAGCTTAGTCCTTCCCAGCTTGTCGGGCTAGGAGACAGTATTAAAAATGTATCGCCACTATACAACATATCAAGTTCAGATCCATTTGTAACCACATAAAAAGGTGTCATGGGTGGCATGGTAACATCTTGGGAATATGTATCAGACGTAAGAGTTACTGTTACCGGATCAGTATTACTACTTCTGATTTTGTATAATTGACCTTGCCCGTCAGCTAACTTTCCTATTCCATAACATGCAATGAAGTTATATTGCGGCAGCGGATCTACATTGCATTGCTGGTTATTTGTCTCCACCTGTCTAAAAACGACGGAATTAAATGAAAATGAGCAGATCGTATATTTTGCAACTTTTAATTGTAGGGTAACAGCAGGTGGAAGATCAATATTGCCAACTGATAACCCGGCGATGTAACCGATCTGCACATTATCATTGAAATCTTTTTTTATTTCTTCAGAACCATTGTTCGTCATATCAAAGTTGGCATCTACAGCGTTGGTGCATGTAGCCACTATATCAATCGCCTGTGTGGGATCGGGATTTACTGTAAATTGAAGATCCCTGCTGTAATATGTTCGGGATGCAGTTACAGCTTTTATCCGGTAGTGATATACAAAAAGTTGAAGATTGGCTGTTGTGTGTCCATCCGTAAATGTTACGCTGTCATTTGAAGCTGTTGAACCATCCAGCGAAGCAGGTGAACCGGCAACGGTTGTACCATAAGCTGTGGTGTTGCCGTATTCAAAATAAATCTGGCAAGCGACGCCGTTGGGATCAACATGCCCTTTTAATTTTACGGTGTACCAAAGTGCACTGCCCTGTAGATTCCTGTGCGTTACATTAGGTTGATAAGCCTGCAGCACCGGCGTTTGAGCAAAGAGGGAAACAAAAGAGAGAGTGGCAACAATTACAGTTAAATAGATTTTAGATTTCATATCAATACATAAAAAATATTTGCAACTGATGAAAACTAGTTTATGAATACTATCATTTCAATAGCCCGTTTGGGTAAATAGAGGCATGGATAAATGAAAAGTTTTTATTCATCCTCTGCGAGGATGTCCTTTTGATCGATAAATTTTTTATACAATAATCGAACATCTACGATGTTCTTTCCTGACCTGGTATAACTACCACAATAATCGAACATGCATGATGTTATTTTTGACCTCATTGATCAACTACAATAATCAGACATCAAGATGTTTCCCTGACCTCGTTTGTCAACCATAATAATCAGACATCGCGATGTTTTTTGACCTCGTAGAGGTCACATTATTGTAGGAAAATAAAAAACAAAATAATAATCCTCGTAGAGGATTCACAAAAGAATTAGCGTGGTAGAACAACGACAATAATCGAACATCATAATGTTATTTTCTGAACTCGTTGATCTAACATAATAATCAAATATCTACCATGTTTCCTGACCTCGTAGAGGTCACATTATTGTAAAATTACATTTATATCCGCAGCGCCGGCGATTTTTATTCTTTAAGATACTTAACGACCGCTTCGGTACGGCTATGCACTTGCAGCTTTTCATAAATTTTGCGGAGATGATTGTGAACGGTATCGTGGCTGATTGAAAGTTCTGCAGCTATTTCTTTATAGAGGAATCCTTTTGAAAGGAGATCAAGAATTTCTTCTTCGCGGTTTGTTAATCGTACTTTTGAATTTTCTTTTTCTTTCTGCGGCTGATGAAAAGATTGAATGACCTTGCGGGCTATCTGGGCAGACATTGGTGAGCCGCCTTTGGAAACATCATTGAGTGCGGAAAGAATTTCGTGATTGGGTGTCAACTTTAATAAGTATCCAACTGCACCGGCTTGCAAGGAACGGAATATTTTGTTTGCATCTTCGTAAACGGTTAGCATTACAATTAATAATTCGGGCATGGTTGTCTTCAATTTTTGCGTGCATTCTATTCCATCTATACCCGGTAAATTTATATCCATTAAAATAATATCCGGCAGCTTATTTGAAATGTCGCGCAAAGTTTCCTCTGCATTCGAATAAGCAGCAACGCATCGGAAGTCATGGCTGTTTTCAAGCATATCAATTAAATTATTACGAATCTTATCGTCGTCTTCAACTAATGCAACACGTATCATCTTAATCTTTTTATTCAAATCTAATTACATGATCTATCCGGGTAAATAGCCATTTTGGGTAAACCGCCAGGCTTATATTCATCCTCTACGAGGATGTTTTTTTTCGATAAATTGTTCTACAATAATCGAACATCTACGATGTTATTTTCTGAACTCATTGATCAACCACAACAATCAGACATCACGATGTTTTTTTGACCTCGTAGAGATCACATTATTGTAGAAAAATAAAAACACAAAATCATAATCCTCGTAGAGGATTCATAAAAGAATTGGCGTGGTAGAACCGGCACAATAATCAACATCTATGATGTTATTTTTGACCTCGCAGAGGCGTTCTTATTCATCCTCTACGAGGATGTCCTTTTTGATCGATAAATTGTTCTACAATAATCGAACATCTACGATGTTCTTTTCTGAACTCATTGATCAACCACAACAATCAGATATCACGATGTTTTTTTGACCTCGTAGAGGTCAAATTATTGTCGATTTATTATCATGATCATTCAACAATCCGTGATTCGTTAACGTCATCGAAAAATTCAAACAAATATTTTTCATCGTAATCTATTACAAATTTCTTCAGCAATTCTGTGTATTCTTCTTTGAATGTTCTTTTCTTGTGATGCTGCTCCTGATTGCCGACATATTTATATACTCTGTCCAGTTGAGAGCGGCTGTACGAAAACGCGCCATATCCATCTTGCCAGTGAAAGTTCAGTCGAAACCATTTCTTTTCGTTTATGAAAAAAGACGAATCCTTTTTAATACATCCAACGAGGTCAGATATTTTATCATCCGGATTCAAACCGAAGAGAATATGTACATGATCGGGCATTCCGTTTATTATGATTGACTTGTGCCCTCTGTTAGTCAAAATGCCGCTGATATAGCTGAATATCTCTCCCCGTATTTCCTTGACCAAAAGACATTCACGATGTTTCGGGGAAAATATTAGATGAACATATAATTGTGTAAATACACCTGGTTTCATAGTGCCTCCTTTGTTAATCCTCTACGAGGATTCTGTGATATCGGGAATTCAATATCTACAATAATATAACCTCTACGAGGTTTTGTTTTTATAAAACATTTACATTTGCTCATTGGAGACCTCCTTTGCTAATCCTCTACGAGGATTCCGTGATATTTGGAATTCAATATCTACAATAATATAACCTCTACGAGGTTTTTCTTAGACCTTAGAGTTAAAGAATCTAACTTGCTCAAGCGGTACTTCAATTTTAATTTTTGTTCCAAAGTTAATTTTAGTTTCAATTGTGCAAAAGCCGTTAATGCTATTAATTCTTTTCCGGATATTTTTTAACCCGCTCCCGTATTTGCGAGTATTGTTAATAACAAATCCGCGACCGTCATCTGTTATGACAATAAAAAGATTCTGACCTAAAATGCTTAATTGAATTGATGCGAGCGATGCGTCTGCGTGTTTTACAATATTGTTTAAAGATTCTTTTACCGCCATTAGAATATTACGCCGGACTTCGTAAGAAATTTTTATGTCGGGAAATACCGGCGGCATATTAATTCGGCATCTAATTTCTGCTTTATGTAAAAAGTCAATTGCAGATTGACTTAAGTAGCTGCAAAATTCCTCAAGCGTATCATTAGTCGGATTAAGCACCCAAACTATCTCGCTTACTGAAGAGACTACTTTATTTGCCGCTTCAATAATCTCGTTTAAGATTATTTCATGAGGTCCGGAATAATTTGTCCTAGTCTTAACATCTTCGCATATCATTTTTATTTCAGTGATTCTCGGACCTACTTCGTCGTGAAGGTCCTGCGCAATGCGGGTTCGCTCGTTTAATTGCGTAAGCAGCATTTGTTTATTCATTTCATTATAACGGTAAACGAAAATCCACGCGATGAAAATTAAAAATGCAAATCCGCCGTAATGTGCAAAGCGCATTTCAAATGTATCTGAGCTGAACAATACATTCTGAAAATAATTTATAATGTCGAGCAGAGCGAACAATGTATAAATAGCAAGAGCAGCTAAGAAGATCTTTGATTCAACGTTTCCTTTACGCGCACTTCGAAAAATAAAATACATCAGCACAAAGACCATAATCACTGTTACAATTAGAAATGGCGCTACCGAATCCAGGTTGTCGGATAGTCCGGTAATATCAAGCAGCGCGACAATTAAAAAATATCCTGCGAAGAATTGATAAACCCTTGTAAATAATTTCTTATATGCCGGTTCTATTATTTCAACAACGATCATGAAGAAACCTATTGCGCTTGCGAATAAAGCCAAATGATCGGCATAGTACATAAGTTTTGGCGAATAGAAAAGTACCTGTGTAAGATGCGTGTTCGCTAAAGTCCAGGTTCCATTTGTGATCATGAAGATTATGACCCCGGGGAATGGTTTTATTCTCCGGGTGAATAAAAGGAAAATAAATAATGCAAAGCCGGCAAATATGAATACTAGCCCAAGAATAATCTTGCTTAAGCTTGTCTTTATTATCTTGACCAGAAAATATTCTTCGGAACCGAATTTTATATCACTGTAAAATCCAATGTATTTTGTATCCGAACGAATTCTAAAGAATAGCGTTTTGCCGGAAGAATTAAGCGGCAATTTAATTAAGTGCCATGCAAAACCGGGGAAAGGTATTTTTGAACCTGAAGTAAATTGACCAAAGCTGTATAACTTTGTTGTATCAAGATAAACTTCAAAAATCTTTTCTATACGATCAATGATAATAGCAGAGTAATTTTTCATACTGCTGTCGATTCGAAGTCGTATCCATAAATTTCTGTGGAGTGCAATTATGGGTATATCTGAAAGTTTGTCAACGGATTTCCACGAAGAATCGTTATTTGTTTCCTCAAGCCAAAGCAGCTTGCCATTATTTAAAACGGGAGAATCTCCCCATTTGTATTGCCAGTTTCGCCTTAATGTTATTGTGGAATTACTTATTGAAGCATATGCCGTAGGCAGAATAACTAAAGGAAATAATATATATAATATATTCAGTAGCCTAATTCTTTTCATCCTTGAAAGCCTATGGACTATACTAAGAGTGCTCGGAAGTATTTTTGAATAATTTTTTCGACACGATAAATTAATACAAACAACGTTCAAATATAAGTAACATTAAAAAAATATTTATAACATTTTTCTATAAGTTCACAGTGCGTTTCACTTTATGAAGCAAAGAATATTATGCTCGCTGGTTGGATTTATGTAACCGGCTTCTCATCAATAATATTCGGCAATGAAATTATTGCTGAAAAATTAATTTATCAGAATTAGTTTATATAACGATTACACAATTAAGCAATATGATGAAATCAATCGCTGAAAAAACTAGATTATATTTAAGCGATTCGTAAAGATCTGACGTAAGAATTAATATATTACGTGATTTATATATTATCTCCAGACCATTAAATATTTTTTACCCTCGAATGCACTAGCATGCACTGTATTAATTAGTACTGTTGTTTCATATAAGAAGTTTTATTATATTAAATCAATCTTATATCATCTGATATTATAGAAGTAATATTGGAAGGATTATTTTTTAGCTCATAGTATTTATATTCAAACCCTAAACCATTTAGATTTAGCTATTCGAACTTACCTGCTGAAAGCCCCTTGAAAGCCATGTGAAAGCCCTTTGAATCCCCAATGAAAGCCTTCTGTACAGGCACTAAGCTGTCTTTCATTAGCATGCCAATATTGTCATAATATAGGTCGCCGACTAAATATTATTTCAAAAATACCATCTTCTTGGTTTGTGAAAATCCGCCTGCTGTTAATCTATAAAAATAAGTTCCGCTTGCGACAACATTCCCGTTGGAATTTCTCCCGTCCCACATGATAAAATAATCTCCGGGATTATGATAAGAATTTACTAATGTTGAAATTAGTTGTCCAGAAATATTAAATACATCAATCTTAACATTGCCTGCTTCTGCTATGTGGTATCGAATAGTTGTCGTCGGGTTGAAGGGATTGGGAAAATTATTTTCAATAGAATATTTTGAAGGGCTGATAAGGTTTCCGGCAACTTCATTCGTATCGGTTGTATCAAATGGAAAAACTTCAAATTCATAAATTGAATATCCCCATTGGGTTGCCCGATGGATGCCAAGCATCTTTATATATCTTGCTTCTGCAGAAATCTGGATATTATTTAATCCGCCGGTTCCATTAGTAATGTGCTTTGCTTCTTGCCAGTTTAGGTTATCTTTAGAAATTAAAATCGAGTATTCGGAAGCGTAAGCAGCCTCCCAGCTGATTACTACTTTATCGATATTATATACAGCTCCTAAATCAACCATTAGCCACTGCGGGTCGCTGAACTGTGAAGACCACCTGGTTGAGCTGTTTCCGTCTACCGCATTTGAAGGCGGATAGCTCGACGACTCGACTGATGACGACGTGGCTGTTTTTCCGACTGCAATATTTATTTCGGGTTTGGAGATTACAGTGACAGTATCTATACAAGTATTATTTGCAGTCGAAAGTTCATCGATAGAATTATCGGAGTTAACCAGAGTCTCAACTTCATAGCTGCCGACTTGATTTGCACTCCATGTATTTTTAGTTGTGTCAGGTCCTGTATTTGCACATACTAAAGCCATTCCTCCTGCCGGTATTGATCCTTTAAACTCTGCGGATTTGCTTACTTCGGTTCCATTTATTTTAAATGTAACGAGATGAGTTGTGTTCAACGGGCTTGGCGCAGTACCTTGATTTTTTACTTCTGCTAAGAAAACAACTTTGTCTCCTTTTACAGGGAAACGAGGAAACCATTTTATATTTGTAACTACAAGATCGGGTTTAAGCGGTGCCGGCGTTAATGTAACATTAGCTGAATCTGGTAAATTATCTGATGAGCCGCCGACTCTTATTGTATAAATTCCCGGATCGACTTTATATGAACTTGAACTTTCATCATAATAATAAAGTTCATCGTTCGTTAAAGTGATAGTTACTGTCTTTGTTTCCCCGGGCTGCAATGTTATTCTCTGAAATCCTTTTAACTGTTTTACCGGCATCCAGATATTTTGTATTTGGTGAGATATATACAGTTCGACGACTTCGTCGCCTGTTCGTGTGCCTGTATTCGTTACGTCTACAGTAACAGGAATATTTTGACCAAGCGGGACAGACGATGGCACAATAAAGTTGCTGTACTTAAAAGTTGTATAACTTAGTCCGCAGCCAAAGGCAAACTCAGGCTTATATCCCATTTGATCGAACCACCTATAACCTGCGCCATATTCGTTCTCGTAGCTTAGCGTGTAGGGAGGAAGCTGTGAATCACTCTGCGGCATTGTAACTGGAAGCTTTCCGCCAGGATTATAATCGCCGAAAATAACGTCTGCAATTGCATTGCCTCCTTCCTGACCGGGATAAAATCCATATATTAATCCCTTAATATTTTGAATGCAGTCATGCAGTCCGCAAATTCCTCCGCTCTCAATTATGCAGATAAGATTTTTGTTCACAGAGCTTAATCTATTTATTAATTTTTCCTGCTGACCGGGTAAAACAAACGATCCGCCGACTCTATCAAATCCTTCACCTTCTTGTGTACCGTCTAATCCGCCGACATATATTACATAATCAGCACTTTGAGCCGTCAGCAATGCGGCTGCAAACCCCGATGTATCGCTGCTATTAATATCGCATCCTTTAATATATGAAACTTTTGAAGCGCCGATTTTATTAATTATTCCAGCCACAGGAGAGACGGAATAAAACGGCGTCACCCAGCTGCTTCCCGAAGCATCAGTCTGACAAATATCTGCACTCGGTCCGATAACTGCGATTGTCTTTACCGTACTTTTATCAATAGGGAGTATATTGTCTTGATTCTTCAGCAGCACCAGACTTTCTTTCCCGGCTTGTAAACAAAGCTGCTGATGTGCTGTACTGTTAACGTCATTTCCATTTCCCGGTAAATAATAATCCAATAAACCGGAAAGTATTTTTGTCCTTAACACAGCTCTAACTGCATTATCAATTGTGGATATGCTGACTTGATTATTATTTACGGCATTCAGAAGATTATCCTGATACTGTGTATCGCCCATATCAATATTGCATCCTGCGTTTACTGCATTTGCGGTATTCCAGATTGAGCCCCAGTCTGATACTACATAAAACGGATAACCCCATGCATCTCTTAAAATATTTGTTAGTAGATTTGAATTCTCGGCGCACTTTTGTCCGTTTATTAAATTATATGCGTTCATTACGGAAAGAACTCCGCCTTCTTGAACTGCTGTTCTGAAGTTCAGTCCATATTCTTCCATTAAATTTCTTTGACTTATAATTATGTTATTATTAGTCCGGTTATTTTCTTTTCCATTAGCATTATAATGTTTGGCTGTTGCTATACATCCGGTGCTTTGCACGCCTTTGATTAAGCTGGAAGTTATTTGGGCGCATAGATAAGAATCTTCGCCGCCGCTTTCGGGACTTCTACCATATCGAGGATCTCTGCAAATATCCATCGCCGGTCCAAGCATTTGATGTATTCCTTTCCCGCGGAATTCCTGCCCCATTGCTATTCCAACTTGTGTAATTAAATTTCTATCCCAGGTTGCAGCCATTCCTATTCCCACCGGAAAACTTGTTGCCATTCCGTTTCTAACACCATGAGGACCGTCAGACATAATCAATCCTGGAATTCCCAGGCGCGTATTATCCGCAGTATTAAATCCTCCTTCTTGGTGAAGCTGCAAAATTTTTTCAGCCAATGTCATTTTAGATATAAGGCTGTCAATTCTATTGTCTAATGTTTGTGAAAATATTTTTTGAGATGAAATTATAAAAAGATATATGCTCAAAAGATAAATATAATGCGGTCTTCTGAATGACATGATAAAGTTCCTATTAATCGCCTATAAAAATTCTTTTATAAGAGGTTCAATAATTAGACCATGATATTGAAATTCATAGAATGAAGTTTCTGGAAGTATCTTAATTTTTCTCTAAAGATCGCAGCAAAAAATTAACAAAATAATAAAACTGCTTTATCATTTTAATAAGAAAGCTATATAATATTTTAAAGTATCGCGCTGTAATCTCCAATTGAAAATAATATTTGGTTTAGTTTTATATTTCTCACTATTTTTAAAACTACGCTACGACTGTATATATGAATTATTCAATTAAAATGAAAATGAAAACAATATTAATCTCAGCCGCGTTTGTAATATCATTTACAATAGCCGGAATGCCCCAGACAGCGAGTAATTCAATAACTATGCACGAATATAGAATTGATTCTACCGCAATCTGGAGCCCTGGAATGAGCATAATGCAGAATATCAGAAACGTCTGCTCGGAAGACAAATATCCTGACTTTGGAAAATGCTTTGTGGAGCAAATGAAGCAATCCGGAGCATCGCCGCAGGCTGTTGAATTTGCAAAGCTGACCGACAATCAAGGATATTTAAGGGATTTCAGAAAATTCGGAAATGTCGATGTTGCTTATTCTAATTTCCCGTTCCGCGCAAATGAAAACCAGGTGTGCTTTCTTGTTAACGGCTCTCCAAATATGATTGATGTTGATGGCTATAATTTTATGCCGTTCGGAGAACTAAAGAAAAATGGACAGTATAAATTAATTCAAAAAAAATATCATGATGTAAGCATCTGGCCGGGCGATCGATATGGCACTAATTATCCTGATTATAAAATATTAAGCGGTGGTGGACAAAGATTCATTTTTAATTATCAACTTCATAATGGCTGTCACGCCTGCGAAATCATAGGTTATGCAAAACTTGCTTTTGATTTTAACAAACGCGGTAAATTTCTTGGCGTAAAAGTCCTTGATGTTAAAACTGCTAGCGTTTCTAACTGATGAAGAAAAAAAATCATTATCATATAAATTTTTTATCTACAGAAAACTTAAATCGTTTTTCTGAATTCCGTACTGACCAAAATTGGATGGAACACAAATTAAAAAGTGCATCTACATTTTTTGTACCTATGACGAATCTGAAAAATATATGTAAGAATAATGAAGTAAGCCAGCCGGTGCTTTTATCAAAAAAAGATTTAGAGAAATTTAACGAAGATTCTTATTCAATTTATTTCCTCGGTGAATTAGAAAAACAATTTTATTTTGCCGCTGATTTCCATTGCGCAAATACTAAAGATGAAGAGCGGCTTCATAAATTTGGAGAGCCTGTTGAACTCAGAAAAATTATGTCATCACTGGAGCCGGACAAAGCTTCCATTTTATCTTACGCCAGAGCGCTTTCGTATTGGCATTCAAGAAATAAGTATTGCGGAGTCTGCGGTACAAAGACTGAAATATCAGACGCTGGTCATAAGATAATCTGCGCAAATGTCTCATGCAAAGCGGAATATTTCCCGCGTACCGATCCGGCTATAATTGTGTTAGTCAGTTATGGCGATAAATGCCTTTTAGCACGGCAGAAACATTGGCCTAAGGGACAATATGCCACTATCGCAGGTTTCGTTGAGCCTGGTGAAAGCCTTGAACAAGCAGTGAAGAGAGAAGTAAATGAAGAAACCGGAGTTATAGTTGATAAAATTCGATATCATTCTTCGCAGCCATGGCCTTTCCCGAGCGCTTTAATGTTAGGCTTTCACGCTCCCGCTAAAAATAAAAACATTTCTCCGAGAGATAATGAGCTCGAAGATGTAAGATGGTTTTCTAGAGCCGAAATAATAGAATCATTTTCTAAAGGAACATTTCGCTTCCCGACCAAAGTTTCGGTTTCGTTCAGCCTTCTCGAACACTGGTTCAATAAATACATTGGGAAACCATTGGCTGAAATTATCAACGAAAATAATTAAATAATCCGCAGCAAGTTTAATTCTAACGCCGCTCATTGTGTTTATCAACACTCAACAAAAAAAACAATTTAATAACCGGAAACTTTCTCTTGACAAAATAGTTTCCATGCATTAAGTTTGGAAACGTAAAATACAAATAAAGTTTCCTATGTATTTATATGAATGAAGAAAAAGAAAAAATAATCGGCTTTGCTTCTCAAAAATTTTTCGAGAGCGGTTTCTATGATACTACCATGGACGAAATTGCCGCCGAAATGAGGATGAGCAAGAAGACTATTTATAAAAATTTTTCGTCTAAGGAAGATTTAGTTAGGGAAGTTGCATATAGGTTTTTTGTAAATAATTCGAAGCTGGTTGACAAAGCGGTGAAAACAAAAGGCAACGCGGTGGAAAAATTATTCAATGTGTTCGAAACCGTCAGCAGTATTATTATGAAAGTAAACGACAAAATATCGATGGATATTCATCACTATGTCCCGGATATCTGGAAAGAAATTGATGAGTTTCGAACAAAAAAAATGACCGCATTTTTAACTGATATAATCAGCCAGGGACAGCGGGAAGGATACCTGACAAAAAAAAAGCCGCAAATAATAAATACGCTATTCGTAGCGGCTGTAAGGGCTGTGGTTAATCCTACGTTTGCAGTTCAAAATCACTTTACGTTAAAGGAAGCACTTGACGAAACGATAGAAATTTTAATGAACGGAATTTTAACCGATAAAGGCAAAAAGATTTTTATAAAACTTAAGAATGGAGAAAATTAATGAATAAGATAATTCCAGCAATACTCGTAATTCTAACCGGAATGTTTTTCGGATGCGGCAGCGGCGGTAGCAAAAATACTATTGAAGCTTCCGGAAATATTGAAGCCACCAACGTAACTGTTAGTTCAAAAGTCAACGGGCAAATTCTGAGGATCAATTACCATGAAGGCGATCTAGTTAAGTCGGGAGATACTTTGATGATAATCGACCATGATAATCTTGCTATACAGCTTCAGCAGGCATTAGCGGCTGAGGAACAAGCAGATGCGCAGTTGAAGCTTATGAAAGAAGGCGCCCGCTCCGAGGATATCATGCAAGCGAACGACGCTCTCAAACAAGCTGAGACTAATTATAAACTTGCAGCGGATGATAAAGAAAGAAATGAAAAACTTTTCCAGACAAAAACAATTACACAGCAGCAGTATGATAATGTAATCGGGAGATATGAAGTTACTGCAGCTCAATACAATTCTGCAAAAGAGAATTTAAAGAAAATGAAAAACCTTTACCGCCCGGAAGATATAAGACAGGCTGAGGCAAACCTTGACAGGCAAAAAGCTGCGGTTGACCTGCTCAAAAAAAATATCAGCGATTCATATGTTACTGCTCCGATCAGCGGTTTCGTGGTTAAGAAGTTTGTAGAAGCCGGTGAGAGCGTATCACCGCTGTCTTCACTTCTTATGCTCTCAGATCAAAGCTATGTTGATCTAATTATTTATGTATCTGAAACAGAACTTGGGAAAGTTAAGTACGGGCAGCAAGCCGAGGTAAGCGTAGATTCGTATCCGGGAAAGAACTTTGCAGGCAAGGTAATTTACATTTCTCCAGAAGCTGAGTTCACTCCTAAAAACATTCAAACTAAAGATGAAAGAACAAAGTTAGTATATGCGGTTAAAGTTCATATTCACAATGTTAACTACGAATTAAAAGACGGCATGCCTGCCGATGCGGTTATCCGGTTAAAATAAAAAAAAATTTTTGAACCGCTTTATACTCATTGAAAATTATAATATCTAAAATAATTAGAGCAAATGGAAGTTGTAATAAATCTAAATAATATTAAAAAGAAATTTGACGAAGTAGAAGCTTTAAAAGGAATTTCTTTTGATGTAAAAACCGGAGAAATGTTTGGACTTGTCGGTCCGGATGGAGCCGGTAAAACAACTACTATAAGACTACTCTGCGGGCTGTTAACGCCTTCGGAAGGAAGCGCGGAGTTGTTTGGATTCGATCTTGCTAAGGACAAGGTTAAAATCCAGAAGCAAATCGGATATCTTTCGCAGAAGTTCAGTTTGTATGGTGATTTAACTGTAGACGAAAACATAGAGTTCTTTGCCGACCTGCATGGAGTAAAAGATTTTCAGACGCGGCGGTATGAACTCCTGGAATTTACAAGGCTGACTCCATTTAGAGATAGGCTTGGCGACAATTTATCCGGAGGAATGAAACAGAAACTCGCACTCGCATGTACTCTTATCCACAAACCTAAAATTATTTTTCTTGATGAGCCAACTACAGGCGTAGACCCGGTATCCCGAAGAGATTTCTGGAAGATACTTTCAAATCTTCAAAATGACGGTGTTACAATATTTATGTCTACTCCATATCTGGATGAAGCGGAAAGATGCAACCGTGTTGCTTTGCTTAACGAGGGTAAAATAATCAGCTGCGACACTCCTAAAAAAGTGAAAGAGTCGCTTAATAAACAAATTATTGAGATCGTTTGCAGCCCCATTTTACCGGCTTATAGAGAGCTTAAAGAAAAAAGCGGATTTGAAGTCCAGATGTTTGGCGATAGAATCGATGTCGCTGTTAACAATTATGAAACTGAATTTAATGAAATCCAAAAGATCTTAACGGCTTCAAACATCTCCATTATCGATCATAGAATTATCCCTACTTCATTAGAAAATGTTTTTATTCATTTAATATCCGAAGAGAAAAACTTGAAACGTAATAAAGCCTGACATTATTATTAAACTTGATGCACAAAGGAACAGTATGAAAAAGATTTTTGTAATACTCTTAATTTTATCGACGAATATTTTAGCGCAGCAGCAGAAGCTGACTTTATCGCAAAGCCTTGAAATAGGGTTGAAGAATAGTAAAGACTTGAAAATATCACATGCTAAGTTAATTTCTTCAGAGGCACAGGTAACAGCTGCTAACTCCCAACTGCTGCCCCAGCTCTTCTTTACGGCAAATTATACAAGGCTAAGCAGCGTTCCGCCGTTTGAAGTAACGCTTAATCTGCCCGGCTTTAATAAAACTTTTGTTGTATCGCCTGTCTTTTTAGACAACTATAATTTAAAGCTTACGCTTCAGCAGCCTTTATTTACCGGGTTCAGACTGATCTCGTTAAAGAATGCGGCGGATTTAAATTATGATGCCTCAAAGTCCGATCTTAATAAAGATATGAATGATGCCGCATGGAAAATTCAAAACGCTTTCTGGAATTATTATAAAGCTCAGCTGAATGTTAATGTTATCAGCGAAAATCTGTCCCAGATGAAGCAGCACCTTGACGATACAAAAAACTTCTTAGCTAACGGGCTGGCTACAAAAAATGATTTGCTTAAGCTTGAGGTTCAATATTCCAACACTAAGCTGCAAAAAATTGACGCTGATAATCAGCTTGATATAGCAAGGGCGGCATTCAACCAGGCTATCGGATTGCCGCTGGAAGATTCAACCTCAATCGATACGAAAGAAATTAGTGTTGAAGCGTCAGAGCTTAATTATCAAAATCTTTTAGCGGAAGCAAATACGAATCGTAATGAACTTAAATCTCTGCAGTACAGATTAGATGCAAGTAATGATCAGCTTAAGGCTGCGGAATCTTTGTGGTATCCTTCGGTTTATCTCAGCGGGGATTATATGTATAACAAGCCGAACCAAAGATATGTCCCTTCGGTAGATTTATTTAAAGATACCTGGGACGTTGGCGTAACGCTTACATGGACCTTGTGGAACTGGGGTTATAACAGTTCTCAAACAACTATCGCACAGCAGAATAAAGTGCAGACTGAGACTTCGTTATCGCAATTGAAAGATGCAATCGGCATTGAAGTCTACCAGGATTATCTTACTTATAAACGAGCTTACGATAAAGTTGAAGTCAGCAAGCTTGGAGTTACTCAGGCGGAAGAAAATTACCGCAGCACCCTGGAAAAGTATAATACGCAGACAGCCTCAAGCACCGATTTAATCGACGCTGAAGTTTCACTGTTGGCTGCAAAGACAAACTATAATAATTCTCTTGTTGATTATGAACTGTCGAAAGTTCTGCTTGATAAATCTGTTGGAAAGAAAATCTATTAAGAGGAGTCAGAAGTCAGAAGACAGAAGACAGAAGACAGAAGACAGAAGTCAGAAGACAGAAGACAGAAGTCAGAAGACAGAAGACAGAAGACGGAATTTTTTTAACAATATTTGAGGAGTTATTTATGGAAAAGACCAGAAGCTTTACCGAATTAATTGTGTGGCAAAAGGCTCATCAATTTACGCTTGATGTTTATAAAATTACTAAATGCTTTCCCAAAGAAGAATTGTTTGGATTGACTTCGCAATTTAGAAGAGCCGCTGTTTCTATACCGGCTAATATTGCTGAAGGGTATCGTAAAAGAGGTAAGAATGATAAGGTGAAGTTTTTAAATACTTCCGAAGGCTCTCTAGAAGAATGTAAATATTATTTGATCCTTTCTAAGGATCTATGCTATACTGAAAGCAATTCTGAATTAAAAAACTTGGCAGAAGAAGTCAGCAAATTACTTGATGCCTATTCCAAGGCAATTCTGTCTTCTGTCTCCTGAATACTAACTACTGATAAAGATATGAATTCAATTGAAGTAAATAATTTGACGAAAAAATTTGGAAGCTTTACGGCTGTTAATGGAATATCATTTAACGTAAAGCAGGGAGAAATATTCGGCTTCCTCGGTGCTAACGGAGCTGGCAAGTCTACCGCTATCAAGATGCTTTGCGGAATACTTGAACCGACATCCGGCGATGCGTTAGTCGGCGGTTACAGCGTTATGAATAATCCTGATAAAGTTAAAACGCAGATCGGATACATGTCGCAGAAGTTTTCGCTTTATAACGATCTTACGGTTGAAGAGAATATTAATTTCTTCGGCAGCGTATATGGGCTATATAACTCTAAGCTTAAGGAAAGAAAAAGCTGGGTTTTGAAGGTTGCAAATCTTGAAGGCAAGGAAAAATTATTAACAGCGTCTTTGCCAGGAGGAATAAAGCAAAGACTGGCGCTTGCAATCGCGGTTATACATGAGCCTAAGATCGTTTTTCTTGATGAACCAACCGGAGGTGTTGACCCTATATCGAGAAGAAACTTTTGGGAATTGATAAATGAGCTTTCCCAGAGCGGCGTTACGGTGTTTGTAACAACTCATTATTTGGATGAAGCGGAGTTCTGCAATACAATTACACTTATCAACGCGGGCAATATAATTGCGAGCGGCAGTTCTAAAGAGCTTAAAACGAAATATCTTCAGAATACTATTCTTGAAGTCGAATGCGAAAATATAATTGAGGCGCTTGATATTCTAACCAAAGAAAAAAGAATAGACGAGACAACAATATTCGGCAATTATATTCATGTGAACGTAAAAGATGAAAGCGAAGGCAGGAAAATCATTGAGCAGGTTCTTACTGTAGATAATTCAATCAAGATAAAAAGAATTGATAAAATAGTGCCTACGCTTGAAGATGTTTTTATTTATTTGCTGGAAAAGGATGAGAAATAATATGCTGACAAGAATTAAAGCGATAGCTAAGAAAGAAGTCCGGCAGCTCAAAAGAGACAAGCGGATGCTATATGTGCTTTTTATTTTCCCGGTGATACTGCTGGTTCTTTTCGGTTATGCAATCAACTTTGATGTTCACCATATTAAGATGGTGGTATACGACCAGGATAAATCTACAGACAGCCGGGATCTAATCAACACTCTAACAAGCTCCGATTATTTTGATCTAGTCGGCTATATAAATGATGAAAATGAAATTAAGGATATACTTGATACCAAGAAGGCGCAATGCGTTATTGTGTTTCCACATAACATGTCGCGGGATTTTTATTCTAAACAGAATGTTGAAGTGCAGGTTTTAATTGACGGCGTTGATGCGAATACGGCTTCTTTAATTAATGGATATATCACCGCCGCTTTTGCTTCATATACCCAGACGGTGCAGAGCAAAGTGTTAGCTGTTGTAGGACGGGAAACGTATGTCCCGATCGATATACATCCTGCATTCTGGTTTAATCCCGAATTAAACTCATCTTTCTTTTTAGTCCCGGGTTTAATCGTAATGATATTAATAATAACAGCGGTTGTTTCAATATCACTTTCAATCGTGCGCGAGAAAGAAAGAGGAACTATTGAACAGCTTAACGTATCCCCGCTGACATCGCTGGAAATGCTGATCGGTAAGACGCTTCCATATGTGGTTATCTCGTTAATTATAGCAGCGTTTATATTAATTGCCGGGTACATTCTATTTGGAATAACGATAAAAGGGAGCATTATATTGTTATTCTTTACTATTCTTCTTTTTTTGTTTGCGGCATTGAACCTCGGTATACTGGTGTCGAGTATTGCAAACACGCAGCAGGTAGCCTTCCAGATAGCAACATTAGTTTCGATGCTTCCATCTATGCTTTTGTCGGGCTTTGTTTTTCCAATCGAGAGCATGCCTCCGGCGGTACAGGTAATATCAAATATTACTCCGGCAAAATTCTTTATGATAATACTTCGAGGCATACTATTAAAAGGAGTCGGTATTCAAGCATTCTGGCAGCAGATAGTTTACCTTATGATCTTCTCTGGTATTCTGCTTGTAATTTCGGCGGTTATAAATAAGAGGTCGCGTACAGCATGACAAAGAAAACAATTTTTAATACGGAACAAGTATGAAAATAATATTAAGCATCATAATAAAAGAGTTTCTTCAATTAAAAAGAGATCCGAGATTATTCGGTATAGTGTTTATTGCTCCCGTGTTCCAGCTTATAGTTTTAGGCTATGCCGCCAACATGGATGTTAATACGGTACACACTGCGGTATATGATATGGATAAATCTCCCGCGAGCAGGGACTTTATTCAAAAGTTCGAGCGTTCAGGGTATTTTGAGATTGACGATTACGTTGATAACTACAAGCAGGTAAATAGTGATATAAACGACGGAAAAGTATTATGGGCGCTTGTTATTCCGAAGGACTTTGAGAAAGATATAAATAGGATGCAGCCGGCGCCGATACAGGCAATATTCGACGGCTCCGACGGTAATAAAGCTTCTATTGCATTCGGATATATACAGGGGATTGCCACAAGCTATGCTAAGAATATTCTTATTAAGGCGGCAGATAAGAACGGAATGAAGATGTCCGCAGCCGGAAGCCTTACGCCTGAAGTGCGGGTATGGTACAACCCGGAATTGAAGACAAGAGTATTTATGGTGCCGAGCATTACAGGATTGATCCTTGCTATTATAACTACTATCCTAATGTCGATGGCAATTGTTAAAGAGCGGGAAGTGGGAACGCTTGAGCAATTAATTGTAACTCCTATTAAGCCGTCTCAATTGATAATAGGGAAGATGATACCGTTCATAATATTAGGCTTTATTGACGCGCTGATAGTTTTGGGTGTAATGGTCTTCTGGTTCGGCATCGGAATAAGAGGCAGCTTTATATTTCTTTTAGCTTCTTCATTTATATTTGTTCTTTCAACGCTCGGCATTGGATTATTTATATCAACTATATCCAAGACACAGCAGCAGGCAATGATGGTCGCGCAGTTCGGAATAATGATGCCTATGCTGTATTTATCTGGCTTTGCATTCCCGATAGAGAACATGCCCAAGATACTTCAATATATTTCTTACCTCGTACCTGTTAGGTACTTCATTATAATACTGCGGGCGGTAATATTAAAGGGAGCCTCATTTACAGAGCTTCTGCCGGAGTTTATAATTCTGCTTTCAATCGGCATAGCGATATTATTTGCAAGCGCATTGAGGTTCAAGAAAAGATTAGAGTAGTATAAAATATTCTTTTAGCTTTTATTCTTGACCATTAATAAAATCTTTGCTTTTTTAGTAAGGATAATTTTAATTATTAAATGGGATGTGTCCGGACATTTATACATGAAAGCAAATTATGGATTACAGGGAAACGTTCATTTCTTTAAAACAAATCTTTAATCTTCAAGATTACACGATCAATATTGCCGGAAGCGGTATTACTATATACAATCAAGACTTTGTCTCGATGAACAGCGATATTCTTCCAGGCGCCGGTAAATATATATGCAAGAAGCATAACAAAGAATTCGAAGAGCACCATTCCGTAGACAATAAAGAATATTTTCATAATTGCCATGAAAGTCTAAAGACTGCCGACTGCGATATAATTGAGAACAAAGAGTTTAAATATTCGCTGTTTAAAAAGATCGGGATGAATAAAGCTAAGAATATAATTTTGCTTTTCCACGGATTAAATGAGAAGCACTGGGACAAATACCTTCCCTGGGCGAATAAGCTTGTAGAACTGACAGGCAAAGCAGTTATCTTATTCCCGATAGCCTTCCACATGAATCGTTCGCCAATAGAATGGAGCAAGCCGAAGCTGATGCAGGCTGTTTCTTCAGAGCGCAAGAAGCAGTTTCCGTCTGTTGTAGATTCAACGTTTGCTAATGCCGCAATAAGCGCGCGCATACAAATGACCCCTCAAAGATTCTTCTGGTCGGGGCTGCAAACGTATTATGATATTATCCAGCTTGTAAAAGAAATAAGAAACGATAAAAATAATTTTATAGATAAGGATGCCGGAATAGACTTCTTTGCGTATTCAATAGGCTCATTCTTGTCTGAAATACTTTTAATGACAGACCATGAAAACTTATTCTCAAAGTCCAGGCTGTTTATATTCTGCGGAGGACCAACAATAGACAGGATGTACCCGGTATCCAAATATATTCTTGACAGCGACGCAAACATTGCTCTTTACTCTTTCTTCATAGAGCATCTTGAGAATGAGTTTAAGGCTGACGAAAGGCTGTCCCATTATTTTAATGACGATCATTTTGCGGGAAGATATTTTAAAGCAATGCTGAGCTACCAGAAGATGAAAAGATTCAGGGAAGACAGGCTGATGCAGCTTAAAGATAAAATAGCAGCCGCAGCTTTAAGAAAAGACTACGTAATACCTCCGATAGAAGTGCTGAATATTCTAAAAGGCGATTTCAGAGAAATACCGATAGATGTTAAAGTGCTGGACTTCCCGTTTGAATATACTCATGTTACACCTTTCCCTAATAGCGCCGAAATAAGTAATAAGGTTGATAGAAGCTTTAACGAAGTTTTTGAACTGGCAGCAGCTCATTTATCATGAGGTAAAGGAAGAGTTCAAGATCGAGATCAAGTTCAAGTTCAAGTTTAAGTTTAAGTTTAAGTTTAAGTGGTGAAAGAGAATATTATTACTCGGCAGGCGAAGAGCCGCGTTCTTCTTTTGTCTTTAATTGATTTACTCTATTTATTCCATTAAGTGCTGCGACTCGATATGCTTCAGCCATAGTGGGATAATTAAAAGTAGTGTTTATAAAGAACATCAGCGAATTGCCGTCGCCTTTCTGGGACATAATAGCCTGACCGATATGTATAATCTCTGCGGCGCCGTGACCAAAGCAATGAACGCCAAGTATTTTTAGAGTTTCTCTGTGAAATAGAATCTTGAGCATGCCGGTAGTTCTTCCGGTTATTTGAGCGCGTGCAAGATGCCTGAAGAAAGAATGCCCGACTTCATAAGGAATTTTCTCTTTTGTAAGCTGCTCTTCTGTGTAGCCAACAGAGCTGATTTCCGGGATAGTATAAATTCCTGTAGGTATGAATTCAACAAGCTGATGGTCGCACTTGCCGAATACAATATGAGTAGCGGCGAACCTGCCTTGATCATAAGAAGCGCTGGCAAGGTTAGGGAAGCCGACTATATCGCCTACGGCGTAAATGTGAGGAAGAGGGGTCTGGTTTACTTCATTTACAACTATAGAGCCTTGAGCATTTACTTTTATGCCGAGATTCTCTAATCCCATGTTATCGGAATTGCCAGTCCTTCCTTGCGCCCAGAGCAAATGGTCAGTGCGGATTTCTTTATTAGATTTTAAGTAGACAGTAACTCCGGTATTGTCAGCGGCGACTTTTTCATATTCTTCACTATGCCTAAGTATAACGCCGTTCTCACGGAGGTGATAGCTGAGAGCATCAATTATTTCATCGTCGAGGAAAGCGAGGAGCTTATCGCGCGTATTGATAAGATTGACCTTTATTTTAAGCCCGCGGAAGATAGACGCGTATTCGCAGCCGATAACACCAGCGCCGTATATAGTAATTGAGCGCGGGTTATCTTTAAGGTTCAGGATTGTATCGCTGTCTAAAATTCGAGGGTGATTGAAATCCACATCGTCAGGATGATAAGGACGTGAGCCGGTAGCAATTACGAAATAATCCGCCGTATAAGTCTCTTCAGCATTGTTGGACAGCTTTACGGATATTGTATGAGGATCAATAAAAGAGGCTCTGCCGTCGATAATATCGACAAGATTTCTTTCATAAAAGCTTTTTCTAAGATTAAATTGTTCGCCGATAACAGACTCGGCTTTCTTTAACAGCGTTTGGAAATTAGCTTCTTCAAGACCATTACGTTCATAAAGAATCTGGCTTGCATGGCGCAGAGCCTTGCTGGGGATAGTGCTTCTATGCGTACAGCTTCCGCCGACCATAGAGAAATAATCGCACATAGCAACATGCAGACCTTCTTTGGTGCATTTCATAGCAGCGCCTTCACCGCCGGGACCGCTGCCTAATATTATTACATCATAATGATTCTTCAAGTTTCATCCTTTGTAAATTTAATCGGATGTAATTTACACAAAAATAACTCTATAAAGTTTATCGAAGATCATTTTATAGTATTGGCGCTTGACTCGTTGCTTTTTATGTCAGGATATTTTATTTGTTTTTCCTTGAACTTGAACTTAAACTTAAACTTAAACTTCTCTTACGGCTGGATATACTGGCTGTAAGCTCTCGGACCCCAATATACATAACCTTCGCCTTCATACTCAGTACCCGAAAGCATTGTCTGTATGAAGCCGTTGTCTTCCACCTGGACTGTATGCCACATTAAATTCTGAGGATTAAGCTTAAGCAGGAACTCGATCCTATTATTTAGTGCAGTGTACTTTATAAATAGAGAATCCGATTCATCCTTAAAATTAAATGCAGTAGATAATTTTTCTTCCATCAGGGTACTCTTGTAGAACGTACCGGTGTAAGGAGCCTCTTTATTTACGCCGTCCCACTTAACATTTCTATCGTCGAAAGCGAGTACGCTTAAGTAATGATCACCTGAAGATTTAATCCATTTAATAATCTTCTCGCCGTGAAGGATATTGTCATAGTCATAGTCGCTGTCGAGAAAGCAAAGCCGTTTAACGTAATTAGGAATCTTTTTTACGGCATTTATGTAGCCGAGTACAAAGCTGCCGCCCCCGCTGTGGCCTGACAAAGCTACTTCAACTTTATACTTGTTAAAGATACTTTTAACAGAATCGACCACGTGCTTAATTATCGAATCAGGATTAGCATGGCGGGTTTTCCACCAGGGCCAGCTTTCTTCGCCTGTAGCTACATAAGCAACAACGATGTTTTCATTCCGCAGCAGGTTTCTAAGGAATCTTGTTTGAGCGCCGATATGCTGAATGTTAAAATGCCAATCATCGCCCGGATGCATTTGTTTTCCAATAGTTTGCGCAATTGAGTTAAGGTTAGGTGTCGCATAAAATATTAACATTACTTTCTTATCGGCATCAAATTCGGAAGCGGAGGGCGCGTTTATTTCTACATTTATATTCGGTTCCATACTGAAAGTCAATATTTGTTCATCCAGGTAGCTGCTTGTGGTAAAGCCGGGCAATTTTGCACTTTCTTTTACGTTCACGGCGGGGCAAATATTGTAAATAAAGAATGCCGTGAATAATAATGTAATAGATAGGAATTGAAATTGATTCTTCATATGATTTTTCGTTTAGAACATTATCGTATTTCTATAATTGAAATAAAATGAGCTGTTATAATATAACTTATTATAAATTAAATAAGTTATACTCATTATTTAGAGTAACATAACCATATCTGGAATATGCGTACCATATGTTCATTATTTACGTGTTTCATTCCGATTAAGATCGAGTAAATCTTCGATTAGGTAATCTTCTCTTATGCCGGGAAAGGAGCACATATTGTATTATGATAGATCAAAAATAAATATAGCTGTTTAAGAATACAATAGTTGTATGCTAAGGATAAATAATATGCGAGTCAATAGTATAGTTACAGCTAGAAAGCGAGGTAATTACAGTTAAGTTAGAGGGCTTTCACAGGGCTTTGAGTAGGTTTTCAAATGGGATTCAGAGGGTTTTCAGAAGGGGATTTTACTAGTTTAGCCATTTGCCTTAAGTGCAGAATAAATAAATACTTAAGTATGATCAAATATACGAATTATTAATTTAAAAGCAAACACATGGGCATACAATGTTGGCAAATAGACAAGAAGTAATAAAAAGAGAAAGAGGTAAAAAGGTAAAGAGATAAAAGGTAAAGAGGTAAAAAGGTTAAGAGGTAAAAGGAGAGTCCTTTCTTCTGGGATATATTGCCTATTTCATCAAGTCAAATAAGGAAAAAAATTTTCTTTTTTTTCCCAGAAGATCAAAATTTTGAGTACTTATATATATGTAGAATTATAATTTTTATTTTATCTAAAGGTAGGTAAAAAAATAATTTTACTAAAATTTGAAAGAGATTTCCTTTGTGACTTAGTGGCGGAAAGTAAATGCCACAAAGACACGAAGGCACAAAGAATCACAAAGGAAATATGAGTTTGAAAAATAAGATTAGTTTTTAAGATGTTAGAAGGTAAATATTATGAAAAAATTTTACAGTTTTTTCTTTGTCTTTTTAGTAACAGTACTGTCAATTCAGTTATTTCCGCAGCAATCAGATCCAATTAAGATTGATGCGAGAGCTTCTAAGTTTGATTTTGTACCGGGAGTTGTGCTGGTGAGGCTAAAGGATGATGCAGTGCCAGTAATGGGAAAAACATCTGCCGGTGCTGTTACAATGGGCATTGCTTCGGTTGATGCTATACTTCAAAAGTATAATATAGTCTCGTCAAATAAATTATTCCCAAACGCAAAGAGATTAACAAAAGTGGAAATGCTGAAATCATTCAACGGTAAGACTTTTGAAAGACCGAGTCTGCACAATATTTATAAGCTTGCATTAAAGGACAGCACACAAACATTACAGTTTATAGAAGAACTGAAAAACAATCCGAATGTAATTTATGCAGAGCCGGATTATATATATTCTGTTGTTGACGATAAGCCGGAATCTCCGGTGATGACGGAGAAGGAAGCGGAGGAATGGATTAAGCAAAAGCAAGTGGTCAGAGGTAAGAAGCAAGAGGTAAGAAGTCAGGAGCAACAGACTACAAACAACCAACCGACATCTGTCCAAACAGTTACGCCTAATGATCCTTTGTACAGCCAGCAGTGGTATATACATGATATCCAGGCAGATGCAGTTTGGGACAGCACGACTGGAGACAGTACCCAAATAATAGGAATACTTGATACCGGAGTAGATTGGAAGCATCCCGATTTAGCCGCAAATATCTGGGTGAATCCAAATCCAAGAACTACGCCGGACGCGGACGGAGTTGTAAATGATTTTAGAGGATGGGACTATATATATAACAATAATGACCCCATGGATGACAATGGACATGGAACTCATGTTGCAGGTATTGCCGCAGCAACAGGTAATAATGGAATTGGAATTGCTGGAGTTGATTGGCGTGCCAAAATAATGCCGGTAAAAGTTTTTCAAAGTAATGGTACAGGTGATGTCGCAATAATAACGAAAGGTATAATATATGCAGCCACACACGGAGCAACAGTAATTAACATGAGTTTTGGGGGTTATGCGCGTTCTTTTACTATGGAAAATGCGTTGGAAAATGCATACGCGGATAACATAATTTTAGTAGCCGCGGCTGGAAATGATAGTAAAAGTATTTATCCTGTCAATTCAAATGACCCAACAACATTCTTTCCAGCTGCATTGTCATATGTTTTAGGTGTTCAAGCTACTAGCGGTGGACAAACTCTTACAAGTTTTAGTAATTATGATCCTGATGGACCTATTTATTCTACATTTATTGATGGATTCAATTATGAATTAAAAGCCCCCGGACAGGGCATTTTAAGTACGTTCCCAAACGGTAATTATAAAGTTCTTAGCGGTACTTCTATGGCAACTCCTATAGTGTCTGGCTCAATAGCATTATATAAATCAGTGTTTCCACAAAATACGAACGAAACGATGTGGGGAGATTTAATACATTCTTGTTCCTATTTAAATATTGATTCAGCGATGTATAGGAAACAATTAGGTATTCCAGTATTAGATTTAATGTCATATAATTTAGTTGATACTTTAAGTGGGGATGATAAAGACGGACAGGCAGATGCAGGTGAAACAGTCCAAATTTGGTTAACAGTAAGAAATACTTGGGTTCAAGGTGATAGTGTTTATGCTGAATTGAGGACAAACTTTGGGGTAGACTCGCCCTATGCACAAATATTAAATAATAAAGTGTTGATAGGTAGTATTAGTCCTTATGCTACAAGGACAAATGAATTAAATCCTTTCATTGTTAGAATTAGCCCTAATGTGCCAAATGGTTGGGGATTAAAATTCGATGTTGTATTGTGGGATTCCAGATATAATGATTCGACTATTCAGACAATAAGTTTTAATGTATCAAACGGCACTGAATTATCCGGTATTTTATATGATACTACATACCTAACTCCAAATAAGCTGTGGATAATAAATAATAGTATGAGGCTAGCAACAGGCGCAGTAATAAAAATATTACCGGGTACTCATGTTATACTAAATGCATCCTTTGATAACCGCGGCTACGTGGAAGCAATAGGAAATAAAGATAGTTTGATAACCCTTGATAACGGAATATGCGGCAATGTAAATAAGAATGTAATATTTAATTTAAATGGTGCAGGCCTGAATGGTAGTATTTTTGAAAATTGTACACTATATGGCGGAAGTGGTTTGACAGCACAACTAGTAAAGAATTGTATCCTTGATAATTTTACAAATAATTTCTCTACAATTTATAACATAGATAGTTTAATTGATAGCCAGGTAATAAATAGTTTTGTAGGGGGAGGTAGCCAGATAATGATTAGAGATAACTTCATTAATATAATAAATGCGGGATTTGGTTCTTTTAGTCAAAATACAAAATACTGTAATATTTATAAGCTAACAAATGCAGATGTTTTCCTTTACCCTAATTTTCCAAACTTGTGGCAAACATTTTATCTATTTAATATCGGAGATGCTAGTAATAATACAATTTTAAATAATAATTTCATTATATCTGATAATACTAAAGCTGAATACATTTGTCAAGCACAGGGAAGTTCTGATGTTGTCAAGTTTTCAAATCAATATTGGGGCACTACTGATACAACAAAAATAGAAAATAAGATATTAGACTTTTATGATAACGCTGGATTGCCAATAATTGATTTTGAACCAAAATTAATTTCACCATCCGATTCCGCCCACGGTCTTGTTTGGAAAGTATTAGTAGATGGAAAAGACCCGCAAGACCAGTCAAATTTAATGAATCCAATCGGAGTAGGGCCTCATAGATTTGATGTTTATTTTAACCGTCCGATGGACCCTAATTATAAACCATTGTTAACCTTTGGAGTAAGATTGCCTTTTAACCAACAATCGCTTTCAGATTCAGGACATTGGTCAGACAGCAATAGAGTTTGGACGGCTTATAAAACGGTTCAGCTATATACAGGCGATGGAATAAATACAATAAGGGTTGCAAATGCACAAGATCCGGAAGGTTTTCAGATTCCAGTAGAGGATATGCGCTTCAGCTTCTTAATAAGCGCGGCAAGTTCTTCATCATTGGATTTTAGCGCTACGGCGGGTTTGGGTAAGGTAAATCTGGATTGGACTACTCCTCCTCAAGTGCCTGATTTGCTTGGCTATAATATTTATCGATTCCAAAATTTAACTGATACTACTTTTACCTCGCCTGTCATGATAAACCAGAAGCTTGTTACAGATACAACTTATACTGACTTTAATGTAACTCCAAATGTAAAGTACTATTATTATTATAAAACAGTAAACACTGATTTTTCACAATCTGATTCTTCCCGTATAGTAAGCACAACTCCATACACAGCTTCTCGTGGAGACGCGAACGGAGACTTGTCGGTAAATATTATGGATGTGCTCTCAATTGTTTCATATATGCTTGGACAAAACCCGCAGCCTTTTATCTTCGCAGCAGCGGATGTAAACCAGGACAGCGTAATAAATATTCTCGATGTTATCGGCGATGTAAATATTATATTATACGGCAAGCCGGCAAAGATATTAGCAAAGACAAATTCAGGCAGTGCGACGCTCGATTTAAGCGGCGGTAATTTGACTCTTACGAGCAATTGTAATGTCGGCGGAATTGAATTTACTCTTAAAGGCGCGGGACTAAAGGATGTACAATTTACACCGGGGAATAATCTTGCTTCATTTGAGGTGGCATCAGCGAACAGCGGGGATACAAGCAGAACATATCTTATTTACAGTATGAAAGGTGAATCACTTCCGCAGGGAACATTTGTACTCGGTACGTTTAGTAAGCTTGATAAGAGCGTGCAATTAACAAATGTAGTTATAGCAGATCCAACAGGCGGGGCAATTGTAACAGATGTTTATACTAACGGAGTTCCAATTATACCAAAGGAATATTATTTAAATCAGAATT
>JAKAKL010000063.1 GCA_021824565.1 Bacteroidota bacterium | reverse complement strand
TTTGTTTTACCGTTTTATGGGTCTCCCCTTTTTCCTGGCGTCTGTTTCTTACCGTGGTTTCTATTTCGGAATAGGCAAAACAAAAATATTTATGATTGCCGGCGTGTTTGCAAACTTAGCAAACATCTTTCTTGATTACATACTTGTTTACGGTGCATTTGGTTTTAAGGGAATGGGTTTAGCCGGTGCCGGTTTAGGCTCAGCTATTGCAACCGCGCTTGAAACTTCCGTCTATGTTTTTGTAAGCATGATGAATAGCTATAGGGTTAAATATACTCTTTTTAAAAACTTTCGACCTAATCTGCCGAAGAGACAAACTGTTATAAATATAATTAGGGCAATAACAAAGCTTTCTTTGCCGATTTCATTTCAAAGTATTTTTACTTTAACCGGTCTATTGCTGTTCATCTCCATAATTGGTTTAATGGGAACAGCGCAGCAAGCAGCAAGCCAGGTAGTTCTTTCCGCAATGTTTTTATCTTTTATGCCTTCAATGGGTTTTGGAGTTGCGGCTCAAACTCTAGTCGGAAATCAATTAGGCGATAATAATATTAAAGCCGCAAAGAGATGGGGATTTGAAACGAGCAAGATTTCCACAACTTACACTTTCTTGCTCGGGCTTATCTTCGTTCTCTTCCCCGGAACGGTTGTTTCAATTTTAACAACAAACTCGAGCATAATTAATATTGCAGTGCCTGTATTAAGAATTGCCGGCTTTGCACAAATCTTTTTCGGAATAGGTTTTGTACTTGCCAACGGACTTCTTGCAGCAGGCGAATCTTTTTTTGTTATGCTTACCGATGTTACAATAAACTGGTTTGTGTTTGTACCTTTGGCTTATCTGCTCGGAGTAGTATTTAAATTCGGTTTAATTGGCGTATGGACGGCTATGCCTTTCTACACAAGCTTATACGCTCTTATTATATTCTTAAAATTTAATTCCAAATCTGTTATGAAAAAAGTAATTCAATATTGAGGCAGCAAGATGAAAAGACATAAATCAAAATTTCTAGTTGCGTTTGTTATTCTGATTATTCTATTCTTATCTCAAAGTAAACTATATTCTCAAGCTCTTATGATAGGAATAAAAGGAGGAATAAGTGTTCCCGAATTAAAGGGCGGCGGAACACCTCAGAGCGAAGGTTATTCATCAAGGTTAGCGCCTAATTTCGGTGCGCTTATTAATTATTCGCTCAATTCCTATTTCTCTTTGCAGGCGGAAGTTTTATTCTCCGGGCAAGGCGGTAAGCGAAATGGAATGCAGGTAATTGATAATGTCCCCAATATGCCTGTTCCACCTAATACAACTTTATATGCGAACTTTGATAATGAAACTATACTAAACTATCTTGAAATCCCTGTACTAATTAAGTTTTCGTTTTTAGAAAGCAGCTCCGCATTTACAGAGTACGTTGATGCAGGTCCTTATCTTGGAATTTTGTTGAACGCCAAAACTCAAACTAGCGGCAGCAGCAGCATTTATCTTGACAAAGACGGCACCGAGCCTGTCTCTGTTAATGGCTATCCAATTCCTCCTCAAAATTTTAATAATGAAACTAACATTACCTCAGATATAAAGACATTAAATGTAGGTATTACTGGAGGAATCGGAATCACTTTAAACACAACAGCCGGGCAATTTGACCTTGACTTACGCGGCGTTTACGGATTCATTCCCATTCAATCAGATAATTCAAACGGCTCAAATAATACCGGCGCCTTGTACTTAACAGTTGGTTATGGATTTAAGATATAAAATGATTATTGAAAATAATATTTATCAAATAACGCGGAAGGTATTTTAATGAATGTGTTGCTTGTTTCCCCTTACCGCGGCGCTATTTTTGAATTCTCCGGCGTTAAAATTCAACCGCTCGGCGTTTCTTATATCGGCGCAGCGTTAAAACATGCCGGGCATAATGTTCAAATTGAACTTCTGGAAAATTCAGATTCCGTTCCGGATTTTACCGGCGCAGATGTTGTCGGAATTTCGTGCAACACTGTTCAATTTAAAGCGGGACTTCGAGTTGCTAAAGCAGCTAAAGAAGAAGGCAAAATTGTTATTATGGGCGGACCACATCCAACGAGCAGCCCCGAAGAAACTTTACTCAGTGGATATGTAGATTATGCGGTTCGTGCCGAAGGCGAAGTTACCTCCGTAGAATTATTAGCTGGAATAAAATCCGGCAAAGATTTTAATCAGCGTAATGTTTTGGGCATCTCTTACATCGATAAAGAAACCGGAACAATTGTTAATAATCCCAACCGCCCTTTCATTCAAAATCTTGATAATGTTCCCTTTCCAATGAGAGAAGCAAATTGGCGATACAGCAAGTCAAGCAAAGCCGTTTCAACTGGTGTAATAGAGTATCCTTTAATAACCACACGAGGCTGCCCGTATGGCTGCAATTTTTGCGATGTACATCTTTTAGCAGGCAGAAAATTCCGCGCCCGCTCAATTGAAAATACTGTAAGAGAGATTGAAGAAATAATTACTAAATACGATGCCGAAAGAATTTTAATTGTTGATGACATAATCAATTTTAACGACGAAAGATTAATTAATCTTTTTGAAGAATTAATTAAAAGAGATTTACCTGTTGTCCGGTGGGTAATGGGACGTTCAGACCATCTTGTTAAAAAACCGGAGACGGCTGAGGTAATGAGCAGAGCAGGTGTCCGCCAAATGTTTCTCGGAATTGAAAGTCCCAACGAACGAATTCTTAAAGCTTATAAAAAAGGCGGCAAGATTTCTATAGATTATTCTGTTAAAGCTGTTGAGCTTTTAAAACAAAATGATATTGAAACCTGGGGAGCATTTCTTTTAGGCGAGCCCTCCGAAACTGAGGAAGATGTTAAACGTACAATTGAGTTTGCGAAATTTATAAATCCAGGTATAGCGCAGTTTTCAATTTTAACGCCGTATCCCGGAACCGGTTTGTGGCATGATATTGAGAATAAAATCTTTACAAAAGATTGGGATAAATACGATGCTATGCACTCGGTCTTTATGACAGATAATATGGAGCCCGAAGCTCTAGAGAAAATGCTTATGAAGGCATACATCAATTTTTACCGGCAGCCGAAACGGATTCTTCATGAAATATTCAACAAGAATCATTACGGAAGACCGGACTTAAAAAGAATCTTTGAAATTCTTAAAGCTCTTAAAATTGTCTTTAGCCATGCGTAATCTTATCCGTGTAAATCCGTTTAATCCGTGTCATCCGTGTTCTATTAAATGTAACACACAGCGATGAAAAGATTATTTGAAAATATCGGCGCATATACAATTTCCGCTTTTACCAAAATCGGAACTATAGCCATCTTAACATATCAATCGCTTATATCTATTCTAAAAGCGCCAAGATATATTCCTCAAATTGTAGAGCAGTTCATTTATATCGGCAGAAGGTCTCTAATATTGGTTATTGTAATTTCAATATTTGTCGGGCTTGCAATCGGGGTTGAAGTTGGCTTCCAGATGACCGGCTTTACGCCGCACTGGATGGCTGGCGGATTAATATTGAGAACAATATTAATTGACATCGGTCCCCTTACACTTGGTTTAGTTTTATCTGGCAGAATCTCTGCCGGCATTGCATCGGAACTTGGCACCATGAAAGTCACTGAGCAAATAGACGCGCTGCGCAGTTTTGCAATCGACCCGGTAGAATACTTAGTAACTCCGCGTTTAATAGCGGCAATGTTTGCAGTGCCGACACTTTTAATATTTTCAAATTTCATTTCAATTTATTTCGGTTATTATTCATGCCACATGACGATAAGTCTTTCGTGGAATGCTTTTGTTAAAGGTCTTCGCTTCTCATACAATTTTAAGGATATCATTATCAGCCTTATTAAAGCATTTACATTTGGAATAGCCATCGTTATCTCCGGCGCATTTTATGGACTTAACTCCCAGCGCGGCGCAAAAGGCGTTGGTAGAGCCACTACTCAAGCTGTAGTTCTGGCTTCAATCATGGTCTTTGTTTTAAGTTATTTAGTTTCATTAATAATGTTTTATATATGATAGAAATTCAGCGACTATATAAATCTTTCGATAAACTCGATGTACTTAAAGGCGTCGATTTAAATATAAATGACGGCGAAATATTATCCATCATTGGAAAAAGCGGCGTCGGTAAATCCGTGTTAATAAAATCAATTATTAATTTAATTGAACCGGACTCCGGGAAAATTATTATAGACAATACTGATGTTACCGGATTTTCAGAAAAACAATTCAACAAAATAATCCGCCCAAAGTTTAGTTATGTTTTCCAGAATGGCGCACTGTGGGATTCGCTTACTGTAGGCGGCAACATCGACCTTGCGCTGCAAATTGAACGCCGACTGGATGAGACAGAAAGAAAACGTAGAATTAAAGAAAGCCTTCGCCTGGTTGAGCTTGCCAACATTGAAAATGTTTACCCCGATGAACTAAGCGGCGGCATGCTTAAAAGAGCTTCCATTGCAAGAGCCATAGCCACACAGCCAAAATATTTGCTTTATGATGAACCAACTACCGGGCTTGATCCGGTGCTTGCTAATGTTATAAACAACTTAATTAAAAAATTGAACGATGAACTTGGAATTACCTCAGTCATCATTACACATGATATTTCCGGCGCAAGAAAAATATCAGACCGTATTGCAATGTTGTCTGAAGGTAAAATAATTTTGACTTGTCCTGCAGATGAATTACAAAATCAAGATAACGAGATATTTAACAATTTTATTAGCGGTAAGGTGATTTTAAATGAACACTAGACAAAATGAATTTATAATTGGTATTACAATTTCCGCTGCTGTAGTTCTTCTTATTGCCGCCACGCTTTGGCTCGGCAAGTCCGACTTTTTTGCTAAAGGAATGCAGCTAAATCTAATAGTAGAAAATGCGGATGGTATTCAAAAAGGCGATGAGATTTTTTTCCGCGGAGTAAAAATCGGCAACGTGCTCGAATGCTCGATCATTAAAGACGGAGTTCTATTACAATTAAAAATTGATAAGCTTGATAAAATCCCGGTCGACTCGAAATTTGAGATAAATGATTTCAGTTTAATAAGCGGTAAAGCAATTCAAATTAACCCGGGTGTTTCAAATAAATATTTTCAACCCGGTGACACTGTTGTAGGAAGCGCTGCTTACGGCGTTAACCAGGCAATCGCTTCAATAAAAGAATTAACACCAAAGATAGATCATGTTCTTTCAAATTTAGACGCTTTAACGGGTAAGGACGTAAAAGATAAAGTAGTGGTTACATTGAATAATTTAAACGGCACAATATTGCAGTTGAAGAATCAAGTGGATGGAAACTTTAAAAATATTTTAACTAACGTAAACGAGATTACTTCCAGCAACAAAGGTCATATCGATTCTTTATTTTTATCGCTTAACAATAATTCAATTGAGCTTTCTACATTCTTAAATAAATCTTCCGATGCTGTTGAGCAGCTTAATTCATTGCTTACAAGCATAAATGAAGGCAAAGGCAGCCTTGGCGGAATTGTGAATAACGATTCTTTATATCATAATTTGAATCATTCGATTGCTTCGATTGATTCCCTTGTTACCGACATTAAACAGAATCCGAAAAAATATATTAACGTGAGTGTGTTTTAAAAATAACAAATTAATACTTAGGAGGTTTATCATGGCAATAAATAAAGAATATTCTGAAGACAGAAAAATCTGCAAAGTAACTTTTACTCTGCCGGATTATTTTGAAGAAAGCTTTGAAAGCGCAAGCGTAGTTGGCGAATTTAATAATTGGGATGCAGATTTAAACCGGTTAGTAAAAGACAAAAAGACCAATCTGCATTCCGCTATAATCGAATTGGAAGGCAGCAAAGAATATAGATTCAGATATCTTGTAGATGGAAAAACCTGGCTCAATGATACTGAAGCCGACCGCTTTGAGGCTACGCCGTTCGGAGATTCGGAAAATTGTGTTTTGATTCTTTAAAAGATTATAACAGAAAAAGTAATTATAAATTTAAACCAACTTTCAATTCAACTGCGGCTCGCCGCACAACGGAGATATAATGGAAACAAAAATAGTTAACCCAGCGGAACTTTATCGCCTTCCCTGGACTTTGCCCGACAATGGAATTTCATGGCTTGAACCTACTGCTCGCTGCAATCTTAACTGCTACGGCTGCTACCGTAAAAACATAAAAGATTCGCATAAGTCTATGGAACAAGTAAAGCACGAGCTTGATGTATTTCAAGAATTAAGAAAAACAGACTGCATTTCCATTGCCGGTGGTGAGCCGCTGTTATATCCAAACATTGTAGAATTAGTTGCAGAAATAAAATCACGCGGACTTAAACCGATTATTAATTCCAACGGAATTGCTCTTACGAAAGAATTATTGCACGAACTGAAGAAAGCCGGAGTATTTGGATTTACTTTTCACATCGACAGCAAGCAAGGACGTGGGCGCGGTCCTAAATGGGAAGGCAAAAACGAACTTGAACTGAATGAGCTTAGATTATACTATGCTGAAATGCTTGCCGCAGAAGGTGGAATTGCCTGCTCATTCAACTCCACTGTTTACGGTGATACTTTGCATTACGTTCCGGAGTTAGCCGCTTGGGCGCAAAAGCATATCGATATTGTTCACACAATGGTCTTTATTTTGTTCCGCTATATTACACCGGATTTGCCGTATGATTTTTATGCTGGCGATAAGAAAATTGTTTTTGATGATATTCATTATCACTCCAACAAAGAAGAAGTTACAAATCTAAAAGCTCCGCAAATTGTTGCCGAGATACGAAAGAAAGCTCACGACTTTACGCCGGCAGCCTTCTTAAACGGAACACATAAAGCTGATGATTTCAAATGGCTGTTAACAGAACGCATTGGAACCAAAGATAAAGTATTTGGTTACCTTAATAATAAGTTTATCGAAATGGTAATGGAAGTCTATCATTATAAAAATAACCGTTACTTGTCTTATGCTTCGCCCAGAACATTAAGTATGGGTAAAACAACTTTGCTAATTTTGTGGACAATAAACAAAAGTATTAGAAGCGCACTCAAAAAATATCTCGGTTATCTGGCTGCTAATCCTTTCAGAATATTTAAGAAAGTTTACATGCAGTCAATCATGATTATTCAACCGGTAGATTTTATGCCCAACGGCGATCAGAGCATGTGCGACGGCTGTCCAGATATTACTGTTTGGAAAGACAAAAATGGAAAAGACCAACTGGTATGGTCGTGCCGTCTTGAAGAGCCGATGCAGTACGGCGAGTTTTTGCATACTGTGCCGAAAAGTAAAGAAGAATTAAAAAACTAATAATATTCAATTTTCAATTTTTTCATCTTACGCCATAGTGTAGATGGATTTATTCTTAATTCATTTGCCGCTTTCGTTCTATTCCCCCGGTTATTTTTAAGAGCGGTTAAAATGATTTCCTTTTCAGCCTCTATTATGCTTCTTCTTTTTTCGATGTTATTTGTGTACTTAGGATCCGTTTGCGGAATTCTTAGCCGCTTCGGCAGATGTTCTACCTGGATTATGTCTCTGCCGCAAAGAATAAAGCAATGCTCGATAGCATTCTCCAATTCCCTTATATTGCCCGGCCAACTATAATCAAGCAGCAATTCATAAGCTGAAGAAGAGAACTGCTTAATCTTCTTGCCAAGTCTTCCATTAAAATAATTAATAAAATGATTGACCAGCAAAGGAAGATCGTCTTTCCTTTCACGCAAGGATGGGAGATGGATATTGATAACGTTGATTCGATAAAACAAATCTTCTCTAAATATACCCGCATTTATTTCCTCTGAAAGGTTTTTATTGGTGGCGGCAATAATTCTTGCATCCATTTTAATGCTTTTATTCCCGCCGACTCTTTCAAACTCGCGTGTTTCCAAAACGCGCAGCAGCTTAGTTTGAACGGCTAATGAAAGGTCTCCTATTTCATCCAAAAACAAAGTACCTCCCTGAGCCAGCTCAAATCTTCCTATTTTTGTTTTTACAGCTCCGGTAAAGGCTCCCTTCTCATGACCGAATAATTCACTTTCGATAAGGGTCTCTACGAAGGCACTGCAGTTAACAGCGACGAAAGGACCGGTTCTTCTTGCGCTGTTTAAATGAATTGCTCTTGCCGCAAGTTCTTTTCCTGTTCCGCTTTCGCCTGTAATTAAAACGGAGCTATCTGTTTGTGCTACACTGTCCAGAGTCGAGATAATATTTTTTATTTCTTTATTCTTCCCGATTATATTTTCGTAACTGAATCTTTCCGACAGATGTTCAGACAAATTCTTTATTTCAGAAATATCTATAAAAGTTTCTACTGCACCAATCTTTTCATTCTTGTTGTTTAAAAGTACCGCAGAGTTAACGCGGATTGGAACCCGCTTCCCTGTCTTATGAATTATTTCAAGCTCATTACCAATTGTTGGCTTGCCTTTGTGCATTGTCCCTTCCATATGACAGCCGTTCCTGCATGAAGAAGAATTAAAAATTTCCCAGCATTTTTTACCTATCGCTTCGTCCTTCTTAAAGCCTGTAATCTTTGAAGCCGAATTATTGAACGAGGTAATATTCCATTCGTCATCAATTGTAAAGGTTCCCTCAATGTTGCTGTTGAATATCGCTTCAAGCTTGTTTCTCTGATCTACCAGTTCCAAAGTTTTCGATTCGAGTTCTTCAGATAGCGAAAGCATTTCTTTAGTATTCCGGAAAACGAATACAATGCTTACAACTTCACCTGACTTGTTCACCGGTGTAATTGAAGCAAGGACGTTAATAACATTCCCGTTCTTGCATGTAATATTTAGCGGATGGTTTGTAAATACTCTGTTTTCGGAAAGGGATTCATTCAGGTATCTCAATTCATTTTTAGTTTTTGAAAATAGCGTCCGGCATGATTTGGATACAATATCATCCTCCGAAAATCCTGTAATTCGTGATGCAGCTTCATTAAAAACAATTACATTCATATCCCTGCCGATAACCGCGATGCCGTCAGGTATTACCATTGCTTCTTTGTTCTTACCAATAATATGTTCTACTTCTTTTGACATCGTAATGAACTTTCTCACTTCAAAATGCTAAAATTCCGCTATTGCAATTTACTAAAAATTCTTGCGTCTATTCAATGAGATGCAATAGTCCGTTGCAAAGATGCAAGAGTTCTATTTTTTAAAAGTTAAAATTATAATAAAAAGAACGACTTTCTTTGACTGGCATTGCAATTGCTTTATTAACAATCAAATAATTGAGAAAAGAATGTTGTTAGATCCGGAATGTATTCCATGTATTATTAACCAGGCAAACAATGCCGCCAGGCTTTTTACAAACGGAAATACAGAACTTCAATATAAACTAGTTAAAGCAGCTTGTGCTATGGTACTTTCTATAAATGAAGATTTTACTGCCCCAAAGTTTTCTTCGGTCATTCAATCTCTGATTGAAAAGGATCTGGGAATCAAAAATCCTTATCAAAAACTTAAAGAAGAGAATTTAAGAAAAGTAAAACGCTTCATTCCTTATTTGCAAACAATGCTTGAAAACTCAGATGATAAGATTGAAATGGCGATAAGAGCAGCTATAGCGGGCAATACTATTGACTACGGCGCAAATCCCAAATTTAATATTGAAGACGAAGTAAACAGAATTACTGGGAACCATATAGATACTAACTCTTTAAGAAATTTTGAAAGCGACCTGGAAAATGCTTCGTCGATACTTTATATCGGGGATAATTTCGAAGAGGCGCTGTTTGATAAGATTCTCTTAAAGCAGATTCTCCCTAAAAGAATTGTGTTTGCTGTGCGCTCAAAAGCGATACTAAATGATATTACTTATACTGATGCAAAGCAGCTAGGCATAGATAGACTTTGCGATATAATTGAAAGCGGAAGTGAAATTACTGGCACGGACATGGAACAATGCAACCCGGAGTTCAAAGATCTTTTTGAAAACGCAGACATGGTAATTTCAAAGGGACAAGGAAATTTCGAAACATTGATGAATGAAGACAGATCTATGCCTAGCTGCT
>JAKAKL010000052.1 GCA_021824565.1 Bacteroidota bacterium | reverse complement strand
ATTCCTTCCATTGCGAGAACTCCTTTTTTCTGAGTTCTCTAATTTAATTTTTACTGACATTTCTACTGAGTCCAATCTATGACATTTCTATGGAGTTATTACATAAAATATTGAAAAATTATTTTCGCTTAGCAGAAATACTATCTTGTTAAATAGAAAATTTGGTCAACGTAAAAAGCAATCGAAGATGAATTAATATGCAGATTAATCATCTTAAATATTATTTGAATTTAGGGAAATGCTATTGGGGTTTATAAAAGTATGGTGGGCGCTGAAGGAGTCGAACCTCCGACCCTCTGCTTGTAAGGCAGATGCTCTGAACCAACTGAGCTAAGCGCCCTTGATTTTTTAACTATTATTTCAAAAAAACGCGTGCCAAATATCTTACTTTTCAGAATTAATTCCAAATGAAAGTTTGATTTTTTTGAGCGAGCGACGGGGTTCGAACCCGCGACATTCAGCTTGGGAAGCTGACACTCTACCAACTGAGCTACGCTCGCATCTTCGTAATAAAAATTTTCAAATAGCTGTTTGAAAGATAATTAATGCTGCTTTATTTATCAATCAAGCATTATTTAAAAGCCTCGGCAACTAACTCTGTCTGCTGCTTGCTTGATTTCTTTGATGAACCTACTGCGGGGCTGGCGCTTTCAGGTCTGCCTGCATAATTAAGTTTCTGCCCATCGTTTAGATCTTCAAGTAATCTGGCGACAAGAAAATTCCATGCGCCCATATTCTTCGGCTCCTCCTGTACCCACGTAATTTTTTTTGCCTTCGGATATGACGACAAAATTTCCCTTATCAAATTTGATTTATAAGGATATATTTGTTCGACTCGTACTAATGCAGCATCGTTAATTTTGTGTTCATGCCTATACCGGATTAAATCGTAGTATACTTTCCCGGCTGACAGAATAATTTTGTTTATTGAATTTCTATCAACAATACTTTGGTCATCAATGATTTCTTGAAACTTTCCGTGCGTGAATTCTTCTTTCTTTGATTTCGCTTCCGGGAGTCTTAATAAACTTTTTGGCGACATTATAATCAAAGGCTTCTGTACTGCCTGCTTCATTTGCCTGCGGAGAACGTGAAAATATTGAGCCGGCGTGGTCAGATTGCAGACTTGAATATTGTCCTGCGCACAAAGAGTTAAAAATCTTTCCAACCTGCCGCTTGAATGTTCCGGTCCTTGTCCTTCATAACCGTGAGGAAGCAGCATGACAAGGTTATTTGCAAGCTTCCATTTTTCCTGTGAAACCACGATGAAATTATCAATTATTATTTGAGCGCCGTTGGCAAAGTCGCCGAACTGTGCTTCCCAAATAACGAGAGCAAGAGGATCGGCAGTGCTGTAACCATATTCAAAGCCTAATACCGCAGCTTCGGATAAAAAGCTGTCCAACGCTTCAATTTTTGCCTGACCTTGCTTCAAGTGATTCAGAGGAAAATATTCAAGCCCGGTGTTAATATCGGTTAACGCAAGATGACGATGGCTGAATGTTCCTCTAACGCTGTCCTGTCCGCTTAGTCTTACCGGAGTTCCTTCAAGAAGCAGGCTGCCGAATGCAAGCGATTCTGCAAGCGCCCAGTCAGCATCTGAAGTCCCGTCTAATAATTCCAATCTTTTTTCAAGAAACTTTTTTAATTTCGGATGAACTGAAAAATCCTTTGGAACTCTCGTTATTCCCTTTATTACTTCATCAAGTTCATCATTTGAAATGGAAGTCTTTTTTACCGGAGTTACCGCTTCCATTTTTTCTTTCGATACAGCAAGAGGAGCATCGGAATTAAACGCCGCACTCCTTCTTCTGATTTTATCGAATGACTCGCTTAGAATATTGCTGATTGTGTTTTCCAAAGACTTAACTTCATTTTCACTAAGCGTCTTTTCAGAAATTAATTTTTTGGTATAAATTTCTTTTACCGAAAGATGATTTTTTATTTTCTCATAAAGCAAAGGCTGCGTAAAGCCTGGTTCGTCGCCTTCATTGTGACCATGGCGCCGGTAGCCGAACAAATCAATTACGATATCTTTCTTAAATATTTGTCTGTATTCAAAAGCTATTTTAGCAACCCATAAAGCCGCTTCTGGGTCGTCGCCGTTGACGTGAAAGATTGGTGCCTGTATCATCTTAGCAACATCAGTAGCATATTGTGAGGACCGCGCATCTTCGGGAGTAGTAGTAAAACCGATTTGATTATTAATTATAATGTGGATGGTGCCGCCGGTTCGGTAGCCTTTTAGCTGTGATAGATTTAAAGTTTCCGCAACAACGCCCTGTCCTGCAAATGCAGCGTCGCCGTGAATTAGAATCGGCATTACTTTTTTATGATCTTTGCGATCGCTTATTCTCGTTTGTTTCGCACGAACAATTCCTTCGACAACCGGATTCACCCATTCAAGATGACTCGGATTTGAAGCCACGGAAACAGTAATGCTTCCGCCGTTCCTTGTTTTATATTTACCTGAAGCGCCCAGATGATACTTAACATCTCCAGAACCTTCGATAGAATTCGGATCGACAATGTCTTCAAACTCTGAGAATATTGATTCATAAGATTTGCCGATAATATTTGCGAGAACATTTAATCTGCCGCGGTGAGCCATTCCAAGAACGACCTCAAGAAATCCGCTTTCGCTCGCGTCGTTGAGAATTAAATCGAGGACTGGTATCAAAGTTTCCGAACCTTCAAGCGAAAATCTTTTATGCCCGATAAATTTATTATGAATAAAATGTTCAAATGCCTCGGCAACAATTAATTTGTTTAAGATCTCTTTTTTTATTCCCTTATCAAAATGCGGGATATTTTTCACAGGTTCCATTATGTTTTGAAGCCATACTTTTTCCGCCGGATTCTGAATGTGCATATACTCAATGCCGATTTTCTCGCAGTAAGTTTTCTGAAGTATCTCGAGAACTTCTCTCAGCGTTGCCGTTTTAAGTCCGCCGAATCCGCCGGTAACAAATTCTCTATCGAGATCCCAGAGCGTTAATTTATAAGAAGCCGGATCGAGTTCAGCGTGGTAAGGAAGCTGCGAACCAAGCGGATCAAAGCTGGCGATAAGATGTCCTCTTACTCTGTAAAGATTAATAAGTTGAAGCACCTTTCCTTGTTTTTCTATCTCTTCGGTATTTATTCGGTTCGCAAAAGCTTGCGGCTGAGAATCGGTCATCCATGCAAGCGGTACGAGAGGGATTTTTAGATCTTCAAAAATTTCCTCGTAAAAGAAGTTGGCTCCCAAAAGAAGTTCATGAATTTCTTTTAAGAATAATCCCGATTCAGCGCCTTGAATAATGCGGTGGTCATAAGTGCTGGAAATATTCATTACTTTACTTATTCCAATGGCGGATATTGTTGATGGAGCCATTGCCTGATATTCGGCGGGATATTGAATCGAGCCGGTAGCAATAATTGTTCCCTGACCGAGCATCAATCTTGGTACTGAAGAAATTGTTCCAATCGTTCCGGGGTTTGTAAGCGTAACCGTCGTCCCTAAAAATTCCGATGGATCAATCAAGCCTTTCCTGGAGCGGTCAATGAGATCATCATAGGCTTTAACAAACTCGCTGAAGTTCATTTGATTGGCTTTTTTAATGTTCGGTACGATCAAAGAATGTGTTCCGTCTTTTCGTTCAATATCGATAGCGATGCCGAGATTTATATCGCTGCGTTTTATTACGTTCGGCTTGCCATTAATTATTGTGAAAGCATTGTTCATCACCGGGTTAGTCATAATAGCTTTGACAATTGCCCAGCCGATAATATGAGTGAAAGAAACTTTACGTTGATTTTTCTTTTGAATATTTTGATTTAGTATAATTCTATTTTCTTCAAGAAGCTTTACAGGAATAATTCTCTGCGAAGTAGCAACGGGAACTGTCAGGCTCATGTTCATATTGTCTAAAATTTTTGCCGGCGCTCCCGCTATCAACTGAAGTTTGTCTTCGCGCATTGGTTCAGGCATCTGGATATTAGTCGGATGCGGAGGAACTGTTTTCTTACCGTTATCATTGCTTCCGTTATTTCTTTTGCCGGAGCTTACCTTACCGAAAAAGTTTTGCCACTGCTCGGATACTTCATCAGGGTTTTCCTCGTACTGCTTATGAAGATATTCTACAAACCATGTATTAGCGCCGAATTTTTCAAGCTCTTCTTTTTGCGCCTTTGTTAAATCACTCGATTTCATATTTATTTTTTATATTTTAAGATTAGTCTTATATAATTTAAAAAAGAGAATAGACATTTTACAGTCACCCAAATTTCAAGTTGGGAAAGCTCTTTGTTTATTCCTAATGTGCCTAATATTGCAAAAGTAACCTACTAAAAAAACGATTTACAGACAAAAACGATATGATTGAAAATACAGATATTTCAAAGCTAAGAAGAGAATATTCATTCCATGAACTGGGCGAAAAAAGTGTTTCTAAAAATCCGGTCGAGCAATTTTCATCTTGGATGGATGAGGCAATCAAAATTAATTTAATGGATCCAACAGCGATGATCCTGGCAACCGCGGATAAAGCCGGCACGCCTTCTGCGCGTGTTGTTCTATTAAAAAAATTTAGTGAAACAGGGTTTATTTTTTATACAAATTATAAAAGCAAGAAGGGAAGTGATGTTTATATAAACCCAAATGCTTCAGCTTTATTTTTCTGGAAAGAAATAGAAAGACAGGTAAGAATCTCCGGTAAAATAAAAAGGATTTCAAAAAAAGAATCAGCAGAATATTTTCATTCACGACCATTGGAAAGCCAGATAAGCGCATGGGCGTCCGAGCAGAGCAGGATTATTCCCGATAGAAAATATTTAGATGATGCATACGCAGAATTTAAAACTAAATTTGCAGGAAGAGAAATTCCGCTTCCACCTTTTTGGGGAGGCTTTAATCTTGTCCCAAATTATTTTGAATTTTGGCAGGGAAGAGAGAACCGTCTGCACGACAGAATAGCTTATCTTAAAGAGAAATCAAAATGGAAAATAGTTAGACTTGCGCCATGAACTTTATTCATTTAATATAAGTTGAATTTTAAAGAGGTTTATTATGTATGATCTGCTGATAATCGGTGCTGGACCGGCAGGGATAAGCGTTGCAGTTGAAGCCGTACATGCCAATATAGACAGCTCGAAAATTATTCTGCTCGAAAAAGCTGAAGAGCATTCCTTCTCGATCAAAAAATATTATCCTGACAAAAAGCTGGTTACAGCAAACTATAAGGGCTTCGAAGCGAAGTGCGCCGGCGTGATGTGCATACCGGATTTAACAAAGCATGAAACAATTTCATACCTTGATAAAGCGATTGAAGAAAACAACCTTCGCGTTAATTACAATGAAACTGTCTGGAAGTTTCATCAAAATGAGGACAAAAGCTTTATTGTTTATACTGATAAAAATGAATACCATGCTAAGGTTGTAGCAATTGCAATCGGCATTTTAGGAAAGCCAAATAAGCCTGATTACAAAATACCTCATACATTAAAAGACAAAGTATTATTCGATGTAACGACTACCGAAATGGTTAACTCCAATATTCTTGTTGTTGGCGGCGGCGATTCAGCATCTGAATACTGCCAGTACCTTGTGCAGAACGGGAACAAATTAACTTTAAGCTATAGACGAAATAATTTTTCACGCATGAATGAAATCAACCGTGCAAGCATTTTAACTCTTAAAGAAGAGAATAAAGTAAATATACTTTTTGAAACCGATTTAATTTCTGTAAATGATAAAGAGGGAAAGCCGGCTGTAAAATTTAATAACGATAGATTGCCCGAAATGAAATTCGATTACATAGTTTATGCTCTCGGCGGAACAACACCTAGTAATTTCTTAAAGATGATCGGTATTGAATTTGACGGCGAAGAACCGGTGTTAAAAGAACATCACGAAACGTCTGTGCCTGGATTATTTCTGCTTGGAGATTTGACTGCTGGAAAACAAGGCGGCTCTATTATTTGGGCTTTTAACTCCGCAAGAAATGCTATTACCAAAATGCGCGGTGATTATATTTAATCAGCAGTTTTTGATTTTAATTTAAATGCCGATTCCGCTGCAAAAGTTCTTACAGCAATAGCGGCAAGAATTATTATACCGCCTATTATTGCCGTTATCGAAGGCACTTCGCCGTAACCAAAGAAAACCCATACCGGGTTAAGCACAGGCTCGATCATAGAGATTAACGAAGCTTCTATTGCATAAACTTTTTTCAATCCATAACTGAATATCGCGTATGCAATTCCTATCTGGAATATTCCAAGATAAGAAACCATCATCATATTTTTTAGTGTAATATTCTCAATGGAAAATATTGAAGGCAGACATATTACGGCAACCATAATATTTCCATAGAATATTGAGCTGAACTGGTATTCCTTCTTGTTTTTCCTCATGCCGAGAAGGAACGCTGCGTATGCTACTCCCGAAAGGAGAGCGATTATGTTTCCTTCCTGGTAGCCGGGAGAGATTCTTCCCATGAAGAACAATGTCATACCTAAAAAGCAGACGACAATCGTAATTATGTTAATCTTTTCGTATTTAGTTTTGTTTATAAGAGGCTCGAATATTAGCACATAAATTGGAGCGGTGTACTGGAGAAAGATTGCGTTGGCGGCGGTTGTTGTCTTTGTAGCAATAACGAATAGAATTAATATCGCAGAATAAAAAGCCGCGTTTATAAAGGTGAATACATTCGCATAAAAAATTTCTTTCTTAAACATTATAAAGAATACAAGCGCCGCAAACACGCCTCTGAAAAAAGAAATCTGCATCGCATCGAAAGTAACAAGTTTAATAAAGATGCCGCCAGTACTCCAGCAAAGTGCTGCCGTTAAAACCGCCAGGATTCCTTTTTGATGCTCGTGTAAATGTTTCATCCGCTAAAAATTTTTTTTGATAAAAGATAGGCTTAAAATTATGAAATGTTCTTCAAATAAAACAAAGAGCCGGATAAAATAAAATTATAACAAGAGCCGAAGTTATCAAGAAAAGGCTGGTTTTTAATTTGCCCCGTCCAGAAGAACGGGGCAATTGATTAAAGGTTTTGGTTAAACTTTCTAATTTTTTATTTTCACCAAACCTTCTCGCCGACTGCTTGAAGCAATTCGTATCTTCCGATTACATATTTATAAAGCGCCTGAAGACGCATCAGCTTTGCCTGCGAAAGCGAAGTCTCTGCATCGAGAAGATCGAGGTTTGTTACGGTGCCGGCTTCATAACGAATCTTGGCAAGTTCCAGTGCGCTTTCGGCTTGATGAACTGCCGCGTCCGTTGTGTTATATCTTTCCATGCTTGATTGAAGATCTGTCACGCCTTTTTGAACATCGCTTCTTACCTGCAATAAAATATCATTCTTAAATGATTCCGCAGCGTGAAGATTGGCAGCCGATTCTTCGTGCATGCTCTGTTCTCTATATCCTCCGAAATAAGGAATTACACCTGATAAAGGAACATCAACCTGCAATGCAGCCACATAATTGCCATGCCATAAATTAAGATCGGGGACATAACCATTTTTCACCCCGTATGAAGCGGCGATACTTACTGTAGGATTATTTATTGCGGACACAACATTATACTGCGCAGTCTCCGTAGCTATCTGATCGTTCGCTGCTTTAATTTCAAAACGGTTCTGCATAGCGGCGTTTGTAAGAGAATCAACATTATAAACTGCTGCGTTTTCCGTAAAGTCGCCCGATAGCTCTATATTTGCATTTTGCGGCAGACCTGTTAGCTGCTTTAATGTTATTTCAGCATTAGCAAGTGAATTTTGAAGATTAATCTTTTCTTCTTCTGCCGCCGATACTCTTACGTTAGTCGTTAGAACGTCGAAGTTTGTAGCCGTACCTGCTTCAACTTTTTTCTTAGTAATGTTAAGATGTTCTTTAAGAGTATTAATAGCTTCATTCTGCACAGCTATACTTCTCTGAAGAAAAAGTATCGTGTAAAAAGTTTGAATAGTGCGGTAAGCTAACCCTTGTTTAACAAGCTCAAGCTTGTCTTTGAAGCTTTGGACCTTAGTCAAAGCGAGGTCGACATTTTTTTGCCTTTTATCAAAGTCATAAATAGTTGCGCTTACGCCTATGTGCTCGTCAAAGTTATCTGCCGGGAACAAATCAAAATTTCCGAAGCCGGGAAAACTAATTGAGGCAACAGGTCCGAGCCTTGTGTAGTTCAAAGAAATTCCTGCTTCAGGGTATAAAGAGCTTTTACTTTCTTCCACCCGCGCTTTTGAAGCGTCAATTGAATGAATAGCGCTTTGAATTGCCGGGTTGTTTTGAAGTACCATGTGTACTGCTTGATCAACCGTTAGCGAATCATTAGAGCTATACTGCGAGAAGGCTATGCCTGTTATAAATAAAAAAAGGAATATAGATTTAAAATAAAATTTCATTATTACACCGGTTTATTAAGTTGTTATTAGATATTCGACATTCGTAAATCATAAGAGAATATTTTATTCCATTGCGGTAATCTTTGGTCCGGGACCTTTCTTTTTCTTGTAGCGTAAGAATAATATTGGCAGCAGGCAAAGCACTGTTATCAACGCAGCTATAAAGAAATCATCATCCACTGCCGATACAAAAGCCTGCTGGCTTATATTATAAATCACCAGAGCATTTGCCCGCATTGCAGATACCGCAGATGTTCCCCCGACTGCCTGCATAGAAAATCTTGATAATCCTATTAGAATATTTTTTGCAACCGGGGAATATTGATTAACCGCCTGACCATACATTGTACTATGGAAAGTTGTTCTATTTGTTAACAGTGTTCCCATAATTGCCACGCCGAAGCTGCCGCCAATCTGTCTTAAAATATTATAAAGACCTGAAGCCTGCGCCATGCGTTCTCTTGGAATATCTGAAAGTGCAATTGTGCTTAAAGGAGTGAATATCCATCCCATGCCCAATCCTCTAAGGTACAACGAAATCATTATGGAAGATGTTTCCGAAAATAATGATAGAAAGTGATTAACAAAAAGACTTAAAGCCAAAAGAATAATTCCTATTGTTGCTGGTATTTTAGGATTTACTTTGTCCGCAAGATTGCCGGAGATAGGCGACATGGTAGCCTGTAGAAATCCAATAGGCAGAAAAAGAGAGCCTGCTTGAAATGCAGTATAACCAAGAGCGTTTTGTAAATACAGCGGAAGCAAAAAGGTGCTTCCGAACATTCCCATTCCGAATATGAACAGAACTACATTTGCCATCGCAAAATTAAAGTTCTTTAAAAGACTTAAATCAATAAGAGGATGTCTAATATTTAATTCGTAAATCATAAATACGACGAATGCCAGAAGCGATATAGCAAAGCATGATATAATAAAGGGCGAAGTCCATCCGCCGGTATTCCAGTCTGCATTTCCATCCGAAAGAGCGATTAGGAGAGCGCTGAGAAAAATAGACATGGAAATAAAGCCCACAGTATCAAAAGAGCGTGAAGTTGATGTTTTGTATTCTCTTTGAATAACAAGCGTTGCAAAAATTCCAATAATTCCTACGGGTACGTTTACATCAAATATAGAATGCCATGCAAAGTTATCAATCAAATAGCCACCGAGCGTAGGACCAAGTGAAACTGAAGCAGCCGCAGCTATTGTCCAGAAGCCAAGCGCGATGCCGCGTTTCTCAGCCGGGAATTCACGCATAACAATAGCCATTCCAACCGGCATCATTAAGCCGGCGCCAGCGCCTTGAATTATTCTGAAAAAGATCAATGCGCTTTCATTCCATGATAAAGAACAAAGGAGCGAACCTAAAGTGAAAAGCGTAAGAGCTGTTGCATAAGTCCTTTTATATCCGAAATGATCAGCAATCCATCCGGACGTTGGAAGCATTATTGCAAACACTAGAAGATATGCAGTTGCAACCCATTTGACAGTATCGACGCCGATACCGAAAGTAGCCATGATCTTTGCGAGAGAAACGTCTACTATGGTTGCATCAAGAACAGCCATGAAAGTTCCGATCATAATATTTGCAAGCACCCACCATTTGTATGAAGAATGCTCGTGATGCAATGACGGAATTACGCCGACAGCAGATTTTCTAAATGATTTTTTCTTGAGACCAAACATTTACTATTTTACCTTTATTGATACTTCAACAGACATACCGGGTCTTAGAATAGGTTCCTGTTTGTTCGTGACCGGATCCTGAAGAGATATTTTAATCGGCACACGCTGCGTTACTTTTGTAAAGTTGCCAGATGCATTGTTCGGTGGAATAAGAGAAAACTCTGATGCGGTATAACTTCCAATTTCAAATACCTTGCCTGTGAAATTAATATTTGGGTAACTGTCCACAGATATATCTACAATATCTCCGATGTGTACGTGACCCAGCTTAGTTTCTTCAAGGTTAGCGGTTATCCATGTATTTTTAATATCGTAAATAGTAAATATCGGCTGACCTGCTTGAACTACATCTCCGGTAATAACCCATCTCTTAGCTACCACACCATCCATAGGAGCAGTAATAACAGTGTTGTTAAGCTGTGTTTCTATTACGCCGATCTGCGCTTTAGCAGTAGTAATTTTTGAAAGTTCAATATTGTATTCAGCCTGTGCAGCCTCAAAAGACTTTTGGGTATGATCATATTGTTCTTTAGTAATAATTCCGCCTTTGTATTGCACTTGTGCACGGTTAAAATCATCCTGAGCGCGGCTTACATTTATTTGTGCAAGAGGAACGCTCTTCTGAACCAACTCAAGTCCTGCTTTTGCGGATTCTTCCTGCGCGCGGAGATCGCTGTCATCTAATTTAACAAGGATCTGTCCTGCTTTAACAGTATCGCCTTCGTCGGTACCGAGGAAGGTTATTCTGCCGAGCATTTTAGTACTAATTGAAACATCGTTAGCATCAACATAAGCGTCATCAGTTGACACATAGTTTTGCATATTCATATACCAGTAATATCCGCCAACAGCCATTATAACAATAAGAATTAGAAGAGGAATAATCAGTCTCTTTCTGCGAAAGAGCGGGACTTCTTCAATTTCTTCGTCACCATTTTTATTGAATGACATTTGAGGCTTTGTCTGTGTGGTACTAGAATTTACATTATCTTTACTGTCCATTTTTATTTATACCTACTTTCTTTTTGAAATTCCATTAATTATAATATCTATTACTTCTTTCATGACTCGCTCAAGCTTTTGGTAGAATTCATCGTCAAGAGCATTCTCTTCGATTTTAAGCAGCCAGGCGCGCGGACCGTACATCATCTGGAGAATAATAGAAGCAGTTTCATTTGCATTAGTAAAAGCTAATTCACCGTTCTTTTTACCGCTGATCAAAATCTGTTGAAGAACGCTAATTTCTTTCTGATGAAAATCTTTATAAAGCTCTATGAACGAAGTTTTAGCTTCAGGCGACTGCTGAAAGCTGAGAGCGCGAAGATTGGCAAGCTGCCTGAAATATTCTATTCGTTTGCTTGAATATTCGCGGAGCATTTTGCACGCCGATACTTTTTCATCAAGGAGCTTATAAACAGCGCCGAAGAATTGTTCTGATTCATGCTTAATTACTTCCTGGAAAAGGCTTTCCTTTGTTGGAAAATAATAATATAAAGAAGCCTTGCCAAGCTTGACGTCCGCGGCAATTTCATCCATTGTTACTTTTGAGAAGCCATAATAAGCAAAGCGCTTGCGGGCGGCATTTAATATCATATTATGTTTCTCAGTTGATAATTGTTCTGTCATACTATTCGTCTTTAATACTTTTCGACTGTTTCACTTAAACGGTCGAAACTTAGAATAATTAATTTAATAAGTCAAGATATTATTCGCTGAAGTGTGTGAGTAAATTATACGCCGGTGATTTTATTCACAGTAGGAAAAAGTTAGAAGAATTTATTACTTATTTACAAGAAGCCTGTTTTATTGAAACTGAAAATTTTGATTCTCTTAAAATAAAACTGATTAACTATTTGATTTAATACACTACCTTTAAAATGTTAAAAGCACTATTTCATAAGTATCGTCTTCTTTGTAGAAATAAAATTTTTTATCCTGAGTTGATAATAATAAACACCGCTGGCAAGATTTGAAGCGTTAAAGCTTACGACATGATTCCCACCTTGCTGATATTGGTTTACCAGGGTTTTTACTAGTCTTCCTAAAACGTCATAGACTTTTAAAGAGACAATTCCATTATATGGAATTTTATAATCAATTGTAGTCGCGGGGTTAAATGGATTAGGATACGCATTTTCAAGTTTAAATTCTCCAAGCCCTTCAGGTGAATTCTTTTTTACAAGCGTTGCAGAAGTCGAACCTATCAACACCCCTGAAACCGGAGGAAGTAAAGTTGAAACTTTAGAATTGTTCTGCTGAATAGGAATATGAATGATGTCGCTTTCAGTTGAAGCTTTAAAGCTAAGAACAATATCTTGTGGGATAATATCTTTGAGTGAAACTGATATATTATGCTGAACTGTATCTCGGTTTATAAATACTACGGAATAATCGCTATTTATACTTCGCATAAAAACTAAAATATGGTGAGCATTGTCCGTATATAGAGTTTTCCATCCTCCGTAGCTTAAGGAAGGAGTTGTGCGGCGGATATTAACAATGCTGCTATAAAAGCCTGCAAGCGCAGTATCGAAATTTGCATCATCAGGATTTCTTATGAAACCGCGAGGATCGGTCTTTTCGGGCTGCATTGATAAGTCAGGCCACGGCATGGGTTTTCTATCGTCCGGATCAGCTGCACCCCACATGCCTGCTTCATCTCCATAGTAAATCATAGGAGAACCAGGAACGGTCATCTGCGTAAAAACTATCAATCGTTGGAGCCTCCGCTCATCCAGTGTTGGCTTATCTATATTATATGAATTGTTGTAATTAGGAGTACCTGGATTTGTATAATCTAATGAGATTTTTGAATTAGCAATTATGGTTGCAATTCTCTGTGTATCATGAGAGTCGATTAAGTTCTGCGAGCCTGTTCCGACGTTAGCTGACATTGCTCCCGCAAAATCATCTGCAGAACCGCCTTTAACAAAAAAATAATACATCGGTTCGGCACAGCCATAATAATTCATTGAGCCTGAAAATCTAAGCGCATCTACAGTTGATTGATTATATGACCATATTTCTGCTGTAGTATAAGCATCAGGATTAATGGTCCTGACATAAGTGTTCCAGTCTATCCAGAAATCATCGGGAACAAATGACGGAGAATCAAGCCTCCATCCATCAACGCCGTCTGAAGGATCTCCATCGCCATTAGGATCCATCCATCTTTTAGTAATATTATAAATGTACTGTTTGGTACCGAAATTAAGACTAGTTCCATCCGGTGAATGAGCGTAAAGAGGCAAACTTGAAAGACCATACCAGCCAACGTATTGAAATTCATTTTGAGGAGTTGAAGGATCATCCCAGGCAAGAACATTATACCAGCTTTTATAAATTGAGTTTTGCTGGTTCTTGAGTAAATCCTGAAAAACTGGGAATGAAGTGCCCGAAGTTTCAAACACTCCGTCGATAATAACATGCATACCGCGCTTATGGGCGTCACGAAGCAGAGCGAGGAAAAGAGTATCTGCCGAAGTCCAATGCCAGGTAGATGGATCGAGGGTTTCTTTTGAAATAATATTTATATCTCCTTTTGGGTCCGGTCCGAAGTAAGGGTCGATATGATGAAGCGAAGAAGCATTATATTTATGAAGCGATCGTGAATAGAAGACCGGATTAAGGTAAATAGCATTTACTCCAAGTGAATCAAGGTAGCCAAGTTTGTCAATAATTCCCTGGATGTCTCCTCCAAATCTTCTATCATAAACATTACTGTAGAATATTTGTTCCCAAGAATCGAGAGAGTACCAATCTTTAGTCCATGAGGAAACATGCCAGCCTGCCGGCGGGTTTAGATAATCTTCGAGAGAACTTACATCTGGATCATTTGAAGTATCACCATTTCTGAAACGCTCAGGAAATATTTGGTACCAGACTGCATGCTTTGCCCATTCATGTATTGTATATGCAGGAGGCGCAGGCTGCTGCCAGAAATTATAATAACCGCAATTGCCGTTTGAATCGCGGGCAATTATTTGAATTGAACTCTTCGAATAAACCGGCGGATTGAATTGACAGCTTAAAATATTTTCGGCGCTGTTATAGCCGCTGCTGATATTTATAGAATCATTGTCGATAACCGCAAAAATACGTAGAGGTTTGTGTGTACCCATAATTTCCGTAACAAGTTGACTAATGTTTCCATCCGCATTTGAAATAAATTTGGGCTCGAACACCAGGGGATCAGTAACAGTGAAGCAGGAATTTCGATTATTATCAAGATTGGTATTCAGCGAATCTGTTGTCCATGAAGTATTTTGTCCAGCCGAGTCAAACTGGATATAAAATTTATAAGAATGTAAAGTTCCGGTTTTAAATCGGTATTGCTTTGTCCAGCAGCGCAGATTCTGATCATACTGCATGCTGCTTGGCGCACTTGAATCAATTTTCCCGTTTGAATTCGGACCCCAGTTATTAAAATCTCCTGGTAGGAATACGTGAACAAATTTATGCGATTCATCGCTTAATCTGAAATTAACTGAAAGACTATCGCTTGCCTGCGGACTGGCGGTGCCTTCCAACAGCAATATTAATAATGCAGTGATACATGCAATTCTTAAAATGTTTTTCAAATGAGTCCAATAAATATTTTAAATAAGTAAACGAAACATCAAGCGATTAAGTAATATTAAAATAAATCTTACTGTTAAATATCAGCATGAATATTTTTAATTTATAATAAAACGGAATGTACGGCAGGTACAAGGAATCAGCGGCATTAATATTAAGATAATGGAGCGATGAATACTTTCTAAGCGTGGTTATATTGTTGGAGTTAGAATTGAATTTTTGATTTTAGTATTGCCGCGTACCGCCTGCTTGACTCCAAAGGCTTATCAATGTTTTTAAGATAAATGCGGAATGAATAGTTGAACCATTTTTCCAGACGGTCGACAAATTCAAGGTTTATTATAATTGAACGATGTATGCGTACAAAATTATTTTCTGGAAGAACGAGTTCCCATTCTTTAATTAATTTTCTTACGGTTAATTTTTTCCCGTTAGCTAAAAAGACATTTGAATATTTCTCCATCGCTTCAATATAGACAATGCTCGCTATTCTTACATTCTCAGGCCTTTCGGACGTCATCAGAATTATAAAACTTTCCTTATCCAGTTTTTTCATATTAGGCACTTCGGCAGTTTTATTTTGTTGTCCGGCGAGGATTTTTTCTCTTTTGGAAAGTCTTATATCGATTGCTCGCAACAGTTCGCTTGGAGTAAAAGGTTTTATAAGATAATCATCTGCGCCGAGTTCCATGCCTTTTCTTATGTCTTGCAAATCTGATTTAGCCGTTAAGAAAATAAAAGGAATATTTTCTGTCTTAGGATTTTTACTCAACTCATGCAGAACACCGAGCCCGTCAAGGCTGGGCATGATTATATCGCAAATAATCAAATCGGGATTTAAACTATCTGCAAGTTTTACTCCATGTATACTTTCGGAAGTTGTTTCAACTTCATAATCCGATAAGGACAGCAAGTCTTTTAAGCTTTTTAAGATAGAACTGTCATCGTCAATAACAAGAATTTTTTTCATTTTTCGTTGATAGAATATGTACAATCTTACCGTTTTTAAATTACAAATATTAAGCTTAGTTATAAAGTATTTTTTGAAAAATTTAGTTATTTTATATGAGCTTATATTCTTAAATCAGGTAAGAAAAATAATTTATACTAAAAAACCAATGGGAAAGCAGTTCGAGAAAATAAGATTTACTTTTTTCATTTTTATTATTTATTCCGCCAGTATTATTCCTCAGAATATGACCGCAATAGACAGTCTAATAAAAGCATCGGAAAATAGTTCCGGTGAGCATAAAGTAGATTTGCTGAATGATTTATCCGACTCATATTTAAGATCATCACCCGAAAGCTCAGTCAAATATGCGTCGGAGGCATTGCAAACTTCAAAAAAAATAAATTATAAAAAAGGACAGGGAGATGCGTATAACCAGCTTGGAATTGCGAACTATTATTTAGCTCAGTTTTCAGACGCACTAACTTACTACAATTATTCCCTGGCTATAAGAAAGGAATTAAACAATAAGAAAGATGTTGCGAGTTCGCTTAATAATATCGGATTACTTTATAGCAACCTTGGTAATTATCAAAAATCTTTGGAGTACGGATTAGAAGCATTAAAGACAAGAGAAGAAATAGGCAATCAGTATTATATTGGTGTATCATTACTAAATATCGGAATTGTTTATTTCAATATTGGCGATATTAATTCAGCTCTGGAATACGATACAAAAGCATTGAAAGTGATGCAGTCGATTAAAAAAGAGAATGTTGTGTTAATTCTGCTAGTTAACATAGGGAGTATTTATAGAAGAAAAGGATCGTATAATAAAGCAATGGATTACTATAATAGGTCAGTTAATTTAAGCAACAAGTTGGGAGATAAGAAAGGTGCCGCCGATGCTTATTACAGTATTGCAACAATAAATTGGATGCTTAAGAAATATAAAACCGCGCTTAATTACTACAAAAAATCTCTTGCAATTTATGAATCTCTTGGAGATAAATATGATATTTCAAGTAATTCCAACAGCATTGCTATTACCTATGCGAATTTGAAAGAGTTCGATAAAATGAAATCATACTTGCAACGAGCTCTTAAGTTAGCACTTGAAATAAAATCAAAACCTTTAATCCAGGATAATTACGAATACACTTCAACTTATTATGAAGGTAAAAAAAATTTCTCCGAGGCATTAAAATATTTTCATTTATATTCTGAAATTAAAGACACGATTTTAAATCAGCAGAGCAACGATCAAATTGAAGAATTAAAAACGCGATACGAAACCGAAAAGAAGGAGCAGAAAATATTACAACTCCAGCAGGGCAAGAAGATAGAGGACAAAGAGATTGAAGTAAAAAACATTTGGGAAACTTCGCTGGTTATCGGATTAATACTTACCGGGATTTTACTTTTTGTTTTATACAACAGGTATAATCTGGAAAAGAAAGCCGAGGCAAAAATTAAAAAGCAAAACGTGGAAATATTAGCGCAGCAGGAAGAACTGAAAAGTCAAGCTGCGGCGATACAAGATGCGAATGAAGAATTGAGACAAAAGAACATCACGTTAGAAAATCTAAATGAGGAAAAGGATATGTTCCTTGGAATTGCAGCACACGATTTAAAAAACCCGCTAACGTCGATTATCGTCGATACTACGACAGTTAAACTTTACCAGCAAAAAAATAGAAGCGGAGAAATCAGTCAGAAGATGGAAGAAATTGAATCAACAGCAAAAAGGATGAAAGATATAATTACAAAGCTGCTCGATCTGAATGCAATTGAAACCGGCAAACTGAATTTGGTAATAAGCGAGTTTGACTTAGTTGATCTTATGAACAGCATTACTGAAGTATATAAAGAGCAAGCTTTGAGAAAAGGAATTCATCTCTACTTTAATTCAAAAGCTGTAAGCTTAAAAATATTGAGTGACAAAAGTGTCTTGATGCAAATAATCGATAACATAATTTCCAATGCGGTTAAATTCTCTGGCTCCGGCAAAAGCATTTATGTTGATGTAGACAAATCTAACAATCAGTCGATTATCAGCATCAAAGACGAAGGTCCGGGTTTTAAAGAAGAAGAGCTAAAAAATATGTTCAAAAGATTTGCTAAGTTTTCTGCTAAGCCTACCAGCGGAGAAAATTCCAGCGGCTTAGGGCTTTCGATATCTAAGAAATTAATTGACATGCTTAACGGCAAAATAAGCATTGAATCAAAAGTTCATGAGGGCTCAACATTTTTTATTGAACTGCCAATGCAGTCTTAAAAAATTATTATAGATCCGAAGGGAATATATTTCTTTATATAAAATACCATCCATAAAATCATTTCGAATACCGTTTATTCCGGCAGTCAGCCAGTAGTTCCTTTTTCGATGGAATAATTATTTCTTAAAGATAATTTTGACGGCGTAATTGTTTCAATAAATATTGAGAATAAAATGTTATTTATGAAGAAACTGATTTTATTACTTTACTTAATAATTTGTTCGATGTACAATGTCTTTGCTCAAAACGAAGGGGATTACAGAGCAATCGCCAGCGGAAACTATGAAGATCCAAATATTTGGCAAAAGTATGACAGTAAAACTAAATCGTGGATACCTGCCGTTGTAGGCTCGCCGGACGGTAGCTTTACCATCGGAAGTTCGTATACCGTTAATATTAATTCAAGTGCTTTAGCGGGGAATATGACTTTATATGGAACTATCAATCTGCCTTCAGGGGTAACATTCACTGCGGTCAGGTCTAATCTATACACTAGTTGTTCTGTTAACGGACCCGGCGTAATATCAGTTGGCGCCGGCGATACTCTTGAAATGTACGCAGGAACTATTGCTTCAAATGAAAATATGATTATACAAAACGGAGGGCTTTTAATTCTTGATGTTAATCCGATGTCAATCTATGGAACCATTACTAATTACGGAACAGCAATTTGTTCATCGAATGAAAACGGCAGCGGCACGTTTATTAACTACGGAACATTCACAACAAATAATGCAGGAAATTTTTCTCCAAACTTTACGAATTATAATGTACTAAATTTTAACGGAGGGATTTTTAATACATTTAGTAACTTAAATCCTGGTATAGTAAATGTATTATCCAAAACGTTACTAATTCGTTCTTATACATCACCGGTAACGGAAAGCGGAGTTTTTAACATCAGCTCCGGTGCAGAATTATTTTGGAGCGATGGCAGTGTAAACGGCACATATAATTTCAGCGGAACCATTCAAGGCTCTGGTACGATGCACTTTGGATGCGCCGCAGCCAATATTAGCGGTACATATAATATTAACGGAATTACCAAAGTTACTTCAGGTAATACGAACTTTGACTCTTCTGCCAATATTATAAGCATAGGAAGTGTTTCTACTACGGGCGGTACTTTAAATTTTTTGTCAGGCGTGACTATCAACGGGCTGGGTACTTCAATTAATATTCAATATTCAACTATCAATTTTAATACGGGCAGCCAATATTCATTTGATACTCTTATAGTATATGGAGGCGGCATAGGAGGAAGCGACAACGTCTCTGTTAATAAATTCTTTAACGACGAAGGCGGAGCGATAAACGGTACAGGGTCATTTACTCTCAACACAGGCTGTACAATGAGTACATCGGTAAATCCTTTATCAGTTAACACAGCTTTTATCAATAATGGAACCATAAACTGGACTTCAGAAAATTTTCAAGGTGCGGGTACGTTTACAAATAACGGTACTATTAATGTTCTTAGTAATTTCGTTTATTGCACGTCTAATTTTATTAATTCAAGTTCGGGAATATTAAATATTTCCGGCACTGCGAATCTTAATTTATCTAAAATGTATTCAAATTCCGGAACAATAAATTTAAATGGAGGTGCTTTAAGCTTATCGCCATATTCTGGAAAACCGGTACTTGGTGGAACAATAAATACTTCGGCCGGAACAACTTTAACTTTCAGCGGTGCTTTTTCCATAAATTCAAATATTACTTCTGCTGGAAATATTAATATAAACAGCAATGAAGATTTGCATGGGGTTTTCAATAATTTGGGTACCACAACTATTTCCTCCGGTAATGTAAATTTTAACAGTGATATGACCTTGACAAACATAGGAAATATTAATTCCACTGGCGGAGCTGTTTACTTTAAAAACGGTTTAGTAATAAATGCGATTGGTTCGACTGTTAATATTGGTGGAACGGTTGACTTTAGCACAGGGCACACAATTGCGCTTCAAAACCTAACGCTAACAAATACTTTATCCGGATCAGACAGCATTACAATCAGCGGAAATTTTGTTTCAGATGGCTTTCTTGAGGGACCTGGGAAAAGAACTATCCTTGCCAGCGGGACAGGTACGCTTTGGGATAACGCATGGATATACAGCAGTACCATATTATATAACTTAGGTACTTTAACATGGCAGGATAACAGTCTAAAAAACTATGGGACAATCGATAATAGAAATATTTTTAATATTATCTCTGCCGGCAACTCTATAAGTTATGTAACTATTTTAAATAACGGCATAATTAACAGAACAACAAATTCTTCACAGATAATATTTAATTACCCGCTGACGAATAACGGCACATTAAATATTTATTCTGGTTCTGTTGCGGTTTATAATAATTCAACAAACGCCGGAACTATAAATATTTCTTCCGGAGCTTCCATGACCTTACTATCAGGACCTTTCACTTCAAGTGGAACTATTAATGACTCCGCAAACAGTAATATTAATGGCGGCTATCAATTAAACTTCAACGGAAGCCAGATGTATAATGACGGTTCTATTGCCGTGACTACACTGCAGTTTGGCGGCAATACTATACTTAAAGGCTCCGGAAATATTTTGGCAAGTTCAATAGTTATAAATTCAGGACATGTAACACTCGGCAGTGACCAGCAAATAAAAAACCTTGCTGTAAATTCAGGTGGAATATTTGATTTAGCTTCATACAAATTATTGTTAAATGGCAGCGGTACTCCAATTTCAAATAATGGGACATTTACTGCAGTCAGCGGAATTGTTGAATATAACGGAACATCCGCACAAACAATAGCCGTTTCAAATATTAACTACAGCAGTCTTTCGATAAACAACAGTTCCGGAGTTACCTTGAACTCTGCTATTTCAATACCTTCAACGCTTTATTTAAAGACAGGCACATTTACAGTCGGTAGTTACCTATCGATGGGAAACGGCTCTGCAATTGATAGAAGCGGTGGAAACCTTAGCTCCGCACCAAATTTTGGAACGACAGTAAACCTTGTATATGATGAAAAAGGATCGGTTATAACTTCAGGTTTAGAAGTACCGGTTTCATCCAGCGTGCTTAATAATTTAACTGTAAATAACTCAGGCGGATTAATTTTAGGCAGTAATACAACTGCTAACGGAATCGTGACACTCCAAAACGGAAATATTATAACCGGCGATAGTAATAGTTTGAATCTTGCTTCATCATCATCATTAAGCGGAGAGATTAATGGAAGATATATTATAGGCAAATTAATTATCACCAAAAATGTAGGAACATCAAACTCAAACTTTGGAGGAATAGGCGTAAGACTATCTGCTGGTACGGACAATTTAGGAAACGTTACAGTTACAAGAATTTCAGGCAGTTCCGGGAAAATTACTGCAGATTCTATTTCCTCAATTGATAGAACTTGGATAATTTCTTCTGACAATTCGCCGGCTTCAGGAAGGACGTTAATTTTAGCTTGGACGAGCGATGACGATAATGGAAAAAGCCTAACGAATGTACAAGCATGGCAAAGTTCTAATGGCGGGACTTCGTGGAATACGATTGGAACAATGCAAGACGCGAGTGTAAATAGGGCAGTATCTTTTCTTACAAATTCATTCGGTGAATTCACTGTATCAGATCCGTCGGTTACTGTTAATCTTAAAGTTTTTCTTCAAGGACCATATAATGGTTCAGGCGCCATGACTTCTATTTTAAATGATAATAAACTGCTTCCATTAACTTCTGAAACCGCATACCCGTCCTCAACGTACGGCTATACTGCCAGCACTGTTGCCGGCATTCCTAATAGTAATATTGTAGATTGGATTCTTGTTGAATTAAGGACCGGGACTGCAGCATCTTCAAGAGTATCTACAAGAGCAGGATTCCTAAAGAATGATGGATCAATTGTCGACGTAGACGGAGTAAGTCCTTTAAGCTTCAGCGGAATTTTTTCCGGCAGTTACTATATAGTTATAAGACATAGAAACCATCTTGCAATTATGAGCGCCGCCGCAATCTCACTAAGCTCTTCAACTCCGCTTTATAATTTCTCATCGGCACAATCTCAAGCTTACGGAACAAATCCAATGGCGTCATTGACAGGAGGAATATTCGGAATGTATGCCGGAGATGTTAATGGAGATGGTGTAATCAAATATAATCTTGGTGGAAATGACAGGGCAGTGATCTATGCAAGAATAGGTGGAGGAAGTATTAACAGTAGCAAAAGCGGTTACTTTAATGAAGACGTCAACTTAGACGGTGTAGTAAAATATAATTTAGGCAACAATGACAGAGCGATAATTTACCAAAATATTGGAGGAAGCAGCATTAACTTAAGTATTTCTTCGCAGGTGCCAAAATAATTAAAAGTTTTAAATATTATTTCATCAACAATTGTTTCAAGAAAGAAGGAGCAGCAATGTTAAGGAAAATCTTTACATCTATATTTTTATTCCTTATTATTTTTTCCGTTGTATCAAAGGCTCAAACTGTTCAGGCAGGAATTTCTGTCAGCGGAAACAGTCTTATTATTAGCGCAAAACCTGACAACGACCTAAGCGGAAACATGTCGGGATTGAATGTTACTATTAGTTGGCCGGATACATATGGCAGTTCAATATTTGGCGCGATAACTTCTTCTTATGGGGCAATAGGGCAACAGGGGGCGATAGGCTTATCCGGCTCAAATTATTACGCCGATTTTGGATTTGCCGGATCTACTTATTCTATCAACTGGACAAACGGTTCAGCAAATGAATTATTTAGAATCGCTATAAATCAAACAGGCATCGGCACCGGAACGTTTACACTTACCAACAGCGTTGGCGGAGGCTGGTATTTTGAGGTTGGCGGAAATGATTATACAAATTATACAACACCTTTTTATGCAAGTTCTGTTTCTAACGTTCCTCTTCCTGTGGAACTTACTTCTTTTAATGCTGCGTTTACTTATAATTCTAATGTCAAATTAGATTGGAAGACTTCTACCGAAGTAAATAATTACGGCTTTGAGATTGAACGTTTAATACCCAATGACACTAATAATCCTTCGTCATTCGATACTAACCATTGGGAGAAAATCGGTTTTGTTAAAGGCTCAGGCAACAGCAGTTCAATTAAGCAATATTCTTTTATCGATAACAATCCTTCCGGCGGTTCTTCATTACAATACCGTTTAAAACAGATTGATAACAGCGGCTTATACAAGTATTCGGATGCTGTTGAAATAAAAGTTCAGCCGGATAAATTTAATTTATTCCAAAATTTTCCGAATCCGTTCAATCCTACGACTGTAATAAAGTATCAATTGCCAAAGAGTTCGGCAGTAAAACTTGTTGTATATAATGTAACCGGACAAAATGTAATCACGCTTGTAAATAAATTTCAGAATGCCGGATTATACGAAGTCAATTTTAATGGATCGAATTTAGCAAGCGGAATTTATTTCTATACAATAAGAGCGGACAATTTTGTTCAGACTAAAAAATTGATGCTTATAAAATAGAAGAGTAAAATATCTTGAACGAAAATCGAAATTAAGGCAATTTGATTATTCATTGATATTAATTATTAGCCGTTCATCCTTTATGCCAAGATAAAATTTTAGCAAAAAACCGGCACATATTTCTGAGCCGGTATGCTTTAAAATAATTATTGACTATTCTTAAAGAGTTCTTGTCGTTTACTTCAGCAAAACTAATTTTTTAGTTGAGATAAAGTTTACCGTCTGCAATTTATAGAAATATATTCCGCTCGCCAATTCTTTCCCATCAAACGTTGCCTCATAGCTTCCAGGTTTCATTTCCTTATTGATAAGAACAGATACTTCCCTTCCAAGAATATCATAAATAGCAAGCCTTACGAAAGATGTTTTAGGAATATCAAATCTAATCTTGGTTGAAGGATTAAACGGATTGGGATAATTTTGAGATAAATAAAATTCTTTCGGAAGATTGGATTTAATTTCCTCGATATCTGTAATATCCTTCCATGCATATTTCTGCACTGTTCCCCAAATAAAATCATCGCTTTGAAAATGAATGAACAATGTGTCAATTGTATTTTGATTTGTAATTGAACCAGATTGTGCCGTGAAAAATGCAGAAGGCGAGGTTTGGTTTTGAATATTGAGTTTCTGCCATGCGCTTGAACTGCCCCCAACGAATTTTAATTTATATTCTGCATCGATTAAATTTTTATATCTGTAATTTATACAAACAGCATCACTCCATCTCCCAAAAGAATCTTTAGCTCTCAAAAATATTTTATCATTACGATTAGCATTAACAGAGGATATGCCGGCGCTGCCATTGTAGTCAAAATTAAATTTTGTTGCGCTGCCTAAACCCGGATCAGAATTAAGAAAATATTCTCCAGACTGGATTATAGAACCACTTGCAGGAGGAGGGTAAATATTTTTAATTGATCTCGGCGGTCCCCATTTACCGTTTGAGCTTTTGAAACGAATGTAAACTACATTGTTAATTGAGACAGAATTAATAATTACATCTGCGGTTGCAAAACCATAAGCGCTGTTTAATGGAGTCCCATTTCCTTCGCCCGGATCTTGATTAAGAAAATATTCTCCGGCAACAATGTTTTGGTCGCGCGGCTGGTTTTGAGCAAATAAATTTATAGAAATTAAAAGAAGGATAAATATTGTTTTCATAATTCCTCCGATTAATAATTAGCAACGCCGGTTGCCTGTATTTGAATTGAGCCGTCTTGCTGCGGAATTATTTTTACACTTTTTACAACTGGATAAATAGGACAATCCGGTCCGCCAAAATAACCCATGTCGCTTTGCGAACCATCCGGATCAAGCAAAGAAGGATTACCTTTATCCCAGCAAGGTGAGCCTTGAGAAATATGGAAATCTGAAGAGGACACAAATTGTGGATCAAGATTTATCAATCCAGATTGATTCCCATTCGTAAAATAAGTAGACCCGTCGCAATACGAAATGTTAACTACTCCTCCATTTTTCGTGAAATACCCAAGACCGCAATTCCAAGCAATACAATTCGTAGCATTAATTATAGCTCCATTTTGGGCTATTATTCCATCGTTACCATCATTCATCAGCACACAATTTATAACTGTGGTGATACTTCCACCTGTCAGTCCATTAATCCCATTAATCATGCAGCCTCTTATTACACAATTTGAAATAATCGCACTTGTGCCTGAAACTTGAATTCCATCTCCTGAAGCTGAAGAAATATTGAACCACAGAATTTTGCCAGCACTAATAACAACTGTAGGATTTACATTACTATTTATCATTGTAGTTTCAAATCCTGATCCTATAACAACAACATTTTTATTAATCGTTACCTGTTCAAAATAAGAGCCGGGTAAAACTTTTATAGTATCGCCTGCAACAGCATTTATAACTGCTGTGTTTATAGAAGTAAATTGCCCTGAACCGTTTATGTCTACCTTAATAATACGTGCAGATAGAGTTGCTGTTATTGCTGCAACTAAAACGAAAAGTAAAAATATTTTTTTCATATTAACTCCTTGTATTTTTTACATATTTAAATTCATTTGAAAGAATAACTTTTTAATTCAATAACTATTTTTGATTGATAAGCTATGGAGATATCTTTGATCCCGCCAATACCGGGAGATATAAAAGAATCTTCAGTCCATGAAGGTTGTTTCCCAATTAATCTATATTGGATGCATTTAAATGTACCAGCAGTAACTGATATCGTAGTATCTATCGAAATTACTTGACATATATTTCCACCAATAGATGTAAATGAATCTCCTTTTTTACATGGAAATTTAAAAATCATAGAAACATCAAAGCTACCGTCGGTCTGTCTATCTGCCTGCCAAAAACCATCGTTTTTATTAGCTATCCAAATCTCATCAGGATACCATTTGTCATTATCAGAGTACCATGTAAAGCCTCCGAAAACAGTATCTCTTAATATTGTGCTAGTAAATTCATACTGTTTTATCAAAGAATCTTTGTTATTAATGGTTGAGTATTCATTCCAAATTTCAGTTATAGAATTCCCAATTTTCAAATTATAAAACCCAGTTGAGCCGCTTGGTCCCACCGGATTATCCGAATACTTTTTGCATCCGACAAAAGAGAGCAGCATAATAATTATAGTTAGAATTATGTTTTTCATTTTGCATGCTTTCCATTAACTAAAATGCAGCGCTAAAATCTAATTGTATTCCGGCAATTGATTCTTCGGATTTGTAATATAGAAACGCGTTGTATAAATTACCCCGGACAGCAACATCAAAAACTGCCTTATTCCATGAAGTCTCAAAGCCAAATCCAATTCCAAAACCAACCCGCGGCATAGAGCTATCCATGATTATAAGATTTAATGAAGGGAAGTCGGCAATAGCATATACTGTGTAATCCGGATCAAAGCTAAATTCAATTCCCGATCCGGCAGTAATTATTCCAAAAGGATTAGTTATGTATGAATAGTTTGAACTTTGATAAGGCTTGACTTCCTTTCCATCGAAAAAAGTTAATTCCATCCGTCCAAGAATTCTTACATTACTTGAAATATTCCATTTGGTTAAATCGGCGACAGTAAATCCCATGCCGTAATCTGAAGACCAACTGCCAATTGGAAATATTATTCCCGCTTTAATACCGCTATTTTTTATGTTTGAACCTCTTTGCGAATAATTATTGTAAACAGGCGCTGTTTGTGTTCTTTCAGGTGCGGTGTATACTTCTGTTTTAAAACTATAATTTGCCGAAGCAGGCGACCAATTGGTTCCGCCGTTTGTTGAAGACCAAAGTTGAACATAATAATTAGTGTTGTTATTCAATTTGCTAAGTTTTTTGGAAATCCTATTTCCTACATTACCATCAAATATAGAAGCATCTTGCGGATTGCCTGTAGTAACTTTTAAATAATAAGCATTCGCATTCGGAACACTCGACCATATTATCAACGGTGCCGTAGACACTCCTTCGCTTCCATCTGCTGGCGACGTTAATGCTGGTTGTGCAAAATTCTTTCCGGCTAAAAAAAGAAAAATAAATAGGATTGGTACATGGGTTTTCATTTTCTCCTCGCTTGGGTTATTATATATTGTCTCATTTTTTTCATTTTTATTTAAATACAATATTCAAAGCTTTCCAAATTTTAGTTAATTTAGGTTTTAGCTACTTCCATCCGCCTTCATGATAAAGAGATTGAATTTCTGAATCGATCAATGCACGATTAAATATGCGAATATCACGCATATAACCTTTAAAAGTTTCTTGCGTACCCAAAAAACTTTCCCCAAAGTATAACAGTTGAGATCCGTTTGAATGTACAGGTACATGAGTTGAACTCTCCTTGACTTCTTTTCCATCTATATAAATTTTTATTACTCCATTTACGTAATCATACGTACTGGTTAAAAAATACATCTTGTTTATAGATAGAGAGGTGTCTTTCATACAGGAGAATCTGTCAGGCGATGAATTTGTAAAAGCATTTAAATCGACACCTACTTGTGTATTGCCTATCCAAAACGATAAAGGCTCTTCGGTTGTACCATTACTTTTCTCAACAATTGGATTCCATGAAAGAATTAATGGCTGTATATGTGTGGTGATGCTAAAGCTCTGTGTTATTGCAGGGAAATTTGAAACTGTTATATAATCGGTCAATGTCCCTGGAAAATATGCGCCATTATTTGTAAACTGAATATTTCCGTGAATAGCTCCATCATAATGATTCCCGCTTTCATCATTAGCATTACCGTTAAAGGGATAATAAGCAATCAATCCCTGCGTTGGCAGATTGTCTTCAGGTCCGGTTGGATTGCTTTTCTTTTTACAAGAAGAAATGAATAATAATAATGATATAAAAGCTAACAGTATTACTTTTTGCATAAACACACCTACATGTAAGATGAATATATCCAGCCACGAATTAACACTAATTTTCACTAATTCAATTCGTGAATATTCGTGGCTTACTTTTTACTGCACTCTGCTAACCGCTTCGCTCCAAGGTCCCTGCCCGGCGCCATTAACCGCACGCACTTTATAAAATACCCTAACGCCTTTAGGTACGTCGTCGTCGACAAAAGAAGTCTTCTTAGAAATTTTGAAGAACTTCATTTCAGGAATAATATCCGTTTTTGATGGATCGGCGCCAAGACCTTTGTGCCATTCGTAATGTTCTGCATCCGGATCAGTCTGCGTTGAAACAATAAAGCCGATACCGTCTGTGTCATCCGCAAGAACAGGTAGTAATATTTTAGAAGGAGACGGCTTTCTTACTGCAGTTTTCCTCGGTTTAATTCCATACGGAGTTAACCGTTCAATCGAAGTACCAACCTGACCGATGATCGTAGACTCAATCCTGTCCGCATATTCGGTTACTTCATTAACAAGTGCATGTCCCTCTGCCTGCTTTACGGAAAGAAGATCTTTCAAATCTGCCACCTCCTTTTCCTTAGCGTCGATTAAAGTAATTTTTTCCTGCACCTTTGCCGGACCTTCCGGCTGATTCTGCCATAAATCAGGCTCTTTATCCATTCCTTTTTTAAATCCATTAAGCCTTTCTGAAACTTCTGAAAAATACTGTATCATTATTTACTCCGTTATTTATTATTATGTTAATTTAATTCATTGGTTGAATAAGCCGGAATTAAAAGTTGTTACTTTTGCATAGCGCAAAGAGTAAAGTGCATAGAGCACTGAACGTTTTACGCTTAGTTGGATGACAAATTTTGCCAAAATCAGCATTTTCGAAAAAAAGAATGTTCATTTTAAATTGGAACTCACTCATTTCAATTTGGAAGAAGCATTCTTTAAATTGTACTACGCTTCTTTCAAATTGAATTAAGCATTCTTTAAATTGAACTTAGCTCGAAACAAATTGAAAAGACTTTCATTTAAATTGAAAATAGCTTTAAGTAGATTGAATATTGTTAAAAAAAAATTGAAAATTGCTTACGGCAATTTGAATTTAACATATAATAAATTGAACTAATCGTATTTCAAATTCATTCTACCGTTTATATAGATTATACTCCACACTTTTAAAGGCTACTAAAAAGAAGGAATTTTGAGGTGTGTAATTTTTAATTAGTGAAAATTCGTGTTAATTAGTGGCGGGTAGTTAAGCCAATAATTAACACTAATTAACTCGAATTATAACACGAATCTTTTATACTTGAGTGAATCTTCTCCGAAGTTAATTAATATTCCCAATTTACTTTTTGCAAGAGCCATATAATTTAAAACTAATTTTGTGAAATCTTCGGCTAATCCTCTTACTGCCTTTACTTCCAAAATTATATTTTCATATACAACAAAGTCCGCATAAAATTTATGCGACAGTATTTTGTTTTTATATTCAACTAAAAATTCTTTTTCTCGTTCATAAGGAATTTTATTCATTTGAAATTCATATTCCAACGCATCCTTGTAAACAATTTCCAGAAGACCCGGACCTAAATTCAGGTGCACTTCCATGCACATCCCGATTATCTTATAAAACTCATCCTTATAAATTAAGTTTGCCATTTTTTAATTAGTGATAATTAGTGTCAATTCGTGGCTTGTTTTTCCGCCGCGAATTAACACTAATTTCCTCGAACCTGCCTTGCCGACAGGCAGGTTCTCTCTAAATAATATTTGTTCATTACCGGATGATTAACAAACTTGTCGCCGTCCCACCAGCGTACCTGCGATGCTAGCTTCTCTTTATATTTTTTCCAATTTTTTACGGGCTTAAGCTTTCCTTCATATACAAGCTGCTGGTACCTTGCATCGAACTCGGAGCTGGTTTCCACATGCAAAACATTAAACAATTTATCAAGCGTATAAATAGTAACATATCTCTGCCGCTGCACTTGATTATCCTTGTCAATAAATGTGTCCATCTCACTTACATAAGCTACAATCCTATCTCCGTGAATCTCAATTAGGTCAACCTCGTTTATTCCAACGTTGCTGAACTTACCGACATCAGTCTTAGGAAACAGAAGATAATATTTCATCAGCCCTTTTGAATAATTCTTAGGATAGCGGTATCCTGGCGAACAGCCGGCAACATAATCGGGATCAAATACAATTAGCACACCTGATTTATTAAGATCATTATTAATTCCGCCGCAAATTAATTCTTCTTTACTGCTGTCTATAAAATTGCAGCCGACTATTTGATCAATAGCTCCGGAATTATAAAATTCAGAATTTATTTTACCTTGCGAATTAAGTTTAGCAATATATGTAGGGTAGAGAACGCAGACTCTATAAACAACAAAAATATTCTTCTTCTTATTATTGTCCAATAAATACATGAAACTTGTTGTTATATCATTACTGCAATAATCATTTCCGTAAAGAGAGTCCTTATCGGGGAAAACAGTTTTCCATTTTGTCGAACCATCGGCATTAAAGCAATAAACTGTTCTTTTAGCCATAACATCATTTCCCTTGTTTATAAGCAGCAAAATGTCATTTCTGCCGTCGTTATCAATGTCTGTTAATATAAACCGCTTTGCTATTATTGACGAATTATTAAATGTATCCATGTCCTGTCTACTTAGAACATCAGACATCCAAACATTTTTACCAAATTTATTTAAAGCAACAAACCTATTATTTTTCATTTCAGTATAGACCGGATTCCGATCCATTTCAGGAATAATTACTTTGATTTCAAGAATAATCAGAACAACTAGGATTAATAATGTTAAAGCTGAATTTGTAATCACATGATATTGATTATAATGAGCCTTAAGTTTTTCTTTCAATTTAAGTTTGCAGATTTCAACAATATCCAGATTTTTAAAAAGATTCATGTAATGTTTAATAGGAATTAATTCAAGCTTCCTGTTCGAGTATTTAGAATTCAATTCTTCCAGATACTTTCTTGCTTCAATAATATTTTGTTCCGGGATTACAAATTTTTTGTACGAAGAATAAAAAACTGTTTTTAATTTCAACTTTAGTACATCATCCTCAAGAGGGACTAAAAATCCGTTCGTATCAATCGCACAGCCCAATACTACGTCGTTCCTAAATTTGTAATATAACTTATATAATTGAGCGCGCAGTATTGAATTGAAAGTTAGTACTGCAACGCCAAGTCCCATTGAAGTGCCCGTATATATAAATTCTCTCTGCTCGAAATAAAAGTTGAAATTATAGCACCCGATATTCTTAATCTTTTCTTCAGCTTCTTTCCGGGAGAGCGCAACTACTTTTTCCATCATACCGGCAATACTATTATCTCTATCTTCAAAATTATTTTCAAATGAAATCTTATCCTTATATCCGGGAAGTTCATTCTTAGAAGTAGTAATTCTCAGCTTTTCAATTATGCCCGCATTAAGCTTGGAATTAGGATCATTTTCTATCAGCACCTGGTTTATTGAATAATTCTCTGAACAGCCATTTTCACTTTGTCTCAAAGGCTCTTCGTTTAAGAATCGGAGTATTTTTCCTTTTGCGCTGTCAAGAGCGCTATGAATCTTTTCTTTTTCGTGAATATCTGCTGTAGGAAATACGGTATAAACTTTATCGACAATATTTTTTAATTCGTCAATTTCTTCCGGCGTGCAGTAGTTAAACTGGAAATCTTTAATAAGTGAAACAATATCATCCTTAAACTGAATATAATAAGAAATATATTTTGATTGATCTTCGTTGTCGACGAAAAGTGAGAAGAAGCGGCAAACAGATAGAAATTTGAAATGAACGCTAATATTCTTTTGCAACTGATGTCTTAACCACTGCGATGCCAATTCAACTTCAAAAAGAGCCATTCCAGAAACCGGATATTATTTGTTAATTATAAGCTACTCATTAATACGAATTACGCTAATTTGCTTTTAAAGTTTTTTTTGTGAAAACCTGCCTGACTGAAAAGAGGGTTAGTGTTAATTTGTGGCTAAAAATTTTGTTTCCCAGCTACAACAGAAATTATAAAATCTTTTACAGCCGGCAATTGCAATGTAAATTTATTGTCATTTATATCTAAAGGAATAATTATTTCTTCATCAAGAGTTTGAACAAGGAAAATATTATATTTTATAGAAGCGTCATTCTTCATATCTTTTACTACGCCATTAAGAACATTTCCGGTTAATTCAAGCCCAAGTGTAAATTCATTTTCATCATTCTTAAAGGAAAAGTCATTCCGGATCAGCGCCCCATTATCATTTATACCAATAATCAATTTTGCAATAGGTAGCCGGATTGAAATCTGTCCGGGAAAATCTATAAATCTCGATTTAATTTTTATAATGCCTTTTGAGTTTGCCACAAACTCTTTTCCTATTTCTGCCAGATATAATACAGCATAGGCAGCATCTATCTTATTGCTTTCGGAAATGATATACAAATCATACTCCTGAAAAGACGGATTATAGAAAACTCTCGTTACCAGGTAATTATCAGATGACAAAAAGGTTTTGAAATACTTTTGCTGGGATAATTCGGTGCCGCTTTGCATTGCTGCCAGTTTAACTTGATCATCATCCTTTGAAATATTCTCTGATCCTGACTCATATTCCATCAAAATATATTCAACTGATTTCCTTGTCGAAATTTTATTATATTCTGAATAGTACTCTTCAATCTCCTTAAGCTCGCCGCGGAAACCAGTATCGCTGCTTTCAAGTGTTTCAATGGCATTGACTTTATCTTGAGAAAGAAGTCTCTTGTTCACAAAATAAAGGTGCAGATCTTCTTCAGTTATTTCTTTCATATAAAATCCTTAAAATTGGAAAAAGCTAAATAGCCTGGCATTCATAATTAATATACTCCACATCATTGTTTAAGTGAATCATTCATCTTTATTTCGTAATATTCTTTCAGAGCCTCAAGCAGAAGCTTTTCTTTTATCGCTTTGCAGTATTCATCCTGCTTACTTATAATTCTGAACACCTCCGGCATAACAGTTGCTACAAAGCAATTCTTCAAGCGCAAGCGAAGCATTTTAGAAACAAGAAATCTTTTTTCAATTTGCGGCAGGCTGAAATCTATAACGCACAAATGATCGTAGGAAATGTATTTGACACCTTCCTTGATAAACTTACGATACTCATCTTTTTTCCTGCTTAAAAATGTGTCAAGAGATTTTTTTATCTTAGGATAAATATCTCCCAAATCCTCTTTAAGTTCCGAAAGGCTCTGGTTGGTTTTTGATTTTATTAAAACAGCAAGATGAACCTTTATAATGTCCTGATGAGTTTGTTGAATTCCGTCCGGGAATTTTTTATCGAAATAATTATTGATCCGGATAAATTTATCATCAACTATTTCAAATAGGTCGGCAATACATTCCGAGGCTAAGTCCATTACGCTGCAATCAAGCCTGGAAGTAAGCTCTTCACGCTGTCTTTTATTTCTGGCAACACAAAGAGAAGCTGCCGAAAAGTTCATACATATTTTATAGAATTGGTTAAACATTGTTGAATTATTGCCGGTGGTGAGAACTGAAAGCAATACCCTCTTAATGGTTTCACTATCGCTCATTTTGAAATTTAAAGTTTATGGTAAAATTTCTAATATTATAATAACGATCACGCAATTAAATTTCAACCTTTAGTGAAAAATAATATTAACCAGCCTCTGTCAGACTAATTGGTAGAGGTCAAAATGAGTTAAAGATTGTCAGTAAATAATCGGACGGTTTTTACAAGAATAAATTTATTAGATAATTTTATAAAATATATTACCTTTGTAAAAAAGAAATTTATTTTTTAATGCGGAAGACAATATCTCTTACATTTTTCTTAGGCTTATTTTTTTCTATTGCAGCTTATGCGCAGCAGCAGAAGGGATATGAATTATTAGCAATAAATTTTAAAGGCAACAATTCTTTTTCATCTGAAAAACTAAGGGAAATTATTGTCAGCAAACAATCGCCAAACTGGTACTGGAAATTTCTAAACTCTTTTACAAGCTTTGGGAAAGGACCTGAGTTTTTTGATTCTGCCTCGATTCCTCTCGATCTTATTTCACTTAAGGATTTTTATACTGCCAATGGATATTTCAAAGCTAAATTTTCTTATTCATATAAAATTGATACTGCGAAAATAACAGCTGTGCTAAATTATGATATTGCCGAAGGACCCGAGTTTACTTACGGCAACTTTACTTTTATAGGACTTAAAAGAGTTCGGCAAGAAATTGTGAACGAGATTTACGGCAAAATAAATTTTGATCCGCACACGCGCTATTCGGAAGAAAATGTTCATGCTAATATTACTAAAGCAATTACTGTGCTTATGGACGAAGGTTATATGCTTGCTGCGTTTGACAGCACGATTGTAGACATTAAACCTAAAGAAAACAAAGTTAACTTAATAATTTTTCTGCACACCGGAAGAAAATATACAATCAGCAAAATCGATATTGATAAATCAGGCAGCGGAAAAGATTTTGTAAGTGATAATTTACTTAGACAGATTACTGCGATCAATCCGGGTGATTATTATGATCAGGATAAAATCACCGTAAGTCAGTACCGGCTTGCAAGAACAGGATTATTTAACACGATACAATTAGGTCCTGCAATTACTGATACGTCAGGCAGCAAGGTACCGTTGATGCTAAAGGGAAATATTGGCATGATGAACGAAATGTCTCCTGAAATTGTAATGGATAACCAGCGCGAAGAATTCAACCTTGGTCTTGGAGCGAACTTTGTCCGAAAGAATTTTCTTGGAGATGCCCGGAAATTAACGCTAAATGTGAAAGGCGAAATACTTGACGCTGTTCATTTTAATTACGCAGCATTTTTTAAAAACCCAACCTCTCGAGATTCATCATTCCAAGGTTCATTTGAGTCGTCTTTGCTAATGGAGCAGCCGTATCTTTTTAATAGACCGATTACCACAAGCTTTGAATTATATCTTCAAACAGTAACACAAAATCAATCTAACATAAATACGTACGGAGCAAAGCTAAGCCTTGATTTTGAAATGCCGACCTATACTTATGTGTCGCTTCTTAAGCCGTATTTTATTTTTGAATATGTTGAATACAGCCCGAACCTAAATGATCCGGCGATAAGCTTAAAGTCACGCAGTACGACTTCAGTAATTGGAGCGCAGGTTGGCTCGGCAAAAGCGAATGATATAATGTTTCCGACAAAAGGCGATAATCTTTCGTTCATTGTTGAAGGCGCATCATCGCAGACAAATTTTAAAGCTCATGAGATTCTTAGTACGGGCAATATATCATACGTTGATCAAACTGAGAGCGCGTTGTTTTATAAACTTCAGGGCACGTCGGCGTTTTATCTTCCCATTTCAAACGACAACAATGCGACGCTTGCAATAAAGTTTGAATCAGGCTACATCCAGACAATTAAAGGAGGCTATAATGTTATTCCTCCCAACAGAACTTTTTTTGCTGGCGGCAGCAATTCAGTTAGAGGCTGGCGCGCAAGAGAATTAGTGCCGCGAGATTCAATTCAGTATTTTGGAATTACTTTAAGTGATTCGCTGCGCGGCGGAACTTTTCTGCTTGACGGTTCATTTGAATTCAGAAGGAAGTTTGCGCCTAAGTACGGCTTTGTATATTTCTTTGATTACGGCAATACATGGAACGGCTACCGTTCTTTTCATTTCGATCAAGTTGCCGTTTCGACTGGATTCGGGTTTAGATATTATTCACAAATTGCTCCTTTCCGGATAGACTTTGGCTTTAAGCTCTATGACCCTTCAGATAAAAGAACAATTTTTACGAAATCTGTGCTTAAGCAAATGGAGATACATTTCGGAATAGGCGAGGCTTTTTAGCTTAATTAAATTTTGTTTGCCAGAGTTAAAATTATTATTTTTGTTTTCTTTTTTGAAGGACTTTTATGATTTACAGCATGACCGGCTACGGCAAAGGTTCTGCTACTAATGAAAATTTTACCGCGGAAGTAGAGGTTAAGAGCGTCAACAGCCGTTTTCTTGAAATATCTTTAAAACTTCCCGCTTCATTAATGAACCGCGAATATGATATCCGCGAGTTTGTTAAATCTAAAGTCAACCGCGGAAAACTTTCTTTGATAATTCAATTAAAGCAAAATAGTTCCGGCGGAGACTCTCTTTTCGTTAATAAAGAAAAATTGAAAAGCTATCTCTCTTTAGTCAAAGATGTAAAGAAAGCGGCTAAAATTAGCGAGAAGATTAAGCTGGAACACGTTCTAAATAATAAAGATATTTTTTCAATACCCGATCCTGAACTTAGTGACGCGGAATTCTTGTTAATAAAAAAAGCTTTAGATTCTGCGCTTTCGGAGCTTTTGAAAATGAAAAAGAACGAAGGCAAAGAACTTTCTAAAGATTTAGTACAGCGGATAAAAATTATAGAAAGCAAACTTGATGCAGTTGAAGCGGAATCTTCTGCAAGTGTGAATGAATATTTTTTAAAGCTCAAGGACAGAATAACGATTCTTTTAAATGATCTTAATAGCGATCAAGACAGGCTTCAGCAGGAACTTGCTATTATAGCAGATAAGGCTGATATAACTGAAGAATGCGTCAGGTTACGAAGCCACATAAAATTCTTTCTTGAAAGCTTAAATGATGATGAACCCGGAAGAAAATTAAATTTTCTTTGCCAGGAAATGAACCGTGAATCTAATACTATTTCTTCAAAATCAATTTCGACTTTAATAACGCACAATTCTGTCTTTATAAAAGAAGAAATTGAAAAGATCAGAGAACAAATTCAAAACATCGAGTAAGTATTGAAGAAGTCTACGGGAAAAATTATTGCTGTTTCTGCACCGAGCGGCACGGGCAAGACCACAATAGTAAAACAAATGCTGAAAATTTTTCCCGCAATGATTTTTTCTGTTTCGGCAACGACAAGGGCAATGCGAGCCGGAGAAGTAAATGGGAAAGATTATTTCTTTGTATCGGAAGAAGAATTTAAGAAGAAGATTGAGAACGATGAATTCGCCGAGTGGGAAAGATTTTACGATTATTATTACGGAACCTATAAAAGTTATATTGAAGAAAATATAAATAAAAATAAGTCCGTAATTCTGGAGATTGATGTAAAAGGAGCGCTTGAAATAAAAAAAAATTATTCTTCTGCTAAGTTGATTTTTATTTATCCTCCAAGCTATGAAGAGCTTGCAAAGAGGCTTAAAAATAGAAAGACAGAGACTGAAGTAGATTTTAAGAAACGTATCGAGCGGGCAAAAATGGAGTTGAGTCTTAAGGATAAATTTGATTATTTTGTAGAGAATAAAGATTTGGAAAAAGCAATTTTAGAAACTGAAAGAATAATAAGAAATATTTTAACGGAGGATGAATAAATGCAAATAGAACCGGTAGATTTAAGAGTTATAGATAGGAGATCGGCAAATGTATACGAGGCAATAATTGCTGCTTCAAAGCGTGCGCGCCAGATAAATACGGAAAATAAGATTGAGTATACTGCGCTTGTAAGTACGATTCCAGTGTCAACGACAGAAGACGACAGCGAAGACATTGAAAACCCGGCTCAACTAAAAATTGCATTGGACTTTGAGAAAAAGGAAAAACCTCATATCCAGGCTTTGAATGAATTGCTCGAAGGAAAAGTAGAATACAGATATAAATAATTTATTTCTGTGTTCGTCTAAAAATTTTTTTAATAAATGGCGAAGTTTATGCTTCGCCGTCTAAATAATCTAATCGAATTATCCAGCTATGCAGAAAGATATTTTTACCGGCAAGAAAATCATTTTGGGAGTTACCGGTTGTATAGCTGCGTATAAATCAGCATACTTAATCCGCGACTTAATCAAGCGGGGAGCTGAAGTAAGAGTTATTATGACTCCTTCCGCCGCTGAATTTATTTCTCCGCTTACATTGTCTACGTTATCGAAGAATCAAGTTATAATAAATACATTTCCAGCGCATCAACCGGGCGGACAAAATTTAACAACGTGGCATATTGATTACGCTATTTGGGCCGACATTATGATAATTGCGCCGGCTACAGTTAATACGGTGGCAAAAATTTCTTATGGCTTTGCTGATAATGCGTTAACAACTTTAGTGCTGGCGCTAAGATCACCTTTGCTGATAGCTCCTGCGGCTGATGTCGACATGTATGAAAATAAAATCACTCAGGAAAATCTTGTTAGGCTTGAAAAGTTTGGGCACTATGTTGTTCATTCAGAAAGAGGCGAACTTGCCAGCGGTCTTTCCGGTAAAGGAAGATTGGCTGAGAATGAAAAAATTATTGATGCGGCAGAAATAATCTTATCCGGTTACAAAAAAGATTTATCCGGTAAAAAAATTTTAGTGACTGCCGGACCGACTTACGAAGATATAGACCCGGTAAGATTTATCGGTAACCGTTCATCGGGAAAGATGGGTTATCAAATTGCGAAGGCGGCATTTTTACGCGGAGCTGATGTGACTTTGATATCCGGTCCTTCACATGAAAAAATTTATGAAGAAATTAAATTAAAAAAAATTCGATCTGCTGCTGAAATGAAAAAAGCAGTGGAGTCGGAAATAAAATTTAATGAAGCGCTTATCATGTCCGCAGCAGTGGCTGATTATACGCCTGCAAACGTTTCGCCAAAGAAAATTAAGAAAGAAGAAAAATTATCTTCCATTAAACTGAATGAAACCGAAGACATTCTTGCCTCGATTGAAAAGAACGGAAAAATTATTGCGGGCTTTGCTCTCGAAACAGATAATGAATTAAAAAACGCAAGCAAGAAATTGAAGTCAAAGAATCTGGATTTGATCGTCTTAAATTCTCTAAAAGATAAGCACAGCGGCTTTGAAACGGACTCGAACAAAGTAACTGTAATTCACAGTTCTGGTAAGAAAATAGAGTTTGCGCTCCAATCAAAATTTCAGGCTGCAAATAGAATTCTTTCCGAATTATTAAAAGTTAAAAAATAAATTTCTCTTTATTCTTAAGAGTAAACAATCCGATGAAAGAAAATCTAAAAGACATAATTACGCAGTCGCTCCTTGATCAAAAAGAAATTTTTGGCGACGAATTATTTGAGACTAAAAATCTAGAAAGAAAAACTTCGGTTCATTACAAAACGGAAGATGACGAATCAAAATCATTTCAGGTGAAGGAAGAAATTAAAAAAATAAAACTCATATCGGATGAAAGTCAAGAAGAAGCTTTGTTTGAAGAAGCAAAGGAAGATTGGCAGCTTGCAGATAAACTTGACTTACTTAATAAGCTCATATGTAATTGTCAAAAATGCATTCTCGGTAAGACGAGAAATAAATTTGTATTCGGCTCCGGAAATCCTGATGCAGATGTACTTGTAATCGGCGAAGGACCCGGAGCTGATGAAGATGCTCAGGGCTTGCCTTTTGTCGGCAGAGCAGGTCAGCTTCTAACAGATATTTTAAAAGCTATAAAATTTTCTCGTGAAGAAGTTTATATTGCCAACATTGTCAAATGTCGACCGCCCGGGAACAGAACTCCGCTGCCGGCAGAAATGGATTCGTGTATCCCGTATTTAAAAAAACAAATTGATCTGATCAAGCCGAAGGTAATTTTATGCCTTGGATTAACCTCTGCGCAAGGGCTATTGAAAAAGAAAGATTCTCTTACTAATATGCGCGGCAAAGTTTTTGAATTTGGTAACGCTAAAGTTATGATAACATATCATCCGGCGGCACTTCTGCGAAATCCAAACTGGAAACGCGGATGTTGGGAGGACGTTCAACTCTTTAGAAAATTATATGACGATATTATAAAAAATAATGGCTAAATCTAATAAACAAAATATAACCCTGGATTCAATTATTCCGGCTGATGTAAAGCCGCCGGCAGCGCCAGAAATAGAAGCTGCGGTTCTTGGCGCAATGATGATTGAAAAAGAAGCTGTGCCAAAAGCTGTTGAACTTTTAACGCCAGATAGTTTTTATTTGTCTCCGCATAAAAAAATATTTGAGGCAATGCTTTCACTGTTTGATTCGGGCGAGCCAATTGATACAGTTACCTTGTATGAAGAATTAAAAAAGAGAGGTCAAGTTGAAGATGTCGGCGGCGCAGTTTATTTAAGCAAGCTGTCGCAAAATATTTCATCTGCCGCTAACATCGAGTATCATTCAAAGATTATTCTTGAAAAACAAATTCTTAGAGGGCTGATAACCAGCTCGCATGAAATAGCAAATGCCGCTTATGCCGGCACAGAAGATGCGTTTGAGATTCTTGATAATGCTGAAAGAAAAATTTTTGAAATCACCGAATCTCATCTAAAAAGATCATTTCAGGATATGGATAGAGCGGTTAGAAACGCTTTAGAATATATCGAAGCAATTCATTCAAATTCTAAAAAACAATTTTCGGTTCCAACAGGATTTTATGAACTGGATGAAATGTTAGGCGGTTTTCAAAAATCTGATCTTGTTATAATCGCGGCACGACCTTCAATGGGAAAGACGGCATTTGCACTATCACTGGCACGCAACGCAGCTGTTGATCATAAAATCCCTGTCGGCATTTTCAGTCTTGAAATGTCCACGATGCAGCTTGTTATAAGAATGATATGTGCAGAAGGAAGATTGAACGCACATTTAGTTCGTACGGGAAAACTTCCTCCTTCTGAAGGAGTTAAGCTTAGCAAGAACGCGCATAAATTAATTGAGTCGCCTATTTTTGTCGATGACACGCCGGCGCAAACTGTTCTTGAAATCCGCGCAAAGGCAAGAAGATTAAAAGCCGAACATGGAATAGGCATGATCATAATAGATTATCTTCAGTTGATGCAGGGACCTGCAAATTCAGAAAGCCGTGAAAGAGAAATTTCTCATATCTCGCGTTCGCTTAAGTCACTGGCAAAAGAATTAGATATTCCAGTTCTTGCTTTAGCCCAGCTTAACCGCGCGGTAGAAACAAGCAAAGACCGGCGACCGCAGCTTTCTAACCTTCGCGAATCCGGTTCAATCGAACAGGATGCCGACGTTGTAATTTTCTTAAACCGTCCTGAAGCATACGGGATTAAAAATTTTCCGGAAGATAATTCTTCTACTGAAGGCGTGGCAGAAATAATTATTGGTAAGCAAAGGAACGGTCCAACAGGTGAGCTTAGGCTTGCATTTATAAAAGAATATGCCCGGTTTGAAAATCTTGCTCATGCACGGCAGATTGAAGAATATTCTTCCGCGTCGATACCTTCGAATGAAGATATCATTTAACTATCAATTCAAATTTAGAAACTTAAAAATATGATGAGGAAAAGTTTTCTATTCGTTTTATTTATTACTGCAATTTTGAATGCCCAGATTTTTTCCAATAAAGATGTAGAAATTTGCAATGCAAAATTTAAGCTTGCTGCAAATAAGAATTTAGAAAGCGAACCAATCGGGGATGTAATCGCAGTAATCGGAAAAAGTTTTATCGGAACTAATTACGAAGCTCATACTTTGGAAAAAGGAAAGACCGAAAAACTTGTTATAAATCTTACAGTGTTTGACTGCACTACTTTTCTTGAGACCGACCTTGCTTTTGCGCGCTGCATTAAAGAAAAGAAAACCAGTTTTGAAGATTATCAAAAAGAACTTGAAAAAATCCGTTACCGTGACGGAAAAATTAATCAATATCCTTCCAGGCTCAATTATTTTTCAGACTGGATTTATGATAATGAAAAAAAAGGAATCATAAAAAATATTTCAAAAGAATTAGGCGGAGAACCTCTTCATTTCGATGTATCTTTTATGTCGTTGCATCCTGATCTTTATGTGCAGCTAAAAGAAAACCCTTCCCTCATTCCTGTAATTAAAGAACAAGAAAAAGATATTAACAGACGTGAATATTTTTTTATTCCTAAAGAAAAAGTTTCAATCATATCGAAAAAAATTCATAACGGTGATTTGATTGCATTTACTTCCGATGTTAAGGGGCTGGATATTAATCATGTCGGCGTTGCAGTTGAAATGAAAGACGGAACAGTGCATTTAATGCATGCGCCGGATGTTGGTTATAAAGTTCAGATTTCCGAATTACCTCTTTCAGATTATGTTTTAAAAGTAAAAAAGGATACCGGCATCATAGTTCTTCGTGCCGCGGAGCCTTAAATTAAACAGCAACTTAGCATACGAAAGTTTAATAAAGTAGACGCATTTATTATTTGTTTTTAAGTTCTGGTTTAGTAAAATTTGAACTGCGGATAAAACCCAACTCTATAATTAAACTAACTAAATTCTAATATTAAATTTTTAGAGGAGATCGTTATGGATAATACCACAAATGGAAAAAGATTTTTAAATGAGCTTGAAGCAGAAGCCGCTGCAACAAGAAAGTGTTTAGAGAGAATTCCAATGAGTTTAAACACCTGGAAGCCTCATGAAAAATCAATGCCCATGGGCTATCTTGCTCTACTTGTTGCTGAAATTCCTAAATGGATACAAGAAATAGTCGAAAATTCTGAAATTGATCTTGCAACATTTAAACATTTTGAACCGAAAAGTACAGAGGAATTAGTAAATTATTTCGAAGAAAATTTAGCCGGTGCTAAAAATGCGCTTCAAAAAGTTTCCGACAAATCACTTTCCGAACTATTCTATCTAAAGAGCAAAGGCGTAGTTTTATTTAGTTCTCCCAAAGGTGAAAATGTGGGATCGTCTATTAACCACCTTGTTCATCATCGCGGACAATTAACAGTTTACATGAGACTAAACAATATTCCGGTTCCATCTATCTATGGTCCTTCAGCCGATGATAAAAGTTTTTGAAACTAAAATACTTTGAGTTATTCGGCGAACTAAAGAATATTCAGAATGGTTTCCATTATTCAAAGAATTTTGAATGGGCGGATAGTTGCGCTCAATTCTATTTACTTAAAGATTAACAAAGGAATAATTTTAAGTTTTTCTGAGAAGCTGATTTTTACTAATTTAGTTTTGATAAAAGAAAATTTTTATGAGAAAAACATATCTGCTGATTGCGTTCATTCTTATTGCTTCAAATTATATTCTGGCGCAAGACTCGCCGTTTTATGATGCGCCGTTTGGCGTCGGCGGCGGGTATGTCGGCGGCTGGATCGTTCCTAAGCTTGATGCGATAAATGTTCAATTACAAAACTTTGGAGTACCTGCATTGCCTGCAAGCGGATTTTATACTTCAGGTGGCGCTGGTTTTGTTTATCTAGGTTTTATAAAAAATTTTAGAGTTGGGGGAATGGGTTTCGGCGGCTCTAGAACTTCTACCGCTGCTGCGATACAAAGCTTGCCTGTTCCAACAGGCTCAAAGCCGCAGTACGCAACCGAATTTAGCGAAGCAACATATTCTTTGGGAGGAGGAGTATTAACAATAGAATACACTCTTCCTTTTGTAAAAAACTTTGGAATATCAATAGGCGCCGGTATCGGCAGAGGCAGTTTAGATATTCAACTAAATAAAAATTTAGGAAACATGAACTGGGAAAATTTTTGGAATGCTTCAAGCGGCTACGATGGCTATACTCAAAGCAGCTCTTTAAAAAATAGCTTCTGGATTTTTACTCCTACTCTTAACGTAGATATCCCTGCATATCATTTACTTGCATTTCGCATCGGCACAGGCTACCAGTTTACTTTCGGTGGAAACTGGACATACAACAATAATAAAAATATATTAAATGGACCCACTGATATAAATGGCAATAGCTTTTATATTCAAGCAGGAATTTTTGTAGGACTATTTTCTTATTAGTAATTAAATGAAAAATATTTTGGTCACAGGCGGCGCCGGCTTTATCGGCAGCAATTATATAAACCATATTCTTTACGAAAGAGATGATTATAATATTATTAATCTGGATAAGCTTACTTATGCAGGCAATCTTGAAAATCTTAAGAAATCCGAAACGAAAAAAAATTATCAGTTTATTCAAGGCGACATCGGTAATGCAGAACTGATAAGATTTATTTTTGAAAAATATAAAATTAAGTATGTAATTAATTTTGCTGCCGAATCTCATGTTGATCGCAGCATTCTCGGCTCGGAAATATTTTTTAAAACAAATGTCCTCGGAACCAATGTCCTTTTAGAAACCGCACGTTATTTTGAAGTAGAAAAATTTTTACAAGTTTCTACTGACGAAGTTTACGGCAGCTTAGGCGAAGAGGGAAAGTTTAGCGAGAACACTCAAATCTCTCCGAACAGTCCTTATTCTTCCAGTAAAGCTTCCTCGGACCTAATGGCTTTATCTTTTTATCATACCTATGGAATGCCTGTTGTAATAACAAGATGTTCAAATAACTACGGTCCTTTTCAATTTCCTGAAAAATTAATTCCTTTGATGATAATCAACGCGCTGAATAATAGAAAGCTTCCTGTCTATGGTGATGGGTTAAATGTGCGCGATTGGATCTATGTAATCGATCATAATAAAGCAATTAACTTAGTTTTTGAAGAAGGAAAACTGGGCGAAGTTTATAATATCGGTGCAAGTAATGAAATGAAAAATATTCAGATCGTAAAGTTGATATTAAACCATCTAAATCAATCGGAAGATCTGATTCAGTTTGTAAAAGACAGACCCGGGCACGATAGACGTTATGCGATTGACTCTACAAAAATTCAATCACAGCTAGGCTGGAAGCCTGCTTTCTCATTTGAGCAGGCTATTGTGAAGACTATCGATTGGTACATTGAAAATAAGTTATGGTGGCAAAGAATAATTTCCGGTGAATACCAGAAATATTATTCGGAACAATATAAAACAAATTAATTTTTTTAAACTTAAAAGGCCTATGATGAAAAAATCATTCTGGATAATTTCACTTTTTTTAATTACATCAGTATTTGCTCAGTCAGATAACAAAATAACTTCCGATCTTTTATCAAGCGCACCTACAATAAGCGTTACTATAGGCGGCAATTTTATTACCACCGGAACCTTTCCAGCTTCGATAAATGAACGAGCGGATGCTTTTGTAACGAGATTATTTAATCAGGCAAAAGCAAACATGCTTTCAAAAATTACCGACCCTGCACAAATACAGCAAATAGAAAATCAGATTGCTTATTATCCTCTGCGCGACATTACCCTAAAACGAGCTTCCGGCGAAAACATAAAGCTCGATCTATTAAAATTCAGACTGACTGGCGATTTTAAAGATAATCCTTATTTAAAAAATGATGATGTTTTAATTTTCCCTCAATATGATCATAATATAAATTTCTTCGCTATAAGCGGAGCTGTAAATAATCCAAATACATTTCAGTTTGTCCAGGGAGATAAACTTTCAGATGCATTGCTTTTCGCTCAAGGCGTAAACAAAGCTTATGAGAATGTCACCGAAGCTGAAATAGATCGCCTAAGTTATAATGGAGAGCATATGAAGAGCATGAAAGTTAATCTCTCTGATGATGTTCCTCTTGAAATGGGTGACAGGATAGTAGTTCTCGCTCAAGATGATGAAAAGAAGGATTTCGTTGTTAATGTAATAGGTGAAGTTAATATGCCCGGCAAGATTCCGATTACAAAAGATAGAACGACAATTAGAGAAGTGATTAACAAATGCGGTGGTTTTAAAGACGACGCCGATTTATCCAAAGCCGAATTGATCAGAGGAACAAATGTTTTTAAATCATTAATTTTTTCTGATGAACTCGAAAGGCTCAGAATGCTTAGAATGTCCACTCTAATAGAAGAAGACACCAGCTACTTTGATGTTGATGAAATGTTAAGACTTATGCGAGGCAACGGCTTGGTCGACTTTGAAAAAATTGCCGCTGGCGATAGTTCTGCAGGCAATTTCATTGTTCGAGACGGAGATGTAATTTACGTTCCACCAAAAGTAAATTTAATTTATATATTTGGTCAGATTAATGACCCTGGATATATACCTTTTAAGAAAGGCGAAAACTATAAATATTATATCAGTAAAGCTGGCGGGCTAGGAGAAACAGCATCGGGTGACATTTATTTGATCAAGGGAAAATCAAGAGCCTGGTATAACGTTGATGATATTAAGAATAACATTAATATTGAGCCGGGAGATTATATTTGGATTTCAAAGAAAACACCAAGAACATTTTGGTACCAGATTGAAAGAATAGGTCAGCTTGCAACAGTTATTACGGGAATTGCAACCCTAGTGTTCCTATATTATCAAGTGAAAAAATTATAATGATTACATGCTCAGAACAGATTACAATAAATTCACTCCATAATTTGTTCTGAGCATACCGCATTTAGTTTGTTAGTGTAAAAAACTTATCGGTAAAACCGGGTAGACTTATCAACGAAGAGCATCACGAAGAATCACCTTTTAGTATTTTTATATGATAATAATTGTTAAAGTTCGAAGTAAAAAATTATTTACAATAAAAATTTAGTTTAAATAATGAAAAATATTTTTATCTTTTGCTTGACATTTATATTAAATCATATATTTTTGATAGGCTAATTTGAAAAGATTATTTATAAAATTTATTCAAAATTATTGTTTGAAAAATTTATAAGCTATTGACATTGTAACGCATAGATCGTATGTTTAAAGCCCTTCTTTAATGAAGGAATTAGTTCTTTGAAAAAGTGAGTGCATTTAACCAGTCAGTTAAATGGTTTCAACTAAGCGTCTAAACGCCAAGATTACAAAATAATTAAACTCTACAACGGAGAGTTTGATCCTGGCTCAGGACGAACGCTGGCGGCGTGCTTAACACATGCAAGTCTACGAGAAAGAGGTAGCAATATCTTGATTAAAGTGGCGCACGGGTGAGTAAC
>JAKAKL010000026.1 GCA_021824565.1 Bacteroidota bacterium | reverse complement strand
GAATATGCTTTTCATAAATTTTCCTTTTTTAATAGCTCCCCGCCGTTACATACAGCGGGAAGGTAGTATTAATTATTTATTTTATTAAAATTTTACCAGCATCTGCCGCAGTCATTCATTCCGTTATGCTGCCTCATACCGTAATCCTCATAACCGTGGTTTCGCATTCCGTAACCGTTATCCGCATAATCCCAACCGCATCTTTCATAAAATCCATCCCACCAGCCAAACCGTGAATCATTATAATAAACTTTCTGACTATTGGTAAATACTTTTCTAATCTTACCTTCTGCTTCCATCCTTAAGCTGTAAATGTTGTCTTCAATCCCTCTTAGTTCGCTTTGATATTCTCTGATACGTTTACTGTTAATATCATCTTGCTGCCGGTAATCAGAAAAATCTCCGCGCACAGTGTTGAGTTTTTTAATTTCCGGTTGTATTAAGTCATCGTAGTCGGTTTTTATTTTGTTTACCTGGTTTATCTGTTCATCGCTAAGCCAATACTTTTCCGGAATATTCGAATTCCACCAAGATGAGTTATTAGTATGATTCCCGGAATTATTTTTCTTTTGATGGTCCTGTCCAAATAACGTTAAAGATACGAACAGAACTACAACTACTATTGCTATCCCCACAAACCATTTTTTATTTGAAATTAACATTGTATTACTCCTTCTTTTGATGAATAAACTACTATTTAGATATCCTCTAAATACTCAAGGATAAATAGAAAAGAGAGAAGGAATGGATTAGATCAGAAATGTTCTGTTGTAGAGATAGAGTGAAGTAGTTTTTTGTGTCGATTGACAATGCTCAATATCTAATTGATAATAAGAAATGCAGTGTATGCTTGTTTCATCAATACAATGCATACAAATTGATTTTTCGACTTTCTGTTTGAATAAATCACCTACAGCTGCTTTACCTGTTTCTACTTTTATTACTTTTGCTATCTTGCAATAATCTTGGGTAGCCGGATGCTCTTTTTCGAATGTGAACTGTCCAAGTTCGGAGTAGGAAAACCAAAATAGTAACGGCGCTAATATAAAAATAGCAGCCACTAATGAACGGTATTTTATCAAGTGTTTAATCATTTCTTAAAATATTTTCACTAATTTGATGCCAAGATTTCACAAAAGGTTCTTTAAATAATAAAAAAATATAAATAATAATTATCATCATATTCCAAGCTTCGGAAATATTTCTTTCCTTTTCGTTTCTGAACGAGAAAACTTCACGCGCCATCCTGTAAATATTTAAATCCAAGCTTAAGCGATAATTCGGCTTTCTCCAATTCCTTTCCCAAATAAGCTGCGTGGCTTAAAAGTGTCACCCAATTGTTTTCAACTATAGTCCAATAAATGCTTCGTGCATCCTTTCCTTCAATAGCTCTCAATAAATTATTATCGTAAGAATAATGCTCAACGCTAATAATATTTTTTTCTTGAATAGGAAGGATTACGAAGTATCCTGCTTTATCCATAATAATATTTGTAGGTTCCTTGGCTTGAAGCACTTTATCATCAACAATAATTTCATCAGCACATTCTTTGCAGCCGCATGTCGTTTTTTTAGATGAAGAATTACTTTTTTCTATAAAAGACAAATTTGAAACATTAGTATTTGGTTTCGATGCAAGCTCCTTTATTTTATCAGCAATTAGATCCTCATCACTGCATCCTATCATATCAACAACCTCAACTTGATTTCTGAAAGAATTAATTTCCTCAACAGATACATTTCTTAAAATTGGTTTTTTACCTGTCGAGCCGATTACTCTCATTTTTTCATCAACACCATTTTTACTTAATGATAAAAATGTCTCACCAGACTTATGCCCCTTTGGTTCTTGACCAACAAGAAGTAAATATTTTATTGTTGGATTTGTTGCGGTATTTTTAATCACTTTATCGATGCCGATATTTTCTGTTTCGGTTTTCCCAACAATGCAAAGTTCTTTCGGATGGTTCTTTGAAAGTTTTTCTGCAAGTTCACTATCGCCAAGTGTTGAAACTGCAACCGGACAATAGTCGCCACCACAGAAAGAATAATAATCGCCGGCAACATAAGGCCATTTATCTTCTCTAACTTCAATTGCACAATCCGATTTTGAATTGGCTTTTTCTGGATAAGCTTCATTAAAAAGATTCATCGCAACCGCCGGATAACAGTGCTCACAGCCAAGACAAGAATATTTAATCGAAATCATTTTCTTTTCCCATTTGTCAACATCAGAAGGGAAAACAGATTTTAGATTTTCAAGTGTTTCTTTCGTACATCCGCATTGCTGACACTTTAGTAGGTTAATCCCTTCTTCCATTTCCGATTGTATTTTATTTACCGTTTCAAGCTTGTTAATATTTTCACTTTCTTCTTTCATAATAAATTTCCCTTCCCCTTTTTCCTCACTCGCTTCATTATCATTTGGAAAACAACAAACGTCATTGACTGAACACGCTCTTGTTTTGCTATTTTTATTAATCCAGAAAAATCCAAGCGTTACAGAAGCTGCGGTTAAACCAGCTGTAAGTGGTTTGGCAAATCCAAGAATTGAAGAACCGAAAAGACTTAAATAAACTGTAAGCATTGGTGAGCCGCAGCAACCGGTTAAAAAACATCCGGCGAAATAAAGAAATCCTGCTAATGTGAATCCGCCAACAGTTCCTGCTATTCCTTTTTTACGTTTATCAAAAAAATTTATGACGGCATAGGCTGTAAATGCAGCAGTTAAAGCATAAGAAAGCCCGATAAAAAAATCCTGCCGTTCAAAATATTGCCGAAGCGGATTTATTTCTTTTACCTGGAACCATTCACTCGATAACCTGGCAGTTTGCCAAAGCGAATAAGCAAAATGAGTCAGCAAGACAAGAAGGAAAGAAGCGGTCGGAATTATAATCTTTCCCCGTTTGAATCGGAAAAATAAACTATCCTTCATTTATATTTTATCTCCTTTGCATCAAAGAAGAATTTTCCGTTATTATCCTTTTTCACTTCACCTAATGCAATAATATTACTTTCCGATTTTGGCAATTCACCTTTATATGCAACTGGCAACCCAATGCAAGCATCTTCACATCCAAGAGCAAAGAATTTTTTCTTATCCACAACTTCTTTTACGGTTCCTTTCACATTTACAATACCAGTATACTTTTCCGGATTTTCAACTATTTTATCAACATCAATTAACTTAACATTAGAATTTTCCCGAAAAGCTTGCTCTGACTTGTCGGGGGATGGATTCCCTGAATAAATCAGAATCGCTGCAATGAGCAGAACAATAATGCTTGCTACTATTGTCAATTTCTTCTTATGCAAGTTAAATCCGAGTTTAAATGAAAAGCTATTCATCCATCATCTTTCCATCTTTCAGCTTGAAAATTTTTTGCGTCTTGTGTGCCAATTCTAAATTATGAGTAACTGCTATAACAGTCAATCCATCTTTATGCAGCTTATCAAGAATGTTATAAACAATCTCTGCATTTGCTGAATCTAAGTTTCCTGTCGGTTCATCTGCAAGTAAAATTTTCGGACTGTTGATTAACGCCCTTGCAACTGCTATACGCTGCATCTCACCGCCAGAGAGTTCAGAAGGCAAATGATTTACTCTATCAGCTAAACCTACAATATCAAGTAATTCTTTAGCACGTTTTGTTTTATTTGTCTTCTGTCCGTTTCTGCTAAATACTGATGGAAGCATTACGTTTTCTAACGCTGTTAATGTTGACAATAAAAAGAACTGCTGAAAGACAAACCCGATTTTTGTATTCCGTATTCTGGCGAGTTCTTTTTCTTTTAGAGATGATGTTTCTACACCATCAATCTCTACAACGCCTGAAGTTGGTTTATCAACACAGCCAATCAGATTTAACAATGTTGATTTACCTGAGCCAGAAGGTCCAACGATTGAAACAAACTCACCGGGCGCAATTGAAAAATTTATTCCATCAACTGCGTGTATTTTCTCGCTGCCTCTCTCATAGAGTTTTATTACTTGTTTTAATTCGATAATGCTATTCATTTCTAATTGCCTCCATTGGTGACACTTTAGATGCTTTAATGCTTGGATAGATGCCGGCGGTGATTCCTAGAATGACAGCAAAAAAGACCGACGTAATAAAAATGACGGGGTTAAACTCAATCATCTTTCCCGCCGGTGCGTAAGGAAGAACACTGCGGATAAAGCTGTCTGCAATAGAGGAAAGAGCTGAACCACCCAACGCACCAATTATCCCGCCGATTAGACAAACTGCTATTGTTTCCAGCAGAACAATCTTGAATACATCAATACCGGCTGCACCAACGCAGCGCATGTAACCAAATTCTTTTACCATCTCCATTACAGACATTAATACAGTGTTAAGGACACCGACAATGCTGATGATGAGCGCAATGGCAAGGACAGCAAACATTAATGTCTTGCTTGAGCCAACTAATTTCAAGATTTGCCCCATCATTTGATCGGCAGTAAGAACATAAACATCGGGTAACTCCTCTATTTGTTCTTTCACTTTTTCTATCCTGCCGGGATCGCCAACATTTACGCCTATGGCAGTGAGTTTACCTTGCTTGTGAAAGACCTCTTGTGCAGTCCTGATGGGAAGGAAGAAGAATCCATCGTCTTCCGTACCGGTACGCTGCAAAACTCCGACAACATTAAACTCACGGTCGAGTCCGGGAAAATAAATTTTATCTCCAACTGTCCGCTCTTCAACTTTAGCCGCTTCTGCACCAAGGATTATTGAACTGCTGTCTTTGAACCAGCTGCCCTTTAGCTTCCAGTATGGTTTTAATTTTCGGATTTCATCGTCAATTCCAGAAAAGAGAGATGTCTTTCCGCCTTCTTCGGTTAATGAAAACATGAGCATTCCAGTTGCAACGTGAACACCTTGAATGCTGCGGACTTCAGCGAGACGCTTCTCGTCAACATACTTCGTAATCTCACCGCCGTGTAAAGCAAGCGAAGCCGCTTCGGTTGGGCATCCTTCTGTAGAAACAAGCATTTGCAGTCCGGAGTCTTGCATTTCTTTTTTTAGCGACCTGTCATATCCAATACTAAATGAAACCAGACTAAACAGCGCAGCGGTTGCAACTGCAACGCCAATAATAGTTAATACGGCACGCGTTCTTTTTCTTTTAAGACTCTTCAAACTAAGCGTGATTATATTCATTGATATTCAACTCCTTTCCCTTCAACGGAAACAGCAGCTTCCCGAACTTCGTTTCCTTCTTTACCTTTCTTCTTTTCACTTGTGTGCACTATAACTCTTCCATACAATCGAATTGGTGTTCCAATCTTAAGTTTTTCTATATCGCTTCCTTGATCAAGACTGAATTCGATCATATCAAATTTGTCCTTGAAGTAATAGTCGCCGTCTCCGCAAGCGCCGCCGTACACGCCTTCGAGAACAACATTCTTGCCTTTGAAGTCGCCTGCCGTTTTCAAAAGCTGCTCAAGTTTCATCTTTGGAACTGAGCTGTCCGGCTTAGCTCCCAACAGCTTATATTCTACAGCCGGTGACGATTGCGTTCCCGGCTTTTGCTTATTTGTGCAGCCAACAAAGAACAGAATCAACGTGACTGCAATAAATACGTGTTTCATTGTTTAACTCCTTCTCGTTTTTTAAGTGTAACTCTGAATAATTTTCGTGGCAGCCCGCCTTCTTCAAATTCATCAATGCTCATTATCTGAAAGCCGCTCGCAAGATGTTCGACTTTTTCTTTGCTAAAGAAGTGCACGATAAATCCGCCAACTTCATACATATCTTCGCCCCGATGAATTCCTGTGCCATAGTGAGCATCGCCAGTGTGCCTGACCGTGTAGATATTGATTCCATTTGGTTTCAATACTCTTCTAACTTCTTGCGAAAGAAACTCAAGTTCAGAGGTAGTAAGCGCCATACAGTAGAGCATATGAGAATAGCAGCCATCGAAAGATTCATCGTCGAATGGAATCGGCCGTCTAATGTCGTGGAGTCGAGTAGTGATGCAATCCGGCAACCCTAACCGCTTCGCCTTATCAGTTATAGCATCAAGCCCACTCTGAGAATAGTCTAAGGCATCGACTTGAAAACCACTTTGTGCAAAGAAAATTGTATCCCGACCTTGTCCGGCACCAAGTTCAAGAATTTTCTTTTTGCCTTCGTTCTTGAAAAGTTCAACTGCCTTACGAACAGGCTCACTTGGTTCGCCACCGAACATATCTGGTTTAGAAGTAAAGGTAGTCTGCCATCGTTGATTCTGCATATCTAAAATCTGTTCATCTGTAGTATTGTTCATATTTTGCTTCTCCATAATTCAAACTAAGTAAAAGCCAAGAGCAGCTTGGTGAACCGGTTTCCCTTTGCTGCCTATGCAAAAGGAACAAACATAGTTGTCATCTCCTTTTACTTTAAAGTTAGTTGGATGACTGAAGTTAATGCTTCTTTTACCGCGTTAGAAATCTTTTGGGAAGTTTGAATATCTCCACGTATCGCCTTCACCTTTGAAGGAACGTACAGAATATCATCAAGTGTGCGGGCAATTTCAAAGCTGTCTCCCAATCTCTTTCCATCAAATTGAGAAAGAAATTGTTGGTTGATGGAATTCTTTCCTTTGACTTTGACGCGGTAAACACTGCTATTTTCCGTTATGCCTATTAGTAGCTCGGCATTAGTCCCTTCAATTGAAAATGGTTTTAGAAAAACATATCCAAGGAATTCATCAGGATCATCGCCAAAACCTCTATACCACGCTTTGCAATAAAGTTCTCCCTCAATATTTGTCGAGCTTTGACAATCATCAGTTCTCGAGAATATTTGAGAACAATCCTTTTGTGTTAAACGCTGCCGGGTTTCTGCCTTTGCAATAGTTACTGTCAACACAGCGAACAGCATTACAGCAGCAAACAGACTTGAACGTTGATCTAATATTTTCATTTTTTTGTCCTTTCACGAAAGTTATTTTAATGAAGTTCGTAAAACATTATAAGCATTTTCTTAACGGCAAGGGCAACCTGCTCGGCGGGAAGAGAGTGCCCTGCTTTAATATCCTTGCCGATTTGAATTGGGTCGTCTTTTGTCTTTCCGACAAACTGGTTAAGAAATTCTTTTGATTTAAATTCTTTTTCACGCTCTCTTTCCCGCTGGATATAAACTTGTTTTACTTTTCCATCGGGAGTTATTCCCATTACGACCTCGATAACACCGTACTCTCCCTTTTCTGCGTCGGCGATTATGTAGCCGAGAGCCTTGCCGTTGCTGCCGACTATTTCATAATGGCTCCAGCTTTCCCGCTCGCCCGGATCGAGCGGTTTGCCGAGTAGTTTTTCAATTTCTGCTTCCCTCTCATTTGAAATTTTTCTGTCGAGCGTTTTGTAATCCCTTGCCTGCGGAAAAATTAGAACCATCGTTCTTTCCGGATTACGCCAAACGCACACATCGGCAAAGAGTTTGCCGGTAAAAGAAAAGAACAATATGAACGAAATGATAATTCTAAAGCTGGTTGAGAAATTCAATGTATATCTGAAGTTGTATTTCATTATTTATCACCTTATTATTTTTAATTTGAAATGTATCTGCAAAACGAAAATACGCTCCGGTAAGAATGTTATAGGATAACCCGGCGCCAATAAAGTGTTCATTTCTACCGGTGTTCCAGAGAGCGTATTTAAAATTTGCGTCGAGATTCGGCAGAAGAGCATAATCAATCCCGGCAAATCCGCCGCCGGTATTTTCGGCATCAACTCTTCCATAAGTCAGCTCGCCTCTGATAGTGAAGAGGTCAACGTATTGCTGAAGGTCAAATGCAATGAGTCTCTTGTATGAATATTCTTCAACCGGGAATTCACTTGTTGCTGGCGCAAAGATTCTTCCGTTGAGATATGACAGCCCAAACCTATTGTCGTCAAAATTTAAACCTATCCTTGCTATAATGAGTTTGTTCTCATCTACATCTTTCCAGTACAATCCCACACCATTCGTAACAGAAAATGCATAATCTAAATCGTCTAAGTAACCGAAGACCTGAGCGCCCACGTCTGTCTTGATGTCAATGGTTTGCTTTTCCATTGTCTGAAGCAAAAGTCGTTCTGTATCATAGTATTTTAGCAATCCGAAGGGAAGTACATAGCGACCGATGCGCAAGTTGATTTTTCCAAGCGGTCCCTTGAGTTGGGCATAGGTATAATAAAAATGAGACTCTTGGAAGTTGTCTTCAAAATCATATTGTGTAACAAGTATTAGTCTGTCGCCAAGCTCATCGCTGAAAACCTTGCGCATGTTTAGGAAAGCGCCGTGGAGTTCAAAAGTATTTGGTTCGCCATTTGTTTTTCGATAGCGAGTATCAAAGCCGCCGGAAAGCTGAAGACTTTGAGCGGAAAGCTCGTATGTTGAAAGGGCTACCACAAAGAGTATCCATTTATAATGGTTCATTAATTATTCACTCGTTTTCGTATTTAAGAAAATGATTATGCAAAATTTTTTACTCCATAAATGAGTTCTCAATAAACTTAACATCATCTTTCAGAATGCTGATCAATCTTTCGGAATTAAGGGAGTAGTAAACCATTTTCCCATCGTTGCGGTATTTTAAAAGTTTCTGTTCATAGAGATATTTTAATTGGTGAGATGTTGCCGGAATGCTCAAGCCAAGAACGTTTGCAATATCGCAAACGCAGAGTTCGCCTTTAGCAAGCGCAAAAATGATTTTAAGTCTTGAAAGGTTTCCCAGTGATGCATAAAACTGAACAAGTTCTTCAAATTCTTTTTCGGTTGGCAGAGATTTTTTTACATCTTTTACTTTTTCTGTATTGAAACAAATTACTTTGCACGTTTCTGCATTACCATTCCGGCTTTGTAACTTATTTCTTTTCTGCAATTCAATTGTTCTCATAATAATTACCTATTTTTCATTTTCGCATTTGCGAAAATATAAATATTACACCCTCATTTGTCAAGGCTATTTATATCGCCCTCTAAATCCATCTCCGTACTTTTCTAAAATAATTTATATATGACTCACTATGTGCATTCAACAAATATTCTTCTTCTAAACGTACTTGTATTTGAATTAGAACATAACCAACTGATAAAATTGCAAGTGTAATTGCATTCGGTACAATTAAAAAGAATCCCATTAATGAAATGATGGTCCCAAGGAAAACCGGGTTGCGCGAGTAAGCGAATAATCCGCTTTGTATAAGCTCTGTCTTTTTAACTCGATCAATTCCAATTCGCCAAGAATTTTTCATCTGTTGTTGCGCCATTGCTATCCAAAATAGAGAAATAATTTGCAGCGCTAATCCGATTATTTTTAGAACATTAATTCCCAAATAGAAAAATGGCAACAAATATCTATAATATTTTTCACCTGCTATATACAAGACAATTGCTATAAGCACAAAGATTGTAATGTATTTGAAAAATTTGCCAATGTAATCGTGTGCTGATTCGCTTTTTCCAAAAACGTAAGGATTAAATCCGGTACTTTTATAAACAATGAATGACTTTCGCCAGAAGATGAAATAGTAAACTATAAAATATACCGGAAGAAATATTCTGATAAGCTGCTCCATTTTTATCGCCTTCTTTTCCAGATTCAGTTTTTCTTTCTAAATTCATTTTATAATAGTTACACCCGCCGCAGTAAAATTTCCACCGTGCATATGTCCCATAAGCTCAACAACTTCGGCGTCAACAATATCGTCAGTCACGGGTTCATGTAAAGTTATTTTTATAGACAAATTATTTTTATCCTTCGCGTAAAATGAGATAATTCTTCCATCTGCATTTCTCTCAAAACCATTTTCTTTAACAACGCTAACATTTATCTGCTGGTTAATTTCGCTGCCGCCACTAAATTTACTAAAAGAACCCAATTCTTTGCTCGGCGCAAAATAGATGAAATAAATAACTGCTAAAACAGTCACGGATATTATCGGCAATATCAGCTTAGAAAATTTTCTCATATTCCTACCTAACAGTTATTCTTATGTTTTTTCAGAATAAATATCTTTACAAGAATTCGATTTCTCACTTCGCTTCCTGATCGAATGATACAAGAATTTCTTCCTCTAATGATTTTCCGGCAATTTCATTTAATCTTATTGTCAATTCATATTTACTCTTGCT
>JAKAKL010000144.1 GCA_021824565.1 Bacteroidota bacterium | reverse complement strand
CAAAATCCACCAACTACAAAACCCAATCCCATAATTAATCCGCCAATTATTGCAGACCAAAGAAAAGTTGGATTAATATAAACAAGACTCATATCAAGCAATCCGAAGTGTGCTAAACCCATAACACCAATCATTGCAACAAGTCCTGCAGTAAAGAAAACACGAAGCACAGTAAAGTCGTAGCCGTAAAATAAACCTACCAATTTTTTTGAAGTAGAAAAACCTGCTTGCTCTAAAATTGCACCGAATAAAATTCCAATAACAAGAGCAACAATAAAATTTAAGTTATTACTTATAATATCAGGAACTAATGGTCCCATTTCAAATTCTCCTTATTAAATCCAAAATTTTCTAAAAAAGTAAGCGAAAGCATAAGCTCCGGCAAAAATGGCAAACATTGTTATAATTCCGCCGGTTGACATTACAGCCATTCCACTTAGAGCAGCACCACTTGTACAGCCTCTGCCAAGCTGTGAGCCAATTCCCCAAAGTAATCCGCCAATTAAAGCTCCTGCAATTCTGATTTTATTTGTAGTGTGTGGACCTTTTTCTAATTTAAAATCCAAACGATTGGAAATTAATCCTGATAAAAAAGCACCTATTAAAACTCCTGTTACTTCAAATACAAGCCAGTTCATTAATGGGCTGGAGCCAGGATGTTCACCGCCATACTCTTTATAAAATTTTGTATTTGCTGTGTGTGAAGGTGCTACTTTTTCAACAACTGTTACCGCATAACTTTTAATTGCACCACTTGCACCTAATCCACGACCAGTAATATAAATTGTTGCAATCAATAATAAGCCAAGTAAAACTCCGGCTAAGTATGGATTCATATATTTTGTCTCTTCCATAAAGTCCTCTAATCTAAATTTTGTGTTGATAAATTTTTCTCATTAACATTTTTTTCTGCTTTGTCTTCATCTTCTAACTCTTCATAACCAGTTAACATTGCTTTAAGATTTGATGTTACAGTTTCGCCAGTGGTGATTAGATAAAGATGTGTAACAATAAAAACGATTAATAATATTGCTGCAACAGTATGAAATATTGCAATGAACTCAAGAGATTGAATATTAATTGCAGAAACACCTTGTTTACTTGGATAACGATAAAACATATAAAGCAATCCAGAAGTAACACTTAATGGGATAACTAAAATCTTTAAACCGAAGTAAGTTAGTTTTTGCAATGGATTAAGTTTACTTAAAACAGTTTTTTTGGTTGGATGTGGTGCATTACGGAAAATTCCAAAAATGTAATAATCCAACTGCGCTTTAATATTTTTTAGTGTTGGCAGATATTGTTTGTACTCTCCGGTTGTTAAATGCCAGAATATTGTAAAAACAATCAAACCAATAAGCATATAAGCTGCAACATTGTGATATCTAACTGCATCCCGATATCCAAAAAAAGAATATGTACCGTGAATTTCAAATCCTGTAAATGCAAGAAAGAAAATTAAAATTGCCTGCATCCAATGCCAGAATCTTTCAAAACCTTTATAAATATAAACCTGTTTCTTACTCATTTTGAAACCTCTTTTTTATTTTTTCTGTAAGAATAAAATCTTATTGTACCGTGAATTAAAACAGCAATAATTGTAAGAATCAATAACCACTTTCCACCGGTATCAACAATTGCGGAATAATCTCTGCCTGGCATATAAAAATCTTTTAAACCAGCAAGACGCGAATTTTCTTTTGTATGGCATTCATTACATTGAACAGTGTTTTCTTTACTTGCAACCATATGGTTTACAGGCCAATACATTTCTGTCTTGATGAAAGAAACTTTTCCGCTGAAGGGGAGTCCGGCATCTTTCATCCCAACTTCGGCAGCTTTCTGCCAATTGAAATCTTTCCAGAAGGCGCCTTCACCAACTTTATCTGCATAAAGCTTTGGTTGGATTAATATTCTGTTAACCGGATCGTAAGGTTGTTTAGCTGTATGAATTTTAACAGGATAAATCTTTGATTCATCATCGGCATAAGAACCGTGAAGCTGATTTAACACAAGTGGTTTTGTTGTATCTTGAATTTTATCTCCTTCAAGATAATGTGATGCAGTGCCATTAAACCAAATGTAATCTGGTTTAACATTTTTCTCCCAAACAAAACTTCCTTTAATTGACATATAAGAATGATTTCCCATGCTGTCTTCTTCAACATAAGGTTCGCCGTTTTTAAGTTTGCCGGCAGTTGACCAATCCCAATACATTTTAGTTGCATTTCCTTTAGCATAAGTTGGGATATGGCAAGTTTGGCAAGCAACTTTTAATGTATGCTCATTTAAAATATCATCTTTGTGAGGAGTAGCAGTATGGCATTGTTCACAGGTTACACGATTGTGATTCATTGAAGAAAGAGAATAAACTTTTCCTGCAATGTTGTGCTGCTTTGTTGTGTGGCAATCCACACATTGTAAATTCATCCCATCAGATGCCATATGAATATCAATATCCTTGGATGGTTCAAACTGCGACATTTCCAAATCACCGTGTTTAACATTATTGCCGCCGCCGCCATAGAAATGGCAAACACCACAATTACTTCTTTTTGGTTTTCCAACACTTTCAGCGATTTTAGTAAAATCAAGTGTTGTGAGCGGGGCTCCACCTTTTTCGGGTGCTTTGGCATAAGTTTCTGTATTATCGTGACAAATCATGCAATCAATATTTTTAGGATCTGTAAAGATTGTTCTCTTCTCATCCATCCCAAGACCAATATGGCATTTAGCACAACTGCCTTCGTTGCCTTGAGTACCGATACAAAAATTATTTATTGCATTTGCCTTACCGAGATAAATTACGCCGCGTCCTTGCACAAACTCTTCACGCTCCCAATTCCAGTGATTAGAATTCATCACTTGATGAGCTGTCATGTTATGGCAAGATTCGCATGCCTCTGTTACCTGCTGCGGTGATGTAAATTTTTGTTGAAGGATGGCAAACTTGCTATGATCAACAGATGGTTTTTCTTTTTCTGAATATTTTTCTTTCAGTTTCATTAACGTCGTAGGTTCAGTGTCTTTTTGAGAAAGAGTACCTACTATTAAAACTATAATTAGACCCAAAAGTGCGAGAATAAATACTATTTTCTTCATAATGTTACTCTGTGAATTATATTTTCTTTATCCATTTATTTTATGCTATAAAATTATTCTTTTTTCACTAATTTATAAATCCTGAACTCTTGTTTGAATGGAAAAATAATTTCTTCAATTCGAATTAAATTAAATATTATTAGCAAAAGTTATTTTATACGTGATCTCACTTACTTGTTTTTTTTTCATATCATTATGATGACCGACATGACTTCCCGATTCATAGTTCAGCTAATTATTATTTAAAAATATTAATATTCACTCAGAGTAACTCCTTCTTCTGGCAAATTTCGCACTCAAACTGTAATGTTGTATGATTGATTTCATATTTATCGTGTAAGCTTTGTTCACTTTTTCTTTGAATCTCTGAAATTTCTCTTCCGGAAATATTTTCTACCTCGATGTGCGCTTCAAAGTGAGTATCCTTATCATTTAGTTTCCACAAATGAATGTGATGAATATTAAGCACGCCGGGAATTTTTTCTGTCATTGTTTTGATTTCGTTCAAATCTATTCCTTCAGGACTTGACATCATCAGAATATCAACAGAATCTTTAACAATCTCATAAGTTTCTTTTAAAATGTAAAGTGAAATTAGAATTGTTAAGAGAGGATCAATCCAATAAATTTTGTAAAAAATAATAAACACCGCACCGATAATAACGGCAAGAGAAGAAACCGTATCGCTCAATAAATGAAAATATGCAGCTCTGATATTTAAATTTCCTTCAGAACCTTTTTTAAGAAGCAATGTTCCGATAACATTAGCAAGCAACCCCAATGCTGCTACAATCAGCATTAAACTACCTGTAATCGGTGATGGATGAGCAAACCTATCAATTGCTTCTTTGATTAAAAAGAAACTGATTATTATAAGTGTGCTTGCGTTTATTATTGCAGCCAGAATTTCTGCACGCTTCAAACCAAAAGTATATTTAGAAGTTTTTGGTCGTTTGCTTAATCGCATTGCTATGTAAGTGATGATAATTGCTATGCCATCGCTGAAATTGTGCAGCGCGTCTGATATCAGCGACAAGCTTCCCGAAATAAATCCGCCGATAACCTCTGCTATTGTTATTAAAAAGTTCAACGACATTGTGATGAATAGATTTTTCTCTGAAGTCACTTCTGTATTATGTGAATGGTTGTGCGGCATATAATTTCCTTTATAGAATATTTCTAAATTTTATTAATGAGTCCGCTGTTATGTAAAAAGTCAAAATACCTGACTTGTCATTCCCACGAAAGCCTGACTTGGCGGCAGACAGGTGGAAATCTATTCTGAATAATAAATTTTTTGATTCCCGTTTTCACGCATAGGCGTCAACTTAATTTTTCTTCCGAAATTTTTTTAATTTATAGTCTATATAATAATAACGCTGTTTTCCGAATCTCCAAAAGGATTTATAATATGTTTATCGGCTTCAGATTCATTTAACCAAACGCCGTTTCCGCAATATCTAAATTGATATTCTTTGCCAGTTTTTAGTTCAACAGTTATCGAATTTATTTCTTTTGTAAACAAATTTGCTTTGTGATCCCAATTATTAAAATCGCCTACAAGAGCAACTTCATCAAATTTATCAGCAATTTCTTTAGGCAAAGTAAAAGTTACTTTGCAAACTGCTTTGTCTTTCGAGTATTCTTTTTTAAGTGCCATAACGATCTCCTTTATAATTTAATTTAGAAAAAATTGTCTTCACTCAATCTGGTAGAGAAATTTATTCCCTGTTTAATAATTCTATCCAATCTCAGCAACTGGTTTCTCTTTCTTTGTGTCCACTATATACGCAAACATCGGAACGTAAATTAATGTAAGCAAAGTACAGATCAATAAACCGCCGGTTGCAACATCTGCCAAAGGACTTAATCTTTCCAATCCAACCGCCTACTCAAGAACAATTGGAACCATTCCTGCAATTGTTCCAAATGCTGTTATTATAACCGGACGAAAACGAACGCGTACACTTTCAATTGTGCTTTCAAATGGGGACTCACCGCTAGCTTTATATTTCTGATAGAAGTCAATATGCAGAGTGGAGCGGCACCTTGCCGCTCCGTTTGTTTTCAATTTATTAAAGAACTTTTATTTCACAGCACAATCAATACAAACATGCTTGCCATCTTTTATTCTTCCGTAACCTTCGACTGTCATTTCGCCACATTCTTCGGGTACGAAACTGTTGTAACCCTGCATTTAAAAATTAAATTATTTTCTCTTCCAACCCATCCAAACCGGGTAACCATTTTCATCACGAAGATGTAAAACTTCACTTCCTTTCTTAACATCCGCTGCTATAATTGCTGGCTTACCATCAAAAGTAATTCGTGAACCTTTAACCTCAATTTGATCATTTGGTTCAATTTTAATATTCTGGTTTTCAATAAACCATACTGGTCCTAAATGAACAGATATCATTTCTTTATCATTTTTCAATGTAATGTGAACTCCCTCAGTCATCCCTTTCATTGGAGTTATAATATCCATACTAATAACTTTGCCGCTTATGGTTTCTACTGTCTTCACGTTGTACAGCTTATTATAGTTAGATCCCCTTGCCCAACCACCGCCTCCTCTCCAATTAATTCTATTTTGAGCAAAGGACTGATTGATAAAAATAAAACTTAGCGCAATAGCAATAGCCATTGTGCAGATTTTGGTCTTTTTCATTTTATTACTCCTTATGTTTATTTAGTGGAGCGGCACCTTGCCGCTCCGTTTGTTTTTCAAATTATTAAAGAACTATTTATTTCGCAGCACAATCAATACAAACGTGCTTGCCATCTTTTATTCTTCCATAACCTTCAACTGTCATCTCTCCGCATTCTTCGCAAACGAAACCATTAAAGCTGTCTTTCTTTGGTTCAAGTTTGTAATCAAACACATCAGAAATTTTAACTAACATTTGTTCTGGTGCAGCCATTACTTTGTTAATTAATGGATCAACTACTTCATTAGGAACTTTACTTGCTGGAATTCCTTTCTCTCTATAATCTTTGAAAAAGTCGGTTTGTTTGTTTGCAAGCATAGCTTCTGCTTTTGGCGTAACACGAACGGCTTTACCCGTTGCTCTGTTTACAACTGTAACAGCCCATTTACCTTTGTGAGTTTTTTTGATATTGCCTTTCCCGAATGTTGTACCCATTATTACCTGCAAGCCATCAGCATAGCAAGTTGCGCAATGATCTTCGCCAAGATCAACAAAGGCAAGTATCTGTCCGTCTTGTGCTCTGTCAACACCGAGTTTATTCATTGCTGCGGCGCCTACTCTTAAGCCCATTGGCATTGCAGGGCACTTGTGTCCGTGAAATTTTTGTCCGAACTCTAACCATTCTTGTGGATTTACCATTTTTCTATCCCTTTTTTTTATAATAATTTAATTAATTAAAAAATATTTGATACTGTATCTCTGCAATGTTGATGTTGCCATCACCATTAAACTGAGTTTTATAATCCGCCATTAACTTATTTTTTTGTGTGAAGTAGTAATTCAGCCCAATCAAATACCATTCATTATTACTCGTACTTGGATTTAAATCGTTGTACTTCTCAACTTGTGCAAGCACCTGGATATCATTTGTAAAATAATATGCAGCATAAGCATAATAACCCCATGCATTTTGATTTATGATATTTGCGTTTACAAATTCACTCTGCAAATCAAATTTGTTTAACTTTAGTTCAGTTTGAAATCCATAACGATAATCATTTCCTGTAATGCTTTCATTAGATGGAAATATTTTAGATAGTGTTTGATTATCTAAATATCTGTAACCGAATGATGCTCCAATGTTCAATACATCATCTTTCGCGTAAAGAAAATTGTAACTTAGCTTTGTTATGTAAAGAAGGTTATTACTGATATTATTTCCCGGAACTTTTTGATTGCCATTAAATATTCCCAAACTTAGTTTTAGATTTGATTGCAGCAGATCAAAATTTCCTTCTACACCAATTTCTCTTGCTGAACTTTTATCTCCGTGAATTAAATTATTAATTACATTTGCTCTTTCTAAAACCGGAATAAAAGCATCGGATTGCATTCTTTGTAAAGTAAAATTAGGAACAAACTTACCAACCCTTAAGAAGCCAAAGTTCCATTTGACATCAGCAAAAGCATCCTGGAAATAAAAATTTTCATCTGTCGCAGAACGATAAACCACCTGCATTTTGTAAGTTATATTATCAGACATTGGAGCTTTACCATCTAACCAAAGTTTTGCACGTCTAATCATAAAACTGCTGCTATTACCATCGTTATAAGTAAAACGACTTTGAATGTATCCGTGAAATTCGGGATATTCATTTTGTGCAAAATGAGAATTGAATGTGAAAATAGTAAGAACTAATAATAATCTTCTCATCGTCATACTCGCGAACACAAGCATCCATTTATTCGGATTTTTATTGTCAATTAAAAGACGAACGGATTCCCGCTTTCGCGGGAATGACATTTTAGAATTTTTTTTCACAGCACACCCCAAATCATTTTAACTGCAATTCCTAAAAGCACAACGGCATAAACCTGCTTTACCATTTTTGGTTTTGCTTTTCCTGACATAAACATTGCACCAAGCTGAGATGCGATAATTACAGCAATAACAACTAAGATTGTCAAAGTCCAATTCATTTCACCTTCGGCTGCGTGTCCTAAATAACCGCTGAATGACGAGAAGGTTACAACAAAAGCTGTTGTCGCAGCGGCTTCTTTAGTCTTATATCCCATCCACATTAAAATTGGTGCGATGATAAATCCGCCGCCAATGCCAAGTAAACCGCCGGCAAATCCTGCAAATGCACCAACTCCTACACCAATAATTGATCTTTTCTTTAACGGCATTACATCTTCCGGTTCTTTCTGATTAGAAGCCCAAAGAGTTCTTACAGCGGCAACTACAACTGCGATTGCAAATAAAATCATCAATGGTTTTTCTGGAACAAATTGGGAAGTGTATGCACCAATAGGGGAGAAGACTAATGCTGCAATTGCCATTGCTGCTCCGCCTTTCCAGTCAACTAATTTTTTTCTTGAAAAAGGAATTAGAGCAAGCAGTGTGTTTAATCCGTTTAATAAAAGTCCAAGTGGAATAGCGACTTCCTTCATTGAAAAGCCGGCCCATTTAAGAATCGGAACGTAAACCATTCCGCCGCCTAAGCCAAGCATTGCAAAGACGAAGGAAACGATAAATATTAATATTGATACTATTAGGTATAACATATTTTTTTTCTTCTTGTTTTTTTTGAGTCATTGCGAACGAGTCCTCGAGTGAAGCAATCTTTTTCATTTACATAGATTGCTTCGTTCCTCGCAATGACGAAACAACCCTATCCTATGTTTGGTAAATGAATAATTACTTCCTCATCTGTTCTTTCAGAACAGGGAATACAAACTTTCTTTCCATCTTTAACACGTAAGTATCTTTCAAAAACGTACTCGCCGCATACTTCACACTTTGTTTTATTAAATGCTTGTGTAACAGGTTTATATTTAAAATCCTTTAACACAGTTGCATTAAATAGCTCATCGTTTGTCGCATTAAGCACGATATCGATAATATCTTTCCTTACATTTTCGGGAATTTCTGAAGGTTCAATTCCTTGTTTTCGGAATTTGAAAAATTCGTGCGGGGATAGTTTATCCTGAAATTCATTTTTCAATGCAATTCTTACTGCATCTTTTTTACCCGGATACCAAAAGATTGCTGCAACTTTTCCATAGTTCAATTTTTCAATCATTCCTTTACCGAAAGTTGCACCTGTTGCAGACATAATTCCATCCTGCATACAACCTTGCGGATGACCAACACCCATTTCAGAAAATACGTGTATTTCATGATTAAGACTTTTCTTAACACCAAGTTTTTCCATTGCCATAGTTCCCATTCTAAAACCGATTGGCATAAAGGGGCAGCGATGCCCGTGAAATTCGAATGTCCATTCCGGTAAATCAAATTTTGTTTGTTCCATTTTTCCTCCTTGTAAGATTATATTAAGTAATCATTTACTTACTTTATTAGATAAAATTTTTTATTTCTTTATTGTCTTTAAGATTAATGAATACATTCTTTTACAAAAGTTATCTACATTCATATTGTTTTTGTTCAGCACCAGCTCAATATTAAATGTAATCGGGATTCCCATATAAAACATTGCAACATCTTCCGGATTTATATTTTTATTCCACACACCTTCGGCTATTCCATCCTTTACAATTTTTATTATGAACTGCTTTTGTTCGGAAAGTATTTGATTTAATTTCTCTTTAAGGTCCTTATCACCTAAATGTGTTGCTTCTGAAAACAAAAGTATTGTAATCCCTCTGTTTTCTTTAAGATATTTCACATTCTCACACAGATATTTAAATAGTTTTTCTTCTGCTTTTGTCGGACTTAAAACAATATTTCGTAGCAATCCGATTAAATCATTAGCAACATCTTCCATTATTCCTTTTATAATATCCCGCTTTGTAGGGAAATGCCTAAAGATTGCGCCTTCAGTAAATCCAATTCTCTTTGCAAGATTTCTGGTAGATATATTATGCAGACCCTCATCTGCAATTATTTCCAAGACAGCTTTCTTAATCTGTTCTTGCCTGGTATCTGTTGTTTCTCTTGTCATTTTTCTTTATGCTCAAATAATTATGTAATCACTTACTTACGAACATATATCATTCAAATCTATTTGTCAAGTCCTTTTAAAAAAATATTTTTCAAGTTGTTGCTAAATTGGAAATGTAATTGCATTTGGAACGATTTTACAGAAAGGAAGCTAGTTTTATAACACAGGGCTTTAGTAATTAAGCCCTTTGTTCTTTAAAGTTTGTACGCCCGGAAGGAGTCGAACCCTCAACCTTTTGGTCCGTAGCCAAACGCTCTATCCAATTGAGCTACGGGCGCGTTAACAATTAAAAAAATTAAGAATTAAGAATTTTCAGTTCAAATATAATGCAAATGAAAAAGTTTTACAATTAATAAAAGCAAAAAGACAACGGTATTATTTTTTATCTAACCAGTTTAACAATCCGTTTATAAGTG
>JAKAKL010000132.1 GCA_021824565.1 Bacteroidota bacterium | reverse complement strand
AGTTGTAATTCCAAAGGAAATAAGACAGAAGTTAAAACTAAAACCGGGACAAAAATTACAGATTATACAATTAGGTGACAGAATTGAATTCATTCTTCTGAAAAATATCAAAGAAGCTCGCGGTTTTCTAAGAGGAATCAATACGGAAATTGAAAGAGAAGGTGACCGAATATGAACTTAGTTGATTCTTCCGGCTGGCTGGAATATTTAGCTGACGGCAGGAATGCAAAATTATTTGCGCCTGCCATTGAAAAAACTGATGAATTAATAGTTTCAACAATAAATCTCTTTGAAATATATAAAAAGGTATTGTCGGAAAAAGATGAACATTCGGCAATTCAAGTTGTTGGTTTAATGCAGCAGGCAAAAGTTGTAGAAGTAAATTCAACTATTGCAATTCAAGCTGCGAAATTTAGTTTTGAACAAAAAGTACCAATGGCTGATAGCTTGATTTATATAACCGCTAAACAAAATAATGCCACTGTTTGGACACAAGACGTTGATTTTAAAAATTTGGATGGAGTAAAGTACTTTAAGAAATAGTCTATAGAAAACAGTAAAAACGGTATACATATTTAATCCGTCAGGAGCCGGACAGGTAAGCAGAAAGTCAAGGACGAGCTAAAGAATAATAGCCACCGGCTCGAATGAGACCGACGCAGGCGGGCAAGCCGGTCAGCGGAAGGTTGTTATTCCGTTTACTAATAATATTGCATTGAAATTTTTCATTGATATGAATACATTTGAATGCAAAGAAACGATAAACATTCAGAGGTGATTTTAATGTCTAAAACAATAACCCTTCGTTTAAGTGATGAAAGCTATAAAGTTTATAAAAAATTGGCGGATAGAGATAATAGACCAATTTCAAATTTTATTGAAACTGCCGTTAAAAGATTTATTGAGCATAATGTCCATGTAGATGAATTTGAAATGGAAGAAATACGGAATAATAAGGAGCTTAATAAAAGTATAAAACGCGGGCTTTCAGATATGAAATCGAAAAAGGGTAAGCTGGTTGGCTGATTATAAAATTTTTGAAACTGATGAATATTTAAAGAAGCTTAATAAATTATCTAACCAGGAAAAATCTTTCATTAAGAAAAAACTTTTACAATATATTTACCCTCAGTTAAAAGAAGAACCACTTTACGGAAACAATATCAAAAAGCTTGCGGGTTATAAACCAGAGACTTGGCGATATAGAATTGGTAAGTTTAGATTATTTTATGTTATAGAGGAGACTGAAAAAATAATTTATATTTTATCAATAGATTTTAGGAAAGATGCTTACTAAATATTTTAAAACGGTACAACAACTTAATCATCCTTAGACTGATCCGCCAAGCCGGAAAGGCAGGTAAGTAAAAAGTTAAGGACGAGCTAAAGAATAATATTCAGCGTCTCGAGACGATCCGCCGGATAATGAGCATATAAGTACAATATTTTTTTTAATTTCAGCCAAAGACGGATGAGTTTCTGGCTCAAACTATTGCGTAAGATAGAAATGATTAAATTAACGAATCGGGGCATCAAAACTCAATCCGGCATTATGAATTTTATACTTTCGAATAATGGCAAGTGAAAAATATCATTATAGTAACTCCTTTTAGCGCGCAGGGAAGTTGAATCAAATGGGATTAGTCTTCAGCCTCATTTAATGGGATCATTAAATTTTTTTAAGCGGGAATTAAAACTGTAAATGTAGAGCCGACGGAAGGTTTGCTTTCTAATAAAATTTTACCGTTCATACTCTCGATCATTCTTTTTGAGAGAGTCAAGCCAAGCCCTGTACCTTCGTAGTTTCGTGAATAACCTTCGCTAGCCTGTCTGAACGGGCTGAATATCAATTCATGATCGCTTTCACTAATGCCAATGCCTGTATCTGTTATTCTTACAGAAGCGCATTTTCTTTCGTTTACGGAAGTACTGCTTACCTCAACTGTCACCGATCCTTTTTTAGTAAATTTAATCGCGTTATCAATGAGATTGTATAATGCATTTGTTAAAAGCTCCTGATCATAATAAGCATAAATGTTTTTCCCTTCGCTTAAGATAAAATCAAGTCCTTTTTCTTCTGCTGCAATTTTAAAATCATGGGTAACCGAGAGTAATTCTTCGGACAAATTATGCTGCTTTAACCTAAGGGAAATACCATCGCTTTCAAATTTAGAGAGAGTTAAAACACTGTTGAGAGTATTAAGCAGTCTTTTGCCGGAAGCATAAATGCTATTCAGCATTTCGCTTTGCACTTCGTCTTTAATATCGTCTAATAATATTTGTGCAAAGCCCTGAATGCCGATCAAAGGCGTTCTAAATTCATGCTGCATGTTAGCAAGTATGATTCCTTTAAGCCTGTCGGATTGCTCGGCTTTTTGTTTTGCAGACATTAATTCCATCTCGGCATTTTTCTTATCCGTTATATCTTCCTGCACCACAAGGAAATGGGAAATATTTCCCGATAAATTTTCAACGGGCGAAACAATTGAGGACACCCACACTAAGGTTCCATCTTTCTTCTTGTTTTTATATTCTCCGTACCATGTATCTCCTCTTGCCAGGGCTTTTAAGAAAAAACTATTTTCTTCATCAGAGGTATCATTGGCTTCTAAGAATTTCGGACTTAAGCCTAATACTTCATTATAAATGTACCCGGTAATATCCGTGAACTTTGGATTTACGTACTCGATCTTTCCATAAATATCTGTTATTATAATTGCAACCGGGCTTTGCTGAACAGCCCAGTATAATTTTAGTTTTTCCTCTTCAGCCTGTATCCTTTTAGCTATTTGATTTTGAAGTTCCTGGTTCGTCAATGAAAGCTGAATTGTTCTTTCTTCAACTCTCTGCTCAAGTCTATAATGGGCTTCCTCCAAAGCTTCTTCCATTTTTTTCCGTTCTGAAATATCCAGAAAAGTAAGGATGGTAAATTCTTCGCCGCCAAGCTTTATATCGGCTAATGTTTTCAAAACGGGAATGATGGTTCCGTCATTTCTTTTTAAAATGGCTTCCTGGTTTGTAAAAATTTTCTTTCCCCTAAAGTCATTATTCTTAGAGATAAATAAAGACTCAAATTGAATTCCTATTATTTCTTCTTTTCTAAATCCGCTAAGTTTCAAAGCGGCGTTATTTGCATCGGCTATTTCGTTTGTAACTTTTTCAATTATGATTACACCCGCTTGAATAGTATCTAATATGAATTTTAACTCACGCGTACTTTGAACTATGTCGTTAGTCTTTGCCGCTATTCTCTGTTCTTCATTTTTTTTGATACTCTCTACTTCCGTCAATAGATTTTCATTATACATCAGCATCGCGAAATATTTTGAATAGAGAGATAGATATGCAAATGTATTTTCGTCATCTGCAATATTATCATTTAAATGAAGAACGACCAACCCGGATACACCTGTATTAATTATAAGAGGAATTATTAGAAGACGTTCTTTACTATCATTGTTTTCAAGCTGATGACTGGTTATCATACTTGTACTAAGAGACTGAGCAACTGCACCGCAGTTTAAGAGCCGGTCAAACCATCTCTCAAAATTATTTTGCTGTTCAGATGGAGAACATGTATTCAGCTTGAAGATAAATTCGTTGCTATTCATAGTATACAAAGCAGCGGAATCGCACTCGCTGATCTCATTATATACATTAAGGCATTTAAGAATTATTTCTTCCTCGGGGTGATTCTGTATTAATTCCGTCTCCACTTCGCTTATTGCTTTGGTGAAGTGTGTAAACCTATTTATAACATCTTTTGACACAATAATATTTTAATTTTTATTCTGCAAGCATCAATCTTACAGTGTTGTGAAAATCTTCCATTAGTTTATCTTTAATTGAATGAAAAAAGCCTTGCGGTAGTTTAATAATATCCCATACTTTTAAATTGGGCTGGGGGATAAGGTTGTCGCCGGCGTTGCCTAATTCAAGCGCTCTAATTAATATATCTGCAATATGGACGGAAGCAATCAGCTTATTGGATTCAGCGCCTTTAATCCCGGTATGATGATGCAGAATTACATCGCTTAAGCTTGAAGGCAGCTTCCACTTCTCAGCGATCATTTGTCCTGCTAAACAATGATCAATACCCAATACTTGCGTTTCAGCTTCGATAATCGAGCAGTTATGATTTACTATGTAACTAACGACCTTCTCATAATCATTCGGAGTGAACTCGAAGAACAATAGCTTACCAATATCATGAATTATTCCTGCAAGAAAATAATTCTCAAGATTCTTTTCTCCGTTTGCATTACCGATCATTCGAGTAGCAATACCCACGCCTATTGAATGCGCCCATAGATCGGCTGGTCTCAAGTTTAATATTACTTTATTCTTGCTGAAGAAACTAACTACCGAGAGAGCGAATACAATGTTCTTTATCTCGTTAAAGCCAAGGTATAAAATAGCCTGAGATATTGTGTCAATCTTTCCTCTAAATCCATAGAAAGGGGAGTTGGCGACTTTCAATATTTTAAAGGATGATACCTGGTCAATTGAAATTATTTTAGATAATTTTTCAGGCGTGGCAAGAGGATCGGAAACCGCTTCGGATATAGAGCTGTAAATAGTCGGAAGCGTCTGCAGGTTATTTATGTTCTGAATAATATTTTCGATATATCCCATTTACAGATGCTTAATTATTTGTTGTAGTCTTTTTTAATAGCTCTTCAAGCGCAAGGTTATATATTTCTTCTTCATTCTGATTTCTGTATTCCCACTTAAAGCGTTCATGCAATTTTGTTTTTACAAGAGCGATAATTTCTTCATCGTACTGAATTTCTTCTTTTGCATCGCTGTCGTTAATAGTTACGCTCTGAATTCCCCAAGTAAGCAGAATAGTTTTATGACGCTCTTCGAGATTTGTTCCTTCCGGTATCAACAGCTGCCCGAATTTATTTTTTACCGGTACGGCTAAGACCATTCCTTCCTTTAGATTTTTTATTTCTATTATTTTCGGCATAACACTTAGACTTTACACCTATATATAAAATGGTTTGCTATAATTTCAAATAGTTACATACACCTAACCAATAAATTATCGAAAAAAATAATAAAATTTAAAGAGGCTTTTATTTTTTTTAAAATTATTTATGACGTCAATCAAAGGCTAATGAAGCGGGACAGAAGATCAAGTTTTTGAATATTTGCGAAATGGAGCTGATATTATTAACAAAACCAAATTTAAAAAAGACGAGAAGGGATTGGAAAGCGATATAAACCGCGAAGCATAAAAGAATGACGATAATTTATTACTATGCTAATTTATCATCCCAGGACATTTTTCATAACGTAAGCAAGGTCAAGCAGAGATTTTTCGCAGTCGCCGGTAAAGCTTGAGCCGTGCATAACTGCAAGGGTATTAGGTTTTAATTCCGCAAGATGATTCAACTGCATTTCTGTGTTTGTTGTGTACGGCATGTAGCTGTTGAATGGACCGGATTCGGATTCAACGAGATTATTCTTTACGGATTCAATTATATCGCTGCCGGTAATAGCCGTAGGATTGCCTGGCTGGTGAAATAAATCAGAGCAGAATAAAGTACGCAGAGTCTCTTCAAAGAGCAGCCCGGAATCCCAGCCGTGTGGAAGATGCGGAGTGGAAATAAACCGGAAGCTGTATTTGCCGGTCTTAATAATTTCATCATTATGAAAACCGCGAACCCTGCGAACGGCAAAGTCATTCATATTTACATTAGCGCCGACGAAGCTGCAGAATGCTTCCGACTGCGGCGCGGTGTTCAGCCATTCATTTAGCGAGCCGCATTCGTCCGACTCAAAATGGCTAAAGCCGATCCATCTTATATTACCGGGATAAATAATTTTAGCAATTGCAGCGCGGACTTCATTAAATAAATATTTTTGTCCCGTGTGCCATAAAAGCGGTTCATCATCTTTTATGAGAAACTGGTTCATCTGTATGTTGCCGTCGGAGATAAATGTTGATATTCTAAAAACATTCTCCGCAATTTCAGTTATGCTGCTCATCCTAATATTTTTATTGAATAATTTTTGACGGTTCGCCTTCGTTTGTGTTGTCGGCTAATTGTATTTGCACTTCTTTTTGAATTGAAGGCGGCAGCATTGCTCTTACAGACCTTACATTTTTAGACCTAACAGTCATATAAGACGCGTTTTTGCTGTATGGACACACGCATCCGGCATTATTAAGCATTTGCATTCTTCCGTGAGTCATAGACATTAATGCATAAGGACAAACACCCGAGCAATTCGGAATTTTAACAAGATATGTATGAATTACTTCGGCTTTTTGTACGCTTGCTTTTTGGGGAGCTTTAATAAACTGTACTCCGAGAAAAAGAACTACTACGATAGATAAGAATAAAATTCCCTTTGCTGAAAAAAATGTTTTCTTCATAACTACATTCCTGACAAATTATAAAAATGAAATTAGATCCGCTCTAATTTTTCTGCCAACCTAATTTTTTTTAAAGCTACAATCAAGAATAAATTTGGAGTAGTATGTTTTATCGCACTTAAAAAATTAAAAAGAGATGACACTACTAAATTTTGTAATGTCATCCCGTTGAAAATTTTAGATTCCGAGTTTTTCTCTAATATCTTTTGGTATTGCATCCTTATGGACAAGAATTGCAATTGTTCTCAGCTTTACAAACGGCTCAGATAGATACCAGTAGCCGTCATACTTTTTATCTTTGGTTCCCCAAGAATTTTTAGTGTAGTAAAATATAGTGCCCGCCTGATCTTTCGCCATGCCGGTAATATGCATTAAATGGTCGTCGGTGTTGGAGTAATCGTCAAAAGCTTTTTGCCGTAATTCTTGAGTTACATTTTCTTCTATTTCGGGTCCTGTTTTAGAAGTGTCGCCAGCAAGCGGAACAACTGCATAACCTTCTTTCCTATAAAAATTATTTTTTCCGACCGCACCGTCCCAAGCAACAGTAAAGCCGTTCTTCAGAGCTTTGTTCATAATTTCTATCAGATCATTTAAAGGTACGTTATAGTATTCGCCTTCTTCCCAGTTGTCGGGAACTTCCAATACAAACTTGCTGTAAAAAGGATGATGGGTGAAAGAAGTTATTTCAACATAATCTTTAGTATTTATTCCGAGGCTTTGAGCAAAGCTCTTTGGCGTATATTCTTTTCCTTTATAAACGAACTTCTCTGGAACCTTTCCCAGGTATATGTCGCAGATAGCATTGACGATATCAATATAATGCGGTGTAATTCTATTCCTACTAACAATAGTCTCGAGTACAGATTTAAGCACAGCGTCCATTTCGGTATTATCATAAAGGCTGTCTCCAGGCTCCAAGCCGGGATAAACGGAATTAGGCACTGCGCCGTAAGTATCAAATATTTTTAAGACGTCGTGTGCCTGACCGCCTTCGCCGAATTGATATTTACCGTGATACCTGACGTATCTTTCTGCTTTGAGCGGATAAGTATATCTTACATTAAACATTTCGGAAAGATTATATTCTCCTTTACCCATTCTCATCAATTCGCTTTCGAGAAAAGATTGAGTTGCAAAATCCCAGCATGTTCCGGTCTTAGCCTGGTTCTTAACGGATGTTGCCCCAATATCATATATCATTGTAAAAGTGTGTCTGTCTTTTTTCGAAGTCTCACTTTTAGTAGTATCCTGAGGATGTATTTGAACAAAAAACATGAAGAGAAATAACAGCGTATAAATTGTTTTGGCAAAATTCATTTTAGCTCCAAAAAAATTGAGAGAAAATATTAGCTGAATAAATCTAATAAGATTGGAGTTAAAAAACATAAGTGCATTTGAGATTTAAAATTTTTGTTTTAGCGCAGACTGATTCTTAACAGTTTGTGTTGTAAAAAAAAACTTCATTTGATATATTTGGCGAGATGAAAAATTACCTAAAAAACCCCCGTATAAGAAAATTATTATATTACCTTGCCGGCTTCTTTGTATTCGTTATCATAATGAATTACGTAGTAATGCCGTGGTATGTTTATTCGCCTGAAAAACCGGTGCCCAAAGTAGTCGGCATGAATAGTTCTGATGCATTAAACGTTTTAAAGAGTGCGGATTTAACTCCGATTATCAGCGACACCACATATGATGAGAAATATCCGCGCGGCAGCGTAATATATCAGCGTCCGAATGCGGGTGAGACAGTCAAAGTAGGGAGACGAGTTTATTTGTATATAAGCGGCGGAGAGCCTTCTGTTGACGTGCCGGTCTTAACCGGCAAATCAATAAACGATGCTAAGTTTGCATTGGAAAGGATTGGACTTAATCTCGGGAATATAGACTCGGCAGTTTCAAGCAATCCGCAAGACATGATTTTTGCTCAGCAGTTTGCGCCCGGCACTCCGCTTAAAAAAGGAGATTATGTCGGCGTATCAATGAGTATCGGACAAAATCCGGGCGGAATTGTTATTCCAAATCTTATCGGGAAATCTTTATCGGAAGCCGAAAAGATTTTATCCGACAGCACTCTGAAAGTAGGAAAAATTAATTATCAGCCTTCGGTTTCGTTACTTCCCAACACAGTGCTTGATCAATATCCTAGCGTTGGGAATAAAGTTCAAGCAGGAGCGGCAGTGGATCTTTTTTTAACGAAGCCGGTTGATTCGGATAACAGTCATTAGAAAGAAAATATTATGGCAATATTAGCGCCTTCAATATTATCAGCGGATTTATCAAACCTTTCACAGCAAATTAGAATGGCTGAAATAGGCGGCGCTGATTGGATTCACTGCGATATTATGGATGGTCATTTTGTTCCTAATTTAACTTTCGGTCCTATTCTGGTTAAAGCAGCTCGAACTTCAACAAAGCTTCCATTAGACGTACATTTGATGATTGAAAATCCCGATAAATATATTGGCGACTTTTCCAAAGCAGGAGCGGATACAATTACAGTTCACCAGGAAGCAGTTGTTCATTTAGACAGAACGCTTCACATGATAAAAGAATTAGGCGTAAAAGCGGGCGTAGCGATTAATCCATCAACACCGGTAAGCACTTTGGAAGAAGTAGCGGAGATCGCCGATTTAATTCTTGTAATGTCTGTCAATCCTGGTTTCGGTGGACAGAGATTTATTCAAAACTCATTAAAAAAAGTACGTGAAGCCGCTCAGTTAAGGAAAAGGAGCGGAGCAAAATTCTTAATAGAGATTGACGGCGGTATTGATAATAAAACGGCAGAACCGGCACTTGAAGCCGGCTGCGACGTGTTTGTTACAGGCACGGCGGTGTTTAAAAGCGATAATATCTCAGCTTCGTGCGCAGAGCTAAAGAATATAATCAAGTAATATTTTCTGTTTGACATTTTATAAATATCATATGCCGGAACTCATCCGGCATCTTTGTTTAAGCAAAAAGTTTTGATAAAAATACGGGACAGGGAAAATATTTTTGTTTAAATTGCATTACCGTTATATATTTAGTTTAATATTTCTTCAACAATAATTAAGGATGCAGTGGAAATCCAGATAATAAATCTTTCTTATCAAGATGTGTTTTCAAAATACAGTGAAAGATATAAAATATACAGAGATGCATATCAGCCTGGAATATTTGGATTAGAAATACGCCACATACCTGTTACTCTTTCATCAATTGTCAAAGAAATCGCGTTGAAAGAAAAAGAGATTTGCTACAGCAGCGGAACTAAAACCGGAGAAATAAGTTTGTTTATGCTTGGTCCTTTGCTTGAGCTGAAAAGTTTGTCCCGGAGAATCTTATCCGGCGGCAATGAAGACCTCGGCTACAGAATAATAAATATTATAAACAACTTTGAAGGCTATAATTCCATCAAGTATAAAATCGGCGAAAAGGAATTCAGCTTTAACAATTCTTATGTTATGGGAATTTTGAATGTAACTCCGGATTCATTCTCCGATGGAGGATTATACTTAAACACAGATACAGCAGTTAATCATGCGCTGGAGATGATTGACGATGGAGCGGATATAATCGACGTTGGAGGCGAATCAACCAGACCCGGCGCCGAAGAAGTTTCTGAAGAGGAAGAAGCTAATAGAGTAATTCCAGTAATTGAAAAAATATTATCTTTAAGAAAAGACGCTGTAATTTCAATAGACACAACAAAGATGAGAGTAGCTGAGAAAGCTCTGGAGTGCGGAGCGAAAATGGTGAACGACATAAGCGGATTAAGTTTTAATCCAGCGATGGTGGAAGTGGTAAATAAGCATAGAGCTGCTCTTATAATAATGCACATGAAAGGCACACCGAAGGATATGCAGCAAAATCCGCAATATGAGGATGTTGTTTCCGAGGTATATGATTTTTTATTTGACAAAGTTATGTTTGCAAAAAGAAACGGCTTGGAAAAAATATTTGTCGATCCGGGAATCGGCTTCGGCAAAAGAGTAGAAGACAATTTTGAGCTGATAAAACGCATTGAAGATTTTAAAAGCATCGGCGTGCCTATTTTGATTGGAGTATCGAGAAAATCTTTCCTTGGAAAGACATTGAACCTTGAAGTAAATTTAAGAGATACCGCAACATCGATAGCTGAAACCATCGCCGTTAAAAACGGTGCGCGAATAATCAGAACTCATAATACAGGCAACGCTGTACAGTTGAAAAAATTATTATGTCATCTTAATTAATAATGTTTGATTTATTTAAAATAGGATTCTTAACAGTAACCTTCGCCGATCTAATTGATATTTTTTTGGTGACATTTATAATTTATAAGTTATACACTTATCTAAAGAAAACCATTGCGGCGCAAATATTTGTGGGGCTGATGATAATTTTATTTTTATCGTTTGTGGCGCAAGCGATGAATCTAAAGGTCCTTAACTGGCTGCTCCGGTTAGTGACTGATATCTGGGTAATCGCTTTTGTAATTTTGTTCCAGCCTGAAATAAGGAGACTGCTTGTAGTTGTTGCGAGAAATCCAATATTTAAATTATTTATTAAAACAGAATCATTGCAGTCTGCTGAGATAATAACGGAAGCGGCGTTTGAGCTTTCGCAGAAGCAGCATGGCGCGTTGATGGTTGTGGTTAAATCTACCGGCATACGCGGGTACACAGAAACCGGAGAAATAATGAACGCAAGATTAAGTGCGTCATTGCTTGAGACTATTTTCTTTCCGCGCTCGCCGATGCACGACGGCGCAGTAATAATAAATAATAATATAATCGAAGCGTCAAGATGCACTTTGCCGTTATCTACTACTACACAGGTAAACGGGCAAGGGCTTGGAATGCGGCACAGAGCGGGCTTAGGAATTTCAGAACAAGCAGATGTAATTAGCGTAATTGTTTCTGAAGAAACCGGCAGCATTTCAATTGCGGAAGACGGTCAGCTTTACAAAGGACTGTCGAAGGAAACATTGAAGAACAAATTAACTAAAGCTTTTAAGACTCCTACATCAAGAGGATGGAGAAGAATATTTGAGCAGTATTTCAAAGAAAAATAAAGTTTGCGCCGTCATTCCTTTTTATAATGAAAGCGAAAACCTTCCAGGAATTATTAACGCTACTTTGCCTTTTGTCGATAAAGTTATTGCTGTTAATGACGGCTCTAGTGATGATTCATGTTCAAAAATAAAAGGGAATGAAAATATTACAATAATTTCGTACGCGGAAAATAAAGGCAAAGGCTTTGCATTAAATAAGGGCTTTGAAGAAAGCATCAAAGAAGATTTTGATTATACCGTAACGTTAGATGCTGATTATCAACATAAGCCCGAGTATATTCCAAGCTTGCTGGAAGAGCTTGCGAAGAGCGACATAGTTATCGGGAATAGGCTGAACTCGCTGAACCGGATGCCGATCCACAGAATAATGAGCAATAAATTAACATCGCTGCTTCTCAGTGTAAAGACAAAACAAAAAATAATTGACAGTCAATGCGGCTTCAGAGCTTACAGAACACAGGTACTTAATTCAATACTTCCTACTTTTACCGGTTTTGAAGCTGAAAGTGAAATCTTAGTTAACGCCGCGAGAAAGAATCTAAGAATTTCGTTCGTATATATTCCAACTATATACAACAATGAGAAGAGTAAGATGAAATCTCTTCAGGCGATCAAAGGATTTATAAGAGTGATCTTGAAATGACATGGCAAAGAAATGGAAAATAAAAGGATTGGACGAAAAGACGCCTTTGCTTGGCGCGTCAAAGTTGATATTGAGGAAAAGGTTAAATAATGTAAATGTAACTATAAAAAAATATTTCGCGGATGATTCGGCGGAAAATTTGCATCAAGTTAGAATTGCGTTGCGCCGTTTCCGCTACAACCTTGAAGTATTTTTTTCATGCTATGAGAAAAAGAAAATACTTCCATTTTATATTGTGGTTGAGCATCTTCAGGATATAACCGGCGGCTTAAGAGACCTTGATGTGCTTTTAATAAATATAAACGAATACATTAAGCCTGAAGGCGTTAACAAATACAATGAGCTAAAAGAAAAAATAGAATTAAGAAGAACAGAACTGTACGACAATCTAAAATTAAGCTTAATGGAATTTCTTCACAGCAAAAGCTTAAAAGAATTCAAAAAATTAATTTACGATTAGGAGAACATATGAAACTCAAATACTTCTCACACTCAGCTTTTCAAATTACGGCAGACAACGGCAACGTAATTTTAATTGATCCGTTTCTTGACGGCAACCCGACGTCGCCGGTAAAATCAGAAAGTGTAAATGCAGATTATATTATTTTGACCCATGCCCACGGAGATCATATTGGTGACGGATTTAAGATCGCACAAAGATGCGGCTCTACTTTTATTTGTGTTAATGAGCTTGCAATCTATTGTCAGTCGAAGGGATTTAAGGCGCACAATATGCATATCGGCGGCGGTTATAATTTTGATTTTGGCAGAGTGAAGTTTACAATTGCGCATCATGGTTCGATGACGCCGGACGGACAATACGGCGGCGAACCTGCGGGAGTTATTATTTCTATCGGCAATAAAAAAATTTATCATACGGGCGATACGGCGTTATTTTACGACATGAAATTAATTGGAGAAACAAACCAAGTAGATTTTATGCTTCTTCCAATCGGCGACAATTTTACAATGGGAATTGACGACGCAGTGAGAGCAGCAGAATTTGTAAAGCCTAAAACAGCGGTGCCGATACATTACAATACTTTTCCGGTTATCGTGGTTGATCCTGCTGAATTTAAAAATAAATTAGAAGCCAAAGGAATAAACTGCCGCATAATGAATTTCGGAGAAGAGATAGTAATTTAAAATCACTTCAAATATGAAATACTTATTTTTATCAAAATATTTTAAAGCGTATTTTAAAAGAGTTACAATTTTAAATTTTAATTTCAGGATTTAATGGGAAAAATCATTTCAGTAGCAAATCAGAAGGGAGGAGTAGGTAAAACTACAACCTCAATAAATTTATCGTCATCGCTGGCAGCGGCGGAGAAAAAAACGCTGCTTATTGACATTGATCCTCAGTCAAATTCATCTTCGGGATTAAGCGTTACCAATCATACTCCTTCTATTTATGAAGTTTTGATAGGACAGGAAAAGGCTAAAGATGTAATCATAAATACTTACATGCCTTATCTAGACATACTTCCTGCCAACATAAATTTGGTGGGAGCGGAAATTGAAATGGTAGATATGCCGAACCGCGAGAAACTGATGGGGCAGGCAATGGCTGAAATAAAAGACAGTTACGATTATATTTTAATTGATTGTCCGCCTTCTCTCGGGCTATTAACGTTAAATTCATTGTCCGCTTCAGATTCGGTATTAATTCCCGTGCAATGTGAATATTTTGCATTAGAGGGATTGGGACAATTGTTGAATACTATAAATATAGTGAAGCAGCATTTCAATAAAGATCTGGCAATTGAAGGAGTTCTGCTGACGATGTATGACGTGAGGCTCCGTCTCTCCCAACAAGTTGCGGAGGAAGTAAGAAAATATTTTGGCGACAAAGTTTTTAAGACTGTGATTCATAGAAACGTAAGGATATCGGAAGCGCCGAGCTACGGTAAACCTGTAATATTGTATGACGCAGTTTCTTCAGGTTCCAAGAATTATATTTCATTAGCTTCGGAATTATTGGAACGTAATTCATCTAAAATAAATTTAAGCAGAGATGAGTAAAGTGAAATCAAGTTTAGGAAGAGGATTAGACGCTCTAATAAACCAGAGAGTCTTTGATGAAAATAACCCGGTTTCAAAATACAGAGATATAAAAAAAGATGACGGTAAAGAATACGACGTATTGGTTAAGATTCCATTAGACATAATTTCTCCCAACCCGTATCAGCCGAGAATTAATTTTGAACCGGAAGCGCTTGATGAATTAAAAAAGTCAATTCTTTCAAACGGTTTAATACAGCCGATAACTGTTAGAAGATTTGATAACCGGTATGAATTAATATCAGGCGAGCGAAGACTTAAGGCTTGCAGAGATATAGGGTTCAAAGAAATCCCGGCATACGTAATTAAGGTTGAAACTCAGGAAGCAATGCTGGCGATGGCATTGATTGAAAACATTCAGAGAGAAAAATTAAATCCGATAGAAATTGGATTTGCATACAAGCGTTTAATAGATGACTGCCGTTTGACCCAGGAGCAGATTGCAGAGAAAGTCGGCAAAGACAGAACTACAGTAGCAAATACAATTCGTTTGTTAAAACTGCCGAAGGAAATTCAGGACAGCATTATTAAGGAGGAAATTTCTTCCGGACATGCCAGGGCGTTAATTAATTTGCCGAGTGAAGAACTTCAATTAGAAGCTCTGCATAAAATAAAGCAAGATGGTTTGTCGGTAAGAAAAGTTGAGCAGCTTGTAAAGAAACTTTTAAAAGCTCCGAGTGGTACCAGCAAAAAAATAATTTCATTTTCTTCGAAGTCAAGTATATCAGCGGCAAACCAAAGCGATATTGAAGACAAGCTTAGAAAAATTTTCGGTACAAAAGTTTCGTGCAAGCAGAGAAGCGACGGATCCGGTGAAATAAACATTGAATATTATTCGCACGATGAATTAGAAAGATTATTTGAACTCTTTGAAATCATTGACAAATCATATAATTAAAATTTTTATTATTTCGCTTTTTATATCAGCGCCTTTTTTAGCGCAGGAAAATCCTGTTTCTACAAAAAAAAATAATTCGCTTGATTCGGTTTTTATAATGACTAAATCACCTTGGGGCGCAGTTTTGAGAAGCGCAATCATTCCCGGATGGGGACAGTTCTACAACGAATCTTATTTGAAGATCCCAATTATATGGGGACTTTCTGCCTGGTTTATTTATAATTGGGATTGGAACAACAAGAATTATAATCTATATAAAAATCTTTATTCGCAATACAGCGATAATACCAATTATAAAACTTATAGAGATTTTTACCATGACCAGCGAGATCTGTTTTCGATTTATTTGGGTTTAACTTATATATTAAATTTAGTAGACGCATACGTAGATGCAGAGTTGTTTGATTTTTCGGTGAAAGAAAATAATTACACAGGTCAGCCGATGTTAAATTTAAGGATGAAATTTTGATGAAGAATTTTATCTTATGCAAAAACTGCAATACACAAAATCCTTTCTACGGATTAATTTGCAGCAACTGTAAATCGTATATGCGGGAAAGAATATTTAATATTGATTTATGGAATATACTTGGGCTGCTAATTGAAAACCCGCAGGAAGCTTTTAAGAAAATTATTTTTTCAGAACATAAAAACTTTCTTACTTTCCTTATATTATTGACTGCGGGGAAACTACTCATTGATTCCATGTTCATTTCGCTTGTTACGCATAAAACAGAGCCTTTCTTTGGAAAAATTTTGTTTGACTATTTCGTTATTCTTTCTTGGATAATAATTTTGATAATCATAATCTCAATTCTGTTTCGTGTTGTTCATCGATTATTTAAATATGAAACAAGAATTAAAGACAACGCAGCCGTACTGGTATATTCAATGGCACCGCATGTCTTTGGCCTAGTAATATTGTACTTAATTGAGTTGATAGTTTTTGGTGCCGATCTCTTTTCAAATAATCCTTCGCCTTTCAGCTTAAAAGAATTTTTAGCATACACATTAACCGGCTTTGAAGCGCTGCTGGTTCTATGGGGAGTTTTCTTAAGTATAATAGGAATATATACGCAAACAAAAAGCACTATTTATTCAATCATTGCCGGGCTGTTTTTTAATTCGCTTTTAGCATACGGCTTATTTGTAAGCTCCTCTATTCTTTTCTAAAATTATTTTCCAAAAGAAAATTAACTATAGCGCCATACCTTATTCCTTTGGTGCTAACTGTGACTGAATCAAGGTTTAATATTTCCATGATCGTATGTAAAATGATAGTTCCGCAAAGCAAAACATCTTCACGTCCTTGCACAACTGCTTTATACTTGCCTAATATCTCTGATGGCGACAAAATGGAAAGCTCAGAAATGAAATCATTGACTTCATCCTTTGTTAAGTCACTACCTTCAATTATAGATTCTTCATAATGATCTAAATTAAGTTTCAAACATGCTAATGTAGTCGGGGTTCCAGCAATAGCGAAAGTTTTATCAATTTTAAATTTTTCTAAATAGACACCATTGAAAAGTTTTATAAGCTCTTCCTTTAACTTATTAATCTGAGCAGGAAGGAGCGGGTTAGCATTTAAATATTTTTCTTTTCCACTTACAACTCCGATTAGAAAACTTTTCTTAAACAAAATATTTTCGTCGTTGCCAATAATAATTTCGGTGCTTCCTCCGCCGATATCTATAACGAGGTTATTAGCACCTTTGAACTTGTTATTCGCGGCGCCAAGATATGAGAATTTTGCTTCATCATCGCCTGAAATTATTTCAACATCGAACCCAAATTTGTTTCGAATTTCGCATGCAAGTTTTCTTCCGTTTGAAGAGATTCTAAATGCGTTTGTTGCTACAGCAATCACTTTATCGCAGTTATATTTTTTTATTAGTTGATGATATTCACCAAGAACAACAAACAAGTTTTCTATTTGTTGCGGTCCAATTTCTTTGTCCGGTGATAATCCCTTTCCAATTCTGGGTATTCTATATTCATCGATAATTGTTGAAGAAATTATCTTTTTGCTGGCATCAACATTTGCGATTAACATGAGAATAGTATTTGTGCCGATATCAATTGAAGCAATAATCATAAATTTTTTTTATTTTAATTTATACAAAAAAAAAGAACTATGAAAAAACTAAATCTTAAAGCAAAAATATTTTTATTCCTTGCATCAATAAGCGGTATCCTATGGGTAGGCTCATATATGACCAGACTTATGCTTGCGTATCAAATTTTCGAAGGAGTGGATTTTACGTTAAGGCCTTATGTTAACGGACAAAATTTACAGGCGATATTTATTATTTTAAACTCATCCGTAATTCTTACAACTTTGCTTTATGCCGCATTTATATTATTCTTTGGACTTTTCTTACTAACATCAAAACTTAGTTTAAAGAAAAACGGATGGTTATTCATTATATGCTTAATAATCATAATTACTTTACCGTTAGAAGCTTATCTGATTTCGATTGACTATAAAATATATTTGTTGTCTGTTTCCGGCGCTTTTAATCCTTCAGACGTTTTAAGCCTGTATATTAAAAGATTCAAAGTTCTCAGCAGTTTCCCGGTAATTGAAATATTATCATATTTTGCAATCTTGTTTTTTGGAATTTTCCAACCGTTAAAAAAAGATTAGTCCCGATGAAAATAAAAGAGAAAGAGTTTGAAGATATTTTACAAGAATTAAAAGGACTCGCCTTACAATTAGGAGCGGAAGTTCGCTTTGAAAAGGGCGACTTTAAAGGTGGATATTGTTTATTAAAAGAAAGCAAAGTTATAGTAATAAATAAGATGGCTAATCTTCAAAGAAAGGTAATTATTTTATCTATGGCACTTAAAGAACTTGGAATTGATCAAATATATTTAACGCCAAGGATTAGAGAAATTATAGAAGAAATGAGTGAGACGAAATGAAAATTTTGGTAATTAACGGACCGAACATAAATAGACTTGGTGTTAGAGACAAAAGTCAGTACGGCAAAATTACTTTAGAAGGTATTTATTCACTATTAGAGAGAGAATTTCCAAAAGTTAACTTTTCTTTTTTCCAATCCAACTTTGAAGGTGAAATTGTACAAATTATTCAAGAAGCCGAAACAAAGGTAGAAGGACTTATAATAAATCCCGGAGGATACGCACATACATCAGTCGCAATAAAGGATGCCTTGGAAGATTGCCGGCTGCCTAAAATAGAGGTTCACCTTTCCCATTTAGCAAAAAGAGAAAACTTTAGGCAAATATTGCTAACTGCCTCTTCATGCGACGGATATATAAGCGGATTTAAGGAAAATAGTTATATATCTGCCGTATTTTTAATGGATAAGATTTTAAAACGTAAAGGTAAGTAATTGATAAATGCAGTTATATTTGATTTAGACAATACGCTCGTTGATTTTATGAAAATGAAGCGCCTTGCTATTGAAGAAGCGATTCGAGCCATGATTGATTCGGGCATGAAAATTTCATTCGATGAAGCGAACAAAATCATAGATGATATTTATAAAGAGCAGGGAATTGAATATCAAAAAGTTTTTGATGTTTTTCTTCAAAGAGTACTGCAAAAAGTTGACTACAAAATTCTTTCTGCCGGTATTGTTGCATATAGACGTGCAAGAGAAGCTGCTTTAATTCCTTATCCGCATGTTTATCCGACGCTGCATCAAATTTCAAAAATGGCAATAAAAATGGGAATAGTTTCCGATGCCCCAACAAAAGAAGCGTGGCTGCGGTTAGCTTATCTAAATTTTCATCATATATTTGATGCGGTAGTAACTTTTGAAGATACCGGTGTAAGAAAACCTGATCCGGCTCCATTTATAATGATATTAGAAAAATTAAATGTTAAGCCTCAAAATGCAATTATGGTCGGAGATTGGGCAGAACGCGATATTTTAGGAGCTTCAAAAGTAGGAATGAAGACTGCATTTGCAAAATACGGAGATACTTTTGATACTAAAGTTCATAATGCAGACTATGAGCTTTATGATATCAGCGAACTAATTGAAATTATTATGAAGGAAAATAAACAATAAACAAGTGCAGTTAAAGAAAAGATTTATGTGATATATTAATCTTGCTATTAAAAAATGATTTAGTTATTTTTATTTCAAATTTCATTGAGAAGAAATGAAAGATCTTTCAATAAAAAAACTTTATTACTCTATCAGCGAAGTTAGCAAGATCACTGAAGTTGAGCAATATGTTCTACGATACTGGGAAACAGAGTTTGAAGAACTTAATCCCCAGAAGAATCGTGCAGGAAATAGAATATATACTAATAAAGACATTCAACTAATTCTTAAAATAAAAACTTTGCTTCGCGATAAAAAATATACTATCGAAGGTGCAAAAAAAATAGTTGGTGCTTCTGAGCCTGTAGCGGAGAGTGTAAGCGTGCAAAAAGTTGTGTCGCTGCCTGATTTCTCTGAGAACATTGTTGAACCAAGAAAAGAAAAGATTTCGTTAAATAAAGATCTGGCGGAGTTAAAAGAAGTTTTAGAGATGCTGCTAACTAGACTATAATTTTCGGAACGTGGCGCAGCCCGGTAGCGTACCTGAATGGGGTTCAGGTGGTCGTGGGTTCAAATCCCACCGTTCCGACTCCTTTCTAAAAATCTTTGTTGCATATTTTATTTTTTTTTCTTTTTCATTATACATTATTTTAATTAGACAATTTAATTCCGTAATTTTGCCTCTAAATTTTTTCAGATTAGTGTTATGAATTTTAACTTTGTAAAAGATAAACCAAAATGTCATTGCGGTATCTTTGGTATATTTGGAACAAATGAAGCTGCTGTTAATACATATTATGGACTTCATTCACTCCAGCACAGGGGACAAGAAGCAAGCGGAATAGTTACCCGCGATTTTAACAAAAACGGTAAACCAATTTTTAATATACATAAAGATGAAGGGTTGGTTGCTGATGTTTACGCTGACTCGAATATATTTAAAACCGTTTTAACCGGCAATGCTGCTATTGGGCACAATAGATATTCAACTACCGGTTCTTCAGAATCAAAAAAGAATATTCAGCCGTTTGTGGTAAACTACCGTTTGGGTAATTTGGCGGTTGCCCATAATGGTAATCTAACCAATGCGAAACAGTTAAGAGATGAGTTAGTTGAAGAAGGAGCAATATTCCAAACAACGAGCGATACTGAGGTCATACTTCATCTTATTGCACGAAGCAGGCTGGAAAATCAAATTGATCAGATTAAAGAAGCTTTATCCAAACTCGAAGGCGCATACAGCCTAACAATATTAACTGACAATAAACTTATTGCAGCAAGAGATCCGTTTGGATTTCGTCCTTTATCTATTGGAAAATTAAACGGAAATTTTGTTATTGCATCCGAAACTTGTGCTTTTGACATAAACTCTGCAAAGTTTGTTAGGGAAGTTAACCCGGGAGAAATAGTAGTTATTGATGATACTGTAAAAAAAGTTGAAGAGATAAAGTCTTTTAAAATTTTTGATGAACCATCTCCACACAAACACTGTATTTTCGAATATATATATTTTTCGAGACCAGATAGTTTTATTTTCGGTCATAATGTTGATAAGATGAGACGAAGACTGGGAAAAATGCTCGCTAAAAAATATCCTGTTCATGACAGCGACGGCAAAAAAGTGATTGTAATCAGTGTTCCGGATAGTTCTAATACTACCGCTATTGGCTACGAAACACAATTAGAAAAGATGGGAATTAGCGCTAAGCTTGAGATCGGTTTAATTAGAAGTCATTATGTCGGGCGCACATTTATTCAGCCGGAACAGGAAAAAAGAAAAACCGGAGTGAGGATTAAATTCAATATTGTTAAAGGTGTACTGGAAGGCAAGACAATAGTGCTTGTGGACGATTCAATTGTTAGAGGCACAACTTCTAAGCAGCTTATTAATTTGATCAGGGAAGCAAACCCGAAAGCTATTCATTTGAGAATATCGTCTTCTCCTATAATGCATCCGTGTTATTATGGAATGGATTTCCCAAGCAGAGAAGAGTTAATAGCTTATCAAATGAAAGGCGATGTGAAGGAAATCGAAAAATATTTAGGGGTTGACAGTCTTGCATATTTAACTATAGATGAAATGCTTGAATCGGTTTCTGAGGCTGATTCAAATAATTTTTGTACGGCTTGCTTTTCGGGGAAATATCCGACTGAAGTTGACATAAGTTTTAAGAAAGAGATTTATGAAGTTTAGGTTTAGCTTAATACTTCTTCTTAATTTTTTTTTAATTAACAATTCATTTCCGCAAGTAACGTATTTCATCAAGTACAAAAACTCAGTTAGCAATACTTTGATAAACCAAATGATCAAAGAACGAAGCCTTACTCCTAACAATAATAATCAGATGCAGAAGTCAAGCTATTTTGTGCAGCACTTTGCGCAAGATTTAGGAGTATCTGATCCAAATCTTTCAAGAATATTAAAAGTTACTTTTCCAAATCAAAGCTCAGCAAATATTTTTCTAAACCAAATACAGAATGATCAAAGCATAGATTACGTTCAGCAAGCAAACGTTTACAAAATAGATTCAATCCCAAATGACAGCCTCGTTAGCCAGCAGTGGGCTTTACAGAAAATAAGAGCTTTCGATGCATGGAATATTACTGAAGGTTCTGATTCAATAATTATAGGAATTATTGATACCGGCATCGATTATCTGCATCCGGATTTAAAAAATAAAATATATATTAATCCTGGCGAAACCGGCAAAGATAAAAATGGGAACGATAAAAGATCAAATGGAATAGATGATGACAATAACGGTTACATCGATGATTACATGGGTTGGAATTTTGTTGACACAAGAAACACTGCATTAGATACATCAACTAATAATTCAGGCTGGAACAATAATCCGATGGATGAAAACGGACATGGAACGTTCATTGCGGGTATTATTGGGGCAGAGACAAATAATTTAATTGGCATTGCAGGAGCAGCGCCGAAAGTCAAACTTTTAAATGTAAGAGCTTTCGATGCAAACGGCTATGGGCAAGAAGACGACGTTGCGTCAGCTATTTTGTATGCGGTAATGATGGGAGCCAAGGTAATTAACATGAGTTTTGGCGACACTCAATTTTCCTATGTCCTGCGCGATGTTATAAGATATGCATATAACAAAGGAGTTGTGCTGGTAGCAAGTTCAGGAAATTCAGGTGATGATCAGCCTCATTATCCTTCCGGCTATACAGAAGTTATCAGCGTTGGTAATTCAACAGAAGATGATAATGTGGCTTCAAGCTCCAGCTTTGGTTCAAGATTGGATCTTGTAGCGCCAGGTACGGATATTTTAACTACTGATAAAGACGGCGGCTACTCTGAAGTTAGCGGGACATCTGCTTCAGCGCCGTTTGTTTCCGCTGCAGCTGGTCTACTTCTTTCTTTAGGAAATTTTTCTAACGATGAAATAAAGCAAATTCTTAAAACTACAGCAGACGATATTGATGCTCCTGGTTGGGATATTCACAGCGGAGCAGGGAGGCTGAATTTATTTAATGCACTAAATGCAGCAGTTCCTTCAATAGTAAAATTTAATAGCCCGAAACAAGACCTTGCTACTAATAAAGATACTCTAAATATTTATGCAACAATACTGTCTGCTTATTTTAGCAGTTATAGTTTATATTTTGGAACAGGTATAGATCCAAATTCCTGGACGACTTTAACTAATGGAGTGCAGTATCAAGCCGAGAATAGAGATATTTTTAATTTGAACTTAATAAACCTTCCCGATACTTCATACTGTTTAAGGCTTGTCATAAATTTTACTACTGGAAGGTCTTCCGAGGAAAGAGTTAATTTTTCGATAGAAAGAACTCCGCCGGTTTTGCAATTACAATTTTCTAATCCAGTACTGTTGGGAAGTAAAGCAACTATTCTCGCATCAGCATATACAAATCAGCCTTCAACCGTAAAGATGTTTTATCGTCTGGCTGGGACAAACAATTTTAGTTCAATATCTCTAGACGGCTTCTCAACAAATACAAATTCTGTATCAACCGATCATTTTGGATTCATTCCCATAAATCTTGTTCAGCAAAATTCTAAATATGAAGTTTATTATGAAGCCGAAAACTTAGCTGGATTAAAAAGCGATTTACTAAATAATAATTCTTATTTTGTATATAACACTAACGCACTTATAAATATTTTGTCTAATCAGAAGCTTCAATATTCATTGCCTGCCGGTGAAATATTTAAAGACCCTGTGAGTTTTACTTCAAATGATTCTAATGAAGTTTTGCTAAGAACTTCTGCCAATCCAAATACTTCTTATCTTTATAAACTGATAAACAATAATTTTATATTACTTGACTCGATCCCGAACGCCATTCCAAAGAGCTTTGGAGACTTCAATAACAACGGCAAAAAAGATTTACTTTGTTATTATGTTTATAACGGATTTATTTATGAGCAGGAAAACCTAAACTCTTCCAAGTTATTGCCAAAGTTTGCTGATACTACAAATAAATTTTGGCCGATACTTGCTAAAGATATTGATGGTGACGGCATTACAGAAATCTTGGATGTAGACAGCGATACTTCAATTTCGATCTGGAAAGTAAAAAGCGATTTAAGTTTATACGATAGAAATCGTCTAGTGGATTTTACAAATCCGGGAAGCGGCGGTAATATGCTTGATGCACCGCATGCGGTTATTGCCGATATAGATGGAAGCGGAAGGGATGCAATTTGGATGGTCGATGAAGGCGGAGATATTTTCAGCTATAATATTTTAGGCTCAGATAATTTTCAAAGAGGTTCAATAATAAGTACAAATATGGTTGGATCAACTGCTCTATTAGCATCGGGAAATTATTTAGGGAATGGTAAAACTTGTTTAGCGGTTTTGCTGCACTCAGATCCATCAGAAAGTATTGCTCCATATTATAAATTGCTTGTTTTTAATTTACTGAACGACTCCTTAAATGTTGTTTACAATCAATCATTTGTTGATCTCTCCGCGGCTTCAACGTCTACTTTCCAAACAACAAATAACAGTATCAGGTTTGCCAATATAGAAAACAAGAATTATGATGATTTAATTCTTTTCATATATCCTTACTCATACATTTTTAGATACGATAATGGAAAAAATACAATTGTATCGTATGCAAATAATGTAAATTCAAGTTCTATTTTTGTAGGCGACCTAAATAAAAACGGAGTTCATGAAGTTGCTTTACCGACTAATCAAGGAATTAATTTTTATGAATTTGCTGAACCAAATTCTGCATCAGTTCCTTATAATTTAGCCGGCTTCAGCTTGGACTCTTCTAAAATTAAATTAAGCTGGGACGGAAGCGGAAATAAATTTTATATTTACAGAGGAAATAATCAAAACAATATTAGTTTGCTCGATTCAACTTTGACAAACAAATACATAGATTCCAGTGTTTTAAATTCTACGAGCTATTATTATTCAGTAAAAGCTTACGACGCGACAAGACAAAATTACTTATCTAGTTTAAGCAGCATTGTGAATGTTTTTTCTCATCAACCGGCGCGCTTAAATTCGGTTAACAGCAATAGTCCAAATACTGTAGTTCTTAATTTTTCAAACCGCGTAGATAATAAGATACAAGATCTAAATTCTTTTTATATTGACAACTACAACTTTCCGAATTCAATTTCAGTTCCAAATGAAGATTCTTACATGCTGACATTTGAAGCAGCTTTATCACCTGGTATCCATAAAATGATTTTAAACAAATTAAACGATTATTATGGTTCGCCCATTATGAATGATACTGTTAGCTTTATGGTTGACAGCTTAGTTGAAAAAACAAATTTTTACGTTACAGCTTTTAAGATTCTTACAACATCTGAAGTTGAAATTACTTTTAACATGGCTGTTGATTCGATAAGCGCTACAAATGTTGATAACTACTCTTTTGAGCCCTACAATAAAATCACAAACATTCTATTGGATCCAACAAATAAAAATTCGGTTTGTATTAACTTAGACGGTAAACGTCCTTTAGGTTCAATAGGCATTGCGTATAAATTGAAGATAGATAATGTAACCTCATCTGAAGCATCGGGAAAAATATCAATCAATAACGGAGCAGGGAGCTACATTGTATTAGCCGCTTCTGCTAAGGATCTTTCAGATGTTTATGTTTATCCGAGTCCGGCAGTGATTTCAAATGGGGAAGGGAAAATTACATTTGCCAATGTACCCGATAAAGTTAAAATATCAATCTTCGCTCTTAGTGGAAAGAAAATTTCCGAATTTTCAGCCGAGACACAAAATGGCGGAGTAACATTTAACTTAAGAGATTTGAGTGGCAACTTAATAAACAGCGGTATATATATATATCGTATTGTAATGTTGAATGACGCAAATAATGAAGTACAAGAAAAAATTGGTAAATTTGCAGTTATACGATGAACTTTGATAGCAAAAATATTTTTACTTTGTCAAATATGCTGAGCATGTTGAGGCTGCTGCTTGCCGTACCAATTTGGTTTTTGATAAAAGAAAATTCTGTGCATCAGGTAAACATAGATGCCTTTATTGTCTGTGTGATTGCATCTATGACAGACGTACTTGACGGATACATCGCTAGGAAAAGAAATGAAATAACCGAGTTTGGGAAAATTATTGATCCTTTAGCAGACAAAATTGCTGTAGGTGCTGTCGTTATAAAGTTGTATTTAATTAATCTTATTCCATCATATTATCTTTCAATTGTTGTTGCACGAGACTTACTGATTTTTATTGGCGGTATCTATACAACAAGAAAAATAGGGAAGGTACTTCCATCAAATATCCTCGGCAAAATTACTGTTATAAATATCGGTGTCATTATACTTCTCATACTATTAAACTTGAATAATAATTTAGCCTTTAATCTGCTATATGTATCGAGCATTCTATTAATGTTTGTTTCGTTGGTTGGTTATTCAATTCGGGCTAATGAATTCATAAGCAGAAAAAAAAATGAAGCTATTTAAGAATTTTAATTTTGATAAACTGAAAGACGGCTTGTCTAAGACAAGAAATAAATTAGCTAACTCTTTAAGTGAAGTAATTAGCGGTAAGGCTGTAATAGATGAAGATATCTTAGAAAAGGTTGAAGAAATTTTAATTACATCCGATATCGGGTTTGAACTAACCGAAAAAATAATTGACAAAAGCAGAATAAAATTAAAAGAAGAAAAAGATAGATCGAATATAAATGTATTGAGAATTGTGAGAGAAGAATTGCTCTCTGTCTTTGCCAATAATTCAGACAATCATGAAATCAAGTATAAACCGTACGTAATATTAGTTGTTGGAGTCAACGGAGTAGGTAAAACAACGACCATCGGAAAATTAGCGAATAATTTCAGCAAAAATAATCTGGAAGTAATTGTTGGGGCTGCAGATACATTTAGAGCCGCTGCAAGTGAACAACTAAATATCTGGGCGGAGCGTGCTAAAGTTAAAATTATACAGAGACAATCTGGCGCCGATCCTTCTTCTGTTGCTTTTGAAACCGTAAATACAGCGATAAAAGGAAATTATGATGTTGCTATTATTGATACAGCAGGCAGGCTTCATAATAAAGCTAATTTAATGGATGAACTTAATAAAATAAGCAGGGTTATTTCTAAAGTCATTCCGGATGCGCCGCATGAGACACTTTTGGTGCTTGACGGAAACACTGGGCAAAATGCAGTTTCACAAGCTCAAGAATTTTCAAAAGTAACTTCTATTTCTGGTCTTGTTATAACTAAACTTGATGGTACTGCAAAAGGCGGCGTAGTCTTTCAGATATGCGATAAACAAAAAGTACCGGTAAAATATATTGGAGTTGGCGAAAGCATAGATGATTTGCAAAGTTTTGATCCTGAATCTTTCGTTGCGGCAATATTTGGTTAACTTTAGGGAAGTAAAGACTTTTGACATGAAAATATTAGTTTACATAATATACATTATCAGACAATAATAAATAAAATCATAGTATTATTTCTAACTTATTATCTCTTCTTTAGACAATTAGATATTAGCAAATAGTAAGGTTCTTAAAATAGAAAAATATTCTTGTTATGATGATACTTGTCCGGTTGTAGTTCCAATTCATCATTTAAAAGCAACGAAAAATTTTTATCTCCCTAACATTAGGCGTATTTAAAAAAGCCTTCGCCTGATTTTCGCCCTAATTTTTTAGCAGCTACCATTTTTTTTAATAAAGGACATGGTCTGTATTTGGAATCATTAAATCCCGTATACAGCACTTCCATAATCGCCAAGCAAACATCAAGACCAATAAAGTCAGCTAAAGTTAGTGGTCCCATTGGATGGTTCATCCCTAATTTCATAACAGTATCTATTGACTCAGCAGATGCTACGCCTTCCATTAACGCATAAATAGCTTCATTGATCATTGGCATTAATATCCTGTTTGAAATAAAGCCTGGATAGTCAAAAACTTCAACTGGGATTTTCCCGATTTTTAATGTAAGCTCCTTTATAACATTAAAAGTTTCATTGTTTGTAGAATATCCTCTAATTATTTCTACTAACTGCATGACAGGAACCGGGTTCATAAAATGCATTCCAATAAATTTTTCTGGTCTGTTATTGGCTGAAAGTTCCGTAATAGAAATTGAAGATGTGTTGCTCGCGAAAATAGAATCTTGTTTTACTATATTATTTATCTCATTAAATATCTTAAGCTTAGCATCTTTATTTTCATATATTGCTTCGATAACTAAGTCGGTTTCTGCATGAATATTTTTTATACCGGAAATGGCTATAATATTTTTTAGAGTCCTATTCTTATCTTCCAAGTTTATAATCTCTTTTTTGATTTGCCTGTCTAAATTTGCAGATATGTTTTTAACTGCCTTATTTACAAGTTCTTCGGTCTGTTCAACGAGGTTTACTTGATAATCCTTTAATGCGAGTACATGAGCTATTCCGTTTCCCATTGTTCCCCCGCCAATTACTGAAATGTTTTTTATTTCCATGTTTTTTTCTTTCATAAATTTTTATAATGCTATGTAGTCAATGACGCAACATTAAATATTAAATTTAGTGCGATAACATTTAAATTAACATTGTTTGAGATTATTGATGATAAATTATCTAACTTAGAAACGAGGTTATTCAGACTGACTTTTGGAAATCTCGTGTTAAATTTTATTAGAGTTTCCTTATAATCAGCAAAATAAATGTCGTTAGAGCCAATTCTATATTTCTGCAAATCATTCAGCCAGGTAATAATCATTTGAATGATAAGTTTAATTGATTGAGAATCGCTTTCATATAAAAAAGATGAAATTTCATCATAAGCTGAGTTAAATTTCTTTCCAAAAGAAAACCTCAAAAATGAAATTGTCCGTTCTAATAATTTTTCAAAATCATTTTCTATAAGCTGCAACGCGTTTAAAATAGAGCCGTTAGAAAAAGGAGCTATCTCAATTCCCAGATCTTCATCGACTTCAAACCGTTGAACTAAAATTTCTTTTAGCGCCGTATTTTGTAACGGATTAAAATGGATATTCCAGCACCTCGATCTTATAGTTTCTCTTAAATAATTAGGAAAAGGCGTTGTAAGAATAAAAATAATTCCTTCAGGAGGCTCTTCCAGATTTTTTAGCAAAGCATTTTGCGCTTCTTCGTTCATCAAATGAGCATCTGATATAATTATGACTCTGAACCTAATATCAGAAAAATCCAATGAAATAAATTTTTTAATTTCTCTAATACTATTTACTTTAATAGTATTTGCTTTAGGAATTGAAATTTTATAGTAAGGATTGCTTATTTTTTTTTCTATTTCTTCTCGAATAGTCTGAATTTCTTCCTCGCTTAATTTTTCCGTAGGACCGTTGCTTTCAGTTTCATTTTTGCCGCGCGGCAGAGGAAATATATATTTAATATATGGTTCAGAAAGGCTTCTAATTTGATTTTGAATAATATGAAAGGCTTTTGCGTCGATAAATTTTGCGTTTAGATTCTCAGCAAATTTAAACGCTGTAAGATCTTTTCCAATACCGTCTATACCCTGGAATAAAAACGCGTGAGGAACATTTGATGAGTCGATTATCTTAGAAAGAAGCGCTTTAACATTATCTTGACCGTATAGCCCGTCCCAGTTTATTTCCATGATAAAAAATAAAGGCGCTTAGTAAGCGCCTGTAAAATATTAATAATCATCTTCGTTGTAAAAGAAATCTTCGTCCGAAGGGTAATCTGGCCAAATATCTTCTATAGATTCGTACGGCTCATCCGAATCTTCTAATTCAATAAGATTTTCCACTACTTCGTAAGGAGCACCGATTCTCTCAGCATAATCAATCAACTCTTCCTTGGTAGCTGGCCAAGGAGCATCGTCTAAATAAGACGCCAATTCTACAGTCCAAATCATATTTTTTAGAGTTCCCTCTTCAATTTTTTTTACTTGTTAATTCTACAAATCCTAAATTGCCAAAGAAAAAATCAGCTGGATTCAAAATAACTCCATCATGATGAACTTCATAATGCAAATGAGGTCCAGTCGACAATCCTGTGTTGCCGCTTTTAGCAATCATTTGTCCTCTTACAACTTTTTGTCCAACATGCACATCAGCTTCAGACAAATGCGCATAAACTGTTTCATATCCAAAGCCATGATCAATTTCAACAGCTTCCCCAAAACCGCCTCGATCACCTACAAAGTCAACTGTACCATCACCAGTCGCATAAACCGGCGTACCTTCGTCCGTAATAAAATCAATACCATCATGCATTCTTTCTATATGAAGTATAGGATGATATCTCATTCCAAAACCATCGCCTATTGCTCCATCGCAAGGTTTAATAGCGGGCAATGCAGCAAAAAGCTTCTGATTCATTTTCAACTGATTTGAAATTTCCGAATATTGCGTTTTCTCAAAAGTTATTTTACGTGATACTTCATCTATGTAGTTAGATAATGAACTTAGTTTTTCTTCGCTGGGGCTTTTGAAAAAATCTAAGATATTATTAAATGAGCCGCCTCCAATGCCTAAGTTCATTTCATCTTGAGTTACAGGTTGTAAATTAGCTGCAACTCTGAGGCTATTATCAGCTTTGCTTAAACTATCTATCTCATTATTTAATAACTCATACTTAGCAGCCATTTTATCTAAATTGTCTCTCAAAATACTATTTTCATTTCTCATTGCTCTATACGTTTTTTGAGAATTAGCAATAGAAACTATGAGGAAATATCCTCCAAATATTACCGAGCTAAAAATAAGTACTGCTAAAGTGAAGTATAATGCTAACTTAGCCTTATAATTTTTAATCTCAATAAATTGTAATTTTGACTTTGAGAAGTAGTAAAACTTTTTCATAAACTGGTGCGGAATCTAAAAAAATATGAGTAGTTTGTCAAGAGAGCAAACTATTTTTATCATTCAAAATCGTGTTCAAAATAATCTACCCCTCTAATGCTGTCTTCTTTGTTATTTTTCAATCTATTATTTAGCCGGCTTTGGAAATAATTGGCGGCATCATAGCCGTAATGCTTTAAAAGATAATTCAAACTTATTACCTCGGAAATTACAGTTATGTTTTTACCGGGAAGAATAGGAAGTTTGATATATGGTATCTCGATATTTAAAATTTTCACGAAGTTTTCATCGAGACCTGTTCTGGTATATTCGGCTTTGTCGTCCCACAATTCAAGTTCAACTATAACTTCAAGGCGCTTTTGATAACGAATAGCTCTTATACCGAACATTCTTTCTACGTCAATTAAGCCGAGTCCTCGAATTTCCATAAAATGCTTTACCAGGTTAGTGCCTGATCCCATTAATATTCCTTCGCCCTTTTTAGTAAGAATAATGACATCATCAGCAACCAAGCGGTGTCCGCGCTCTATAAGATCCAAAGCGACTTCGCTTTTGCCAATTCCCGATTTACCTATGAATAACATTCCTACTCCGTAAACATCAACAAAAGAGCCGTGGATAGAAATTCTCGGAGCAAACTGATCATCTAGGAAATCACCTATTAAATAAACCAATTTTGTAGTGTCATATACCGAGCCGAAAACCGGGATGTGGTATTTGTTAGCCAGTTCCAGCAAAATTGGGAACGGGAGGTTATTATCAGTAAGTACTATGCATGGGATTTCAAATTGGAAAACTCTTTCAAGCGTGTTCTTTTTAGCTTCATCTGAAAGCTGATCAAGGTAACGCATTTCAGTGTTTCCGAATACCTGAACCCGTGCATAAGAAAAAAGATCTACAAACCCAGCCAAAGCTAAGCCGGGTCTGTATAAGTTTTGATCTATAATCTTTTTTGAAAACCCAGATTTATCGGAGTATAAGTTTAACTTGAACTTATCTTTAGTATTGTTGAATAAAAATTCAACTGTGATAAATTCTTTTCTTGAAATTGCCTTCTGATCAATCTTCATTTTTTTTTCGGGCAACCCTTTTATTTTTTAGTTTTTCAAGCTGCCTTGATAACTTCTCAACTGCGGCACTCACAGATTTTGTGAAGTCGTCTGATTCTTCCTTTGCAGTTAAAATCTGTCCTGGCACCTGCAAAATTATCTCGGCGCATTTTTCACCGTCGTGAATATTTTGATAGCTGAGAATAACATCGGCATCTAAAATATTGTCGAAGAACTTTTGAAGCGAGCTTACTTCGGAATTAACGAACTCCTTTAAAGTTTCTCGAGCTTTAAACTTTCTTGCTGTTATTGAAATGTTCATAATAACCTCCGGATTTATGATTTTGGATGCGCTTTTTTGTATGTGGCTTTTAATCTCTCAATACTAACATGCGTATAAATTTGCGTAGTAGAAAGATTTTCATGACCAAGAATTTCTTTTACTGCGCGAAGGTCAGCCCCATTGTCAAGCATATGCGTTGCTGCGCTGTGACGTAATATATGCGGGCTTCGCTTTTTAATATCAGTAACCTTACTTAAATATTTTGTAACGATTCTCTGGACCATTCTGGGATATATCCGTCCCTTTTTTGCTGTCATGAAAAGCGGCTCACTAAATACTGCACCTTCTCTCTTAGCAAGGTACTCTTTCAAAATTTCAACTGATTTCTTACCAACCGGAACTACTCTCATTTTATTTCCCTTGCCGACTACAGTTAAACTTTTTCTCTCTAAATCTAAGTCAGATAAATTTAATTTGCAAAGTTCGGAAACACGAATTGCACATCCGTATAAAATTTCAAATATTGCTTTATGCAGTTCTGGTTCTTTTGAATATATTTCAATCTCTTTATAGATTTCAAGAATAGAATCTGCCGTTGTAATATCCGGAAGTTTTCTTTTCGTCTTCGGATTAGATAAACTTAGTACCGGATTTACTTTGATATAATCATGCTGAAATGAAAATTTAAAAATTCCTCTTAACGAAGAAAGTTTTCTTGAAATTGATGTTCGTTCAAGTTTATCTTCATTAAGTTTTGCGAGGTATGAACGCACGAACCTTTCTGAAATTTCTTCAACATTGGTTTTTCCGGCTTCTTTGCAAAAAAAATAAAAACTCTCCAAATCTGCAGAATAAGATTTTACCGTTAAAGCAGAATATCTTTTTAATTTGGAAATGTCTTCCAAATATTTCTCGATTAACTGCTCAATATTCATTAGCTTTCTTCGACCTCTTCAACTTCTTCTGGCATCAATTCTTCAGAGCAAACAGGACACTTTAGATAGTTCCCTTTCTTCGCTGAATATCTTTGTTCCATGTAATCCGAATCATTGTTCGGACAAGCTTGAGGAACAGGCTTATACCAGCTTACGAAATCGCAATCGGGATATCTGGAGCAGCCGTAAAATATTTTATTGCGCTTTGATTTTCTTTCGACTACACTTCCCTCTCCACACTTTGGACACTTAACTCCCAGTGAAATATTTTTTACAAAGTCGCAGTCCGGATATCTTTCACATCCGATGAATCTTCCGAACTTGCCGTTCCTATAAACTGTTCTTGCACCGCACTTCTCGCATGTTTCACCCGTATATTCCGGCTCCTGGTTCTGAGCATAAATATCTTTAAAAGATTTTATATTCTTACACTCAGGATAATTTGTACACGCTAAATACCTTCCGAATCTTCCTACTTTGATTTCCATTTCGTGTCCGCAAAGATCGCATTTTATTTTTTCAATCTTATCTTCAACGTGTTTAAGAGCCTCAGAGAACGGCTCGTAAAAATCTGTTAATACTTTTTCGTAAATATTTTCGCCTTGAGCAATTTGATCAAGCTCTCCTTCCATGCTTGCAGTAAAATCTTCATTGATAATATTTGGAAAATGCTTGACCAAAATTTTGTTTACTTCCTTGCCAAGCTTTGTAGGAATAATTTTTCTATCAACCTGATCGACATATTTTCTATCCTGAATAGTTCCAACAATTAAAGAATAAGTACTTGGTCTGCCTATGCCTTTGCTTTCAAGTTCCTTAATTAAAGAACTTTCAGTAAATCTTGCCGGGGGCTTTGTAAAATGCTGTGTCTTTTTTAATTCATCAAGAGACAGTTTCTGATTTTTCTCAAGTCCAAGCGGAATTGTTTCATTTCTGTATTCCTCTTTTTCCTCTGCGTTTTCCTTCTGCTCAATAATTTCTTCATATATCTGCATGAAGCCGTTAAATTTAACAGCGCTTCCAAAAGCCTTAAACAAAAACTCATCCGAAGTTATTTCAACAACCGTCGTTTCGAGAATAGCTGGATTCATCTGCGAAGCAATAAATCTTCTCCATATTAATTCGTACAACTTATATGATTTGTTATCAAGAAATTTTTTCACAAACTCGGGAGAATATTTCAATGAGGTTGGTCGTATTGCTTCATGCGCATCCTGCACGTTGGCTTTATTTTTCTTTTCGTGGTTGTTTGGAGTTTCAGGAAGGTAATTTGAGCCGAACGAATCCTTTATAAAATCTCTTACTTCAGAAATTTTCTCCTCGCTGATTCTCGTTGAGTCAGTTCTCATATAGGTGATTAAGCCCTGAAGTCCTTCACTTCCAAGTTCAACGCCTTCGTAAAGTTTTTGAGCAAGTACCATTGTCTGCTTAGGTCTCATTTTTAATCGACGTGAAGCTTCGGCTTGCAATGTGCTTGTAATAAAAGGTGCCGGAGGGTTTCTCTTAGTATTCCTTTTAATAACGTTAGTAATAAAAAAATTCTTCTTGTCTAAAATTCTTTCAAATAATTCTGATGCTTGAGCTTCGTTTGCAATGGCAACACATTCTTTTAAAAATTCGTTCCAATCTTCCTCTGTCATAACCGGCTTTGGCTGTGTTCTAACATCCTTGCCGTCAACGCTGAAAAGCTTTGCTTTAAATGATTCTCTTTTGTCAGTTGTAAAGATTGCCCAGATGGACCAATGCTCGGTCGGGATAAATTTTTCAATTTCGACTTCGCGGTCGCATATAATTTTTAAGGCGACCGACTGCACTCTTCCAGCTGAAAGGGCTGTACCTGACATTTCAATAACGGATTTCCAGAGGAAGGGGGACATTTTGTAGCCGATAATTCTGTCCATTACTCTGCGCGCTCTTTGAGATGAAACTAAATTTGAATCAATCAGTCTTGGGCTTTGCATAGCCTTCTGCACGCCGCTTTTTGTTATTTCATTAAACAAAACTCTTTGAATTTTTGAATCAGCGTTTAGGATGTCCGCAATATCCTGCGCTATTGCTTCTCCTTCACGGTCAGGGTCAGTTGCAATAAAAATATTTTTGCTTTTTGAAGCAAGCGTTTTAATTTTTTTTATTACGTCACCCTTTCCTCTTATCGTTACAAACTGAGGCTCAAAGTTTTTTTCAACATCAACGCCTAGTTTGCTCTTAGGGAGATTTTTTATGTGTCCAACAGTTGGTTCGACGACGAATTCTTTTCCAAGATATTTATTTATGGTTTTAGCCTTCGCCGGAGATTCAACCAAAACTAAATTTTTACTCATGCTTTTTAATTTCTAAAGAATATTGTGAATATATTTCTTATTTAATACTAATTTTTTCTGCGCAGTTTCTGCACAATTTGTTTTCCCATTTTTTCATCTCTTTTTTCTTTGCCCGTTCTGTATCGTCAAATCCTAATAAATGTAAAAAACCGTGAATTACAAGTCGAATAATTTCATCTTGATAACGGGCTCTAAATTTTATTGCATTTTCGCAGGCGTCGTCTACAGAGATAAAAATCTCCCCATCTAAATCTTCATTGCTCCCGCTGTAATTAAACGTAATTATATCAGTCGAATAATTGTGTCCTAAATATTTCTTATTGATTTCAATTATCTCATTACTTGATATGAAATTAATAATTACTGACGAAACGTCAAACTCTAATTCTTTTTTTATAAGATAGGCAGTGTCGTGAACAGTTTTTTTACTGATCTTGTATTGTGCCCTTGTATTAACATATAAATTTTTAACCACGTATTAAAAAAACTGAAAGTAAGTTTAAATAATTATTTTCAAATCCTCGGTAGCGGCAATGCAATTAATATTTTTATTTTCATTAGAGAAGATTAACCTAGTGCCTTCTACAATGTCATCAATCTTATCATCATCATAATCAGGGTTAAAATGAAATAAGATTAAATTTTTTACCTCCGCTAAAATACTAAAATATGCTAAAGAAACATTACCGGAGTGTCCCCAGCCTTTTTTGGATTTTACGGCAGGCTCTTCGTAAAAGCTGTCATGAATTAAGTAATCGCAGCCTTTGCAGAAATTAATAAAATTAATATTTAATTTTTTGATTTCCGAAATAGAAGGAGATTCGTTATTATTTTCAATAAACAACTCGTTATCCGGGACATAAAGAAAAGTTTTATTTTTAATTGTTATCTTAAAAATCAGTGTAGGCGAAGAATGATTTGCGCTTAGAGTTTGTATCTTTAAATTTCCATAATCATAATGTTTGTTTGTTTCAATCTTCTCAAAACTGATAGTGCTTTTAACCTGACTGATATTGACCGGAAAATAATTGTCATTCATCTGACCGCTTAAAAGATTCTCAATTCCCTTTTCGTGATTACTTTCTCCAATAAAAATTATTTTATTATTCTCTTCGTACAACGGTTGGAAAAAAGGTATACCCTGAATATGGTCCCAATGATAATGGCTCAAAAAAATTTTTATTTTATCGTTATAATTTTCTTTTAAAAGAGCTTTACCCAAATTTCTAATACCAGTACCGGCATCAAAAATGAAAATCTCGTTATCGTCTGTACGAAACTCAATACACGGGGTATTACCTCCGTATTTTAAAGTCTTGTTTCCGGGGACAGGAATTGAACCTCTTGTGCCCCAAAATTTTAAATACATTTTAGCTTCTGACTTCCTTTAACGACTTAATTGTTAATTCTGTATATTTTTTATAACGATAAGCTGAACTTTCAAAATCTTTAATTTCTTCTTCAGTTAAATCTCTTATGACTTTTGCCGGAACGCCTCCTACAAGTTTCCGTGACGGAACAATAAAACCCGGCTTTACAACCGATCCTGCTGCAACCATTGAATTTTCTTCCACGACTGCTCCGTCTAAAACAATAGCACCAATACCGATTAAGCACAAGTCCTTTAAAGTGCAGCCGTGTAATTTTACTGAATGCCCGATAGTTACCTTATTTCCTATATTTAAGGGAAACCTGCCGTTCGTAACATGCAACATTGAACAATCTTGAATATTTGTCAATTCTCCAATTCTAATATAATGCACATCGCCGCGTATAACTGTGTTATACCAAACATTCGATTCATCTCTAATTTCCACGTCACCAATAATTTTTACTCCCGAAGCCAAAAATACATTTTTTCCAATCTTAGGCAAATGACCTAAATAAGGAAAGATTTTTATTTCTTCTTCTAACTTTTGGGATATCTCGGCGGCGTCCATCCGTCTCTCTTCCATGATTTTAATTCTACTCTAATATTTCCAATAATTACTTTCATTTTCGCTACAATCGGAACGGCTGCGTCATCTGCTGAAAACCATCCTTCAAAATAGCCTGTCAATCCGAATATACTTATAAAGTTCATGTTGCCGTCAAGGTGTGTACATGCAATCGGATAATTTACCGCGTCAATAGTTACGCTTGTAACATGAGGATAAAAGTTAATAACGGTATTTTCTTTCTTTTCTTTTACAAAGCAAGGAATATTAACTGTTTCATTTTCGCCGCTATGCATCCTCGCATAGTATAGCATCGAAAGTCCGTCTTGATATTCATATGGAGCTGATGTTGTTGAGTCTGTCCATAATTCCGGAGGCTGCAATTTCCCTTTCTTTATGTGAATGATTGATCTTTTATAATTGAAAATATAGTCTGTGTAAGTTGTGTAATCTTTATCTCTCACAAGACCTCTAAAAAAAACGGAATAATATTCTGAATTCAAAGTGCTTGCGTAAATTTGGTGCAGATCCACAAACGGAACTCCGGAATATGAATCAATATACCCTATAGCACTATAATAAGTTTGTCCGTTTTCAACTCTTTTATTTCTCACAACAATTTTTATTTCTCCTAATTTTATGAACGAATAACTTACAACGTAAGTTAATTCTTCACCTACTTGAAGATGTTTGTCTGAATAAAAATTATATCTGAATGATAAATAATTTTCATCGCTCTCTCTAAAAGCAGTAAATACTAATGCTGAGAGCAATAAAAAAATAAATGTTCTTTTCATTTATTTTAATCCGGCTAAATCTTTAGCTTCATTGAACAGCGTTACACCTTTTAGCAACTGGTCGTCAACAGTTAAAATTTCTTTGTACCAGCCTTCATTATTCCAGATGCTGCGTGCAACTTCAGCTTTTAATCGAGCGGTAATATAATCTTTATCTCTATCAAAATCCTTTTGATTTAAAATCACTTTTTTCCCGCTTGCGAAAGATATAAAATCTTTTAAGTCTTCTTTAGTAAAATTAAAATTTCTGACAAACTTATTTACATCTTTCCCGTATTCGGATTCAATCTGATTTTTATATTTATCCAGATAAGTCATTGAGAATTGATAAAAAATATTATTTTTCATCAAATTAATAGTATAATCCGTTAAGCTGTCGGATTTAATAATATAATCCGGTGTAATCCCGCCGCCGCCATATACGATCCTTCCATCATGAGTTTTAAACTCCGGCAGTGAAGAATTTTTTTCGGCAGTATGTTCAATATTGTTGCCTTGTTTATCGTTGTTTTTCCCGGCGTCTTCAAAATATTCTTCTTTATTTTTTATTTTTTTGTAATCTCTTTGGATTAACCTCCCCGATGGAGTATAGTAACGCGCGATTGTTAAACGAAGAGCAGAATTATCCGGCAGTGAGAATTGCCGCTGAACCAGTCCTTTGCCAAAAGTTGTTTCGCCGACAATTAATGCTCTATCCCAATCCTGCATTGCTCCCGATACTATTTCACTTGCCGAGGCGCTGCCGTCGTTGACTAAAATAATTAAAGGAAGATTTTTAAATTGCGCAGGCTTAGTAGCATCATATTCTTCATCAAATTCCGATCTTCTGCCTTTAGTATAAACTATTTTTTTATTTCCGTCAATAAAAATATTTGAGACCTCAACAGCTTGATTTAAATAACCGCCGGGATTACCGCGCAAATCAAGGATAAGCTGTTTCATACCTTCTTTCTTCAACTCGACTAAAGCTTTTACTAATTCATCATAAGTTGTTTCTGAAAATCTTGACACGCTTACGTAACCGGTATTTTCATTATACATAAAATGGGCGTCTACGGAATACAAAGGAATTTTAGCGCGAGTTATTTCATAAACAATTGGTTTCTTTACGCCGTACCTTAAAATAGTTACACTTACTTTTGTACCGGAAGGTCCTCTTAATCTCTGCCTGACTTGTTCATTGGTTATTCCTATTGCACTTTGAGTATCAATTTTTACAATTTTATCCCCTGATGAAATTCCAAGCGCTTCACTTGGTCCGCCCGTGATCGGTGCAATTACTGTCAAGGTGTCATTTAATATTTGAAACTCAATTCCTATTCCGTCAAAATCTCCGCGGAACGAATCCTCAACTGATTGCATATCTTTTGCGGGAATATAAACTGAATGCGGGTCCAGTTTATTCAGCATCCCGTTTATAGCCGCTTCAACCAGCTTTTGGGAATCTACTTTATCTACATAATATTTTTCAGTGTAAGTTAAGACGTCATTAAATTTAATTATGCTGTCCTGGAGAGAATCGTCTGAAAAAACTTTTTGAATTAAAATTCCTAAAACAATCCCTAATGTTAATACTGCAATCGTAAAAGGAATTTTTAATTTTCCCAACCTTGTTTTCATAAATACTTAATATTGTTGAATGTCAAATCTATAGCTAAAATTTTTATTTTACTAAACAGCGCTTCATTAGATAATTCTTCTTATTTATAACATAAACAACATGGTAAATAAACTGAGTATTCTAAGTCACTGTTGATTATTTAACTCGTCAAGGATCTTTTATTTTATAAATAAGATTCAACGAATAGCTGAATAATTTTTTTTAACTTTTAACTTCTGGTTTCATTTGCGGGAAAAAAATCACATCGCGAATTGAGCTTTGATTTGTCAGCAGCATAACTAGCCTGTCTATACCGATTCCAAGCCCCGCAGTTGGAGGCATGCCGTATTCAAGCGCGCGTATAAAATCCTCGTCGATTTGATGCGCTTCTTCATCGCCAGCCTCTCTCATTTTTACCTGATCTTCAAATCTTGATTTTTGATCTACCGGGTCATTAAGTTCGCTGAAAGCATTGCAAATTTCTCTTCCAGCAACGTATCCTTCAAACCTTTCGACAACACCTTTTTTTGTGCGGTGTTTTTTAGCTAATGGAGATAATTCAAGCGGATAGTCGATTACAAAAGTCGGCTGAATTAATTCCGGCTGCACAAGTTCGCTGAAGATTTCATCGATTAATTTTGCTTTCGTTTCAAGCCCTTTGGTCTCTATCCCGAATTTTACCGCAGCTTTTTTAAGTTCATCAAACGATGATGTTAAAACGTCGAGATTAATTTTTTCTTTTAGAACATCTATCATTGATATTCGCGCCCATGGTGAAGTAAAATTTATTTTATGTTCGTCATAAATAAATTCGATTCTCTTAAAAACTTCCGTACAAATTTGATGTATCATACTTTCTACGAAAGACATCATCCAATCATAATCTTTATAAGGAACATATAATTCCATCATTGTAAATTCAGGATTGTGTGTCTTATCCATTCCTTCGTTTCTAAAATCTTTGGAAATTTCATAAACGCCGTTGAAACCTCCGACGATTAATCTTTTCAAATATAGTTCATCTGCAATGCGCAAATACAAAGTTGTGTCAAGCGTATTATGATGCGTAATGAAAGGTCTCGCGGCTGCTCCGCCGTACATTGGCTGAAGGATAGGAGTTTCTACTTCTATATAATCGTGTGAGTCGAGATATTTTCTCATTGCAGAAATTATTTTACTTCTCTTTACGAAAACATCTTTGATATCCGGGTTAACAATAAGATCAACATAACGTTGACGGTAACGCAGTTCTTTATCCGAAAATTGATCATGAACAATTTTATTTCCTTGCTCGTCAATTGTTTCTTTAGCAATAGGAATAGGTTTCAGAGTCTTGGTTAATATCATTAGTGATGTAACATGAACAGATATTTCTCCGGTCTTTGTTTTAAATACAAAACCTTCCACACCAATTATGTCGCCAATGTCCATTAGCTTAAAGGAGTCATAGCTTTCACCAATATCATCTTTTCTCAAATAAACTTGAATTCTCCCGTTCGCATCCTGGATATGCGCAAATGAAGCCTTGCCCATCCTTCTTATTGCCATTATTCTTCCGGCAATCCTTACCGTTCTTTTTTCATCGTCTTTAAAATTACTTCTTACATCTTCCGAATCAGAATTTACTTCAAATGAATAAGCAAATGGTTCAAATCCTTTCTGTCTTAATTCTTCTAATTCTTCAAAACGTCTTTTTATAAGAACGTTAATGTCTTGCTGAATATTATTGTCCAAGAATCCTCCGTTATTTTCTTCTAAAGTTTGCTAAGCGAAGACAAACTAGATCCTGAATATTCTCCGCTAATTTAATTGGTACATTAAAATTATTTACTATAATTGAGAAAGCCACCGGTTCATGATCGCCTGTAAAAGCATATCCAGAAAGGCTCCTTACACCTTCGAGAAAGCCTGTCTTTGCTCTAATATTTCCCTGCGCTTTTGTATTTTGCATTCGAGTTCCTAAAGTGCCGTCAACGCCTGCGATTGGGAGAGAATTATAAAAAGGAATAAAATATTTGCTCTTATACATATAGCTTAAAAGAGTAACTATCTGTCTCGGGGTACAAAGATCCAGCCGAGAAAGTCCGCTGCCGTCAACTATACTCATGCCTTCAGTATTTATTCCCATCTCTCTAAATATTTTGTTCTCGGCTTCAATACCTTTTGAAGCGCTTCCAAAATTCTCTTTCTCAAGTCCGATTGTCTTTAATAGTTGCTCTGCAAAAAAATTCTGACTGTTTTTATTAATTACTTTTATTATTTCTTTTAGAGGCGGAGAATACTGAGTAAAAAGTTTGCTCATCTTAGTGTAATCAAGCGGCTGCGAAATATCATCCACATCTATTGGATAACCGTCAATGACTATTCCTTTTTTTCTTAGTACATCTTTCAGAACAACCATGGAATACTGCGTTGGATTATTTACCGTCGCGAACGTGTTAATGGTATCAGAATTTTGTTTTATGGTTCCGTATACGGTCACAACGTTCGTGCCCATATCTCTATAAATATTTATTGAAGTAACCGAATCGTTTGGAACCGTAGCGACCTTATTTAGTATGATGACATACTTTGTATTCGGCTGTGTAACTACCTGCGGTTGATTATTTGCTTTATTAACATAAACAGAAATGTTTATACAATTATCATTAAACGAAATCGCGCTTGAAGGAGCAGAAAACCATTCACTTTCATAGTCCCAGCTCCAGCCTGTACCGAGTCCGACTTCATCAAAAGAATTATCATCGCCGATTATATTTCCAGTTATTTCATCAATGCCAAGATTTGAAAGTGAATCCGCCCAATCATTATAGACTTTGAACATATCATCATCATAAAACCTGCCTGAAATAGTTGGATCGCCCCGACCTTGCACAACAAGATCACCTCTTAAAGTTGATCCATCGAGTTTGCCGTTCATATAAACGCTTGTACTAAATCTATAGTCGCTTCCAAGGAGGATTAGTCCCGCTGCAGTTGTAAATAATTTTATATTTGAAGCAGGCATCATCAGTTTGTCTTCGTTGCGCTTATAAAAATATTCGCCTGTTTCAAGAGATTGTATTACTACACCCCATTCTGCATTGCTGAAATTAGGGTCGTTAAAAATATCGTTCATCTGTGACCAGAATTCCGAAACAGTTTGGTATGAATATTTCGGTACTGTATCCCGTTCGGCCTGTTGTGCGAAAAACGGAGAAGAAATTACTAAAACAAAAAGTGATACATAAAAAAGTCTAACGACCATATTTATTTATAACTCCGGAAATTTCAAATTTTGATAAAGCCCTGAATGAGCCTAATGGTACATCCGCCTTAAAGCCTGCGAAGCTCACTCTATTCAATGATACAACCGTGTAGCTTAAAGCGGAAAACATATTTTTCACAAAATGATTTCTTCCTTCACTCGCCACAACATTTACAAACTTTTTAGAATTCCTATTTGTAAATGAAATTTTTTCAAATCTTCCCCGCTTGCCTTCGATAAAAATTCCGGTTTGGAGTTTATCAATATCTTCATCCGTAAGATGGCGGTCTAACCTTACTTCGTACTCGCGAGGAACTTTGTTTCTTGGGTGCGTTAATAAATTTGAAAACTCTCCGTCATTTGTCAAAAGAAGAACGCCGGTCGTGTTAAAATCTAATCTTCCGATTGGAAAAATTTTCTCATTTGTCTTGATAAGATCAATGACCGTCTTCCTGTTTTTTTCGTCATTCGTAGTTGTAACAACTCCCATTGGTTTATTAAGTAAAAAGTATAAATGTCTTTTGGGAGCAATTCTCTCGCCGTCAAGAAATACTTTATCTTTGGCTGGGTTAACTTTAAAAAAAAGTTGTGTTATGATTTTGTTATTAACAGTAACGCGTTTTGCTAAAATCATTTCCTCGGCTTTGCGCCGCGAGCAAATCCCGCTTTCCGAAATAAATTTATTAAGTCTCGTCGATGTTATTCTGTTCTTCGTTGGATTCATTTTCAACAGTTTCTTCAATTATGTTCATCATTATTTTTTGTCGCTGCTCTAAGAAGTCTTCGTCTTTCATAATCTCGTCGATTTCACGAGGTTTCGGAAGATCACTTAGTTTGTTAAGTCCGAAATATTTTAGGAATTCATCTGTAGTACTATATAATAATGGTCTTCCTATAGTTTCCGCTCTGCCTGAAATTGCTATTAAATTCTTTTCTAGCAACGTGCTTAAAATATAGTCGGAGTTAACGCCTCTTATCGATTCTAATTCAGGTTTGGTTATAGGCTGTTTGTATGCAATAATAGCAAGGGTTTCAAGGGCTGCCTGGCTTAATCTTCGCTTACTTTTTTCAGAGGATAAATAACCAACGTATTTTGCATATTCCGGTTTTGTAGCAAATAGAAATCCGCTTGCGATTCTGACAATATGGAAAGCAACGTTCTGCTCGACATATTTTTTATTTAAGTCATCCACGGCAAGTTCTACTTCATCATTTGAAATTTGAATTTCCTCACCGTCAATTCCTTTAATAGCTTTTACAATCTCAGCCGATGGTATTGGATCGTCCGAAGAAAAAATTAGAGCTTCAATTATATTTAAATATATATTATCCATTTATTAGTTTGTATAATACAAAATCATTAAAGGCAGACGATTCTTTAATTCCTATCATGCCGGCTTTAGTTAATTCTAAAAGCGCAATAAAGGTTATTACTATTCTGATCTTTTCTCGCATCTCGTTGACCATGCTAAGAAAGTGAAGTTCTGCTTCTTTATCAAGCTTATCCATGATAAAGCTTATTTGTTCTTCGATAGAAATATTTATCTTTTTTATTTCATGAAAAACTTCCGGCTTAATTCCATCGAGAACTTTTTTAAACGCTTTTGCAAGATCAAAAATAGTTACATTCTTTAATAGAATTTCATATTCCGGTGGAGATACTTTTTCATCTGCAGAATAATTGCCGCGGTAATTTATTTTACGCTGATTCGATTCAAAGAACGAAAGCTCCTCTGACATTTCTTTGTACCGCTTATATTCGAGCAGTGCTTGAATTAATTCTGCACGCGGATCAATCTCTTCTCCCTTTTCATCAACTTCTCTCGGCAAAAGCATTCTAACTTTTATGTGCATTAAAGTAGAAGCCATTAAGATGAAATCACCGGCAACTTCAAGATCGAGCATTTTAATTAGATTAACATAATCCAAAAATTCTTTAGTAATTTTTGAAATAGGGATATCATAGATATTCAATTCGTCTCTTTTAATAAAAAAAAGGAGAAGATCAAGCGGTCCTTCAAACTGATCTAATTTTATTTTATACAAAGTCAACCTAACTTCATTTTTTCATGGACTTCATTTATTGTTGCGGCAGCAACTTTTCTTCCTCTTTCTTCGCCGTCTTGAAGAATATCAACAACAGTATTAATTCTATCCTCGTAATATTTTCTCTTTTCAATAATAGGCTCTAAAAAAATTGAAATCTTTGCGGCACATCTCATCTTACAGTCCACACAGCCTAATGCGCCCGATCTGCAGTTCACATCTATTTCATGAGCTTCTTCCGAATTAAATTTTTTATGATAAGAAAATACGAGACAAATATCAGGATTTCCCGGATCTCCTTTTCTAATTTTCTTTGGATCGGTAACAGCTTTCTTTAGTTTAGCCTTCACTGTTTCCGGCTCATCAGAAAGCAGAATAGTATTGTTAAGCGACTTGCTCATCTTTGCATTACCATCTAAGCCAGAAAGTCTTGAAAATTTTGAAAGCAGCGGTTCGGGTTCAGGAAATACTTCGCCGTAGTTAGTGTTAAATCTGCGAGCTATCTCTCTCGAAATTTCAACATGAGGGACTTGATCTTCACCAACAGGTACATAGTTGCCTTTGTAAAGAAGAATATCTGCTGATTGGAGAACTGGGTAGCCTAAATGTCCGTATATAACGTTTTCAATATTTAAATCTCTTATCTGATCTTTCAATGTAGGATTTCTTTCAAGCCTGTTAACAGTTATCAGCATAGAAAAAATTAAATTTAATTCCGTATGCTCTTTAATTTGCGACTGCCTGAACATAGGGCTTTTTTGCGGATCCAACCCGCAAGACAACCAGTCTATCAGCATGTCTATTGAGTCTTGATAAATATCAGATGTGTCCAGCTTTGTCGTTAGAACATGATAGTCAGCAATAAGGTGGTAGCTTTCATATTCATTTTGAAGATTGATCCAATTTTCTAAAGCGCCAACGTAATGTCCTAGGTGCAGTTTGCCGGTAGGACGCATACCGCTAAGTATTCTTTTTTTTGCCATAATTATTTTTTAATGAATCGTAGTTGAGAGTAAATAGAAAATCTCATGAAAGATAAAGATACGGCTTCCAATTTTCATCTAATTTGCCTACTACATTTTTTATGAACATTATGTGACTTGGCTTGAACGGTCTGTTCAACAATTTCATATTAGCTTCATCTGGTGTCCTGTCGCCTTTTTTATTATTACAAATCGTGCAGGCGCAAATTAAATTTTCCCAGGAATCTGTACCTCCTTTTGATTTAGGTACAATATGATCAATTGTTAAAGCCAGATCGCCTCTGCCGCAGTATGAGCATTTATAGCCGTCTCTTCTCAAAATATTTTTTCTGGTAAGCACAACTTTCTTGTAAGGAACTGTTATAAACTGGCTGAGCCGTATTATACTCGGCCACGGGTAAGCCCTTGAAACGCTTCTTAATTCTTTCCTTTTATCTTGAAGTACAAGTTCAGCTTTTCCAAGATAAATTAAAATTATGGCTTTCTTTATATTGCAGACAGTTAATGGCTCGTAGCTTTGATTCAAAATCAAAACCTTTGCATTTAACTTGCCGTTAACATTTTTAGCCGGTTCGAAGTCAACCTCCTACGTTTGATTTACCTTGTTTTAAAAATATTACTCTTAAAACTATTCTGGCTACAAGTAGAATAATAGTTATTACCAGAAAATATGTATTAACAATTTTTGGAACCGCCCGCAGCAGCATAAGTATGATAAAGAGAACTACCAGCGTCAGCGATCCGTAATTATAAATATTAAATGTTTTCTTTGAAATCGTAAATTTGTCTTTCTAATAATTATTTTCGTTCCTTAAAGCGTTTTTTACCATAAGGAATATTTTTAATGTGAAAATATACTTAAATGGAGATGGATTTTCCAATATATTTCTAAAAATAGGAACAGATAAAATTTCTGACTAAAGTGTGTTGTTTATTTCTTTATAAACTATTGCCATGCAAACGACATAATCTTTTGAATGGCTCATGGAAATTTTTAAGTTTTTGTCGTTTGATAAAAATGATTCCAAACCGTTTCTTAACTTCACAAGCGGCATTCCGTTTGCTTCATTATAAATCTCGATATCGTGCCAGCCGACTTCTTTGCTCCACCCTGTTGAGATCGCCTTAAACACTGCTTCCTTGGCTGCAAACCTCGCGGCAAGATGCTGGTATTTACTCGCTTTACTTAGACAGTATTCCAGTTCTTTTTCCGTATAAATTTTATTTAGAAATTGGTCGCCGTATTTAT
>JAKAKL010000114.1 GCA_021824565.1 Bacteroidota bacterium | reverse complement strand
ATAACAGATTTTTTAAAGCGCCACTCCTTCCCGATTTTTGCGGCAGGAATTTTCTTTTCTTGAGCCCAGGTGTAAATAGTTTGAGGCTTTACTTTAAGATATTCAGCAACTTCTTCAAGCGTCATAATTTCATTATCATTCATACTATTTTACCGTATTTGTTGTATCCCGATAAAATTGGAATTGTTTATTAGGTAGTTTTGCAGATTCTTTTTCAGGGCTTATTAATTGCTGGAATGAATAGACAACGGCGGTATAGAAATTACCCTTATATTTCTTAAACAAAGAATAGCCTTCCGTTTTTTCCGCAAGGAACGGCTGCATATTCCATGCAATCTGGATTCCTACAAAAGCAAGTATAACAACCCAATACCGGAATACTTCCACGCCGGTTTTGGGATACACATTCTTTTGCTCGCATGAATACTTCAAAGCATCGAGTACGGTTTTCATTCCAAAAATCCCGGCGAGTGCAAAGACTGTAATGTGCAGAAGCTGCAGGAAATAATAATTTCCGCCGGTAAGTACAAAGAGCAATATAATTGGAGTGAATGAAACCATGATAGCAGCAGTCAACATAAAACCGGATAAAATGATAATTATCATGTGCGACAACTGCATCTTTGAGCCTAGAATAAATTGAATAACGAAGAAAGCCGGAAAACAAATTACTAAGGAAAGAATAAATAAAACTGGAACCTTTATACCGGCTGTTAATGACTGTAAAAGACTACTATATGAGCCCATCACTGCACCATAGATAAATGTAAATACTATGAAACTAACGGAAAGGCGCCAGATCCGGCTCCAAGTTTTTGTTTCGTGAAAGATATTATCATAGAATTCATCTTTATCGCGCAGACCTGGAAGGATATAAATAAAATTGTTCTTGTAATCCATTATATAATTCCTTTCTTAGAAGTGATTATGAATTACTGAAAAAAGTTAAGTATTTTATAATCAATAGTCAAGTATACTATTATTTATTATGGTTTGTTGGTGTTTATTATTTATGTACTTCTGAGTAATATTAAAATTTGATTGCAGGGGAAGAGATTGGCTTTTTGGTGCGCTTCCGGAAGAGGATATTATTAATTGCATATTCAGAGAGAAAGTATTTTTGTGAAAGTTCGTAAACTGCATCGCCAAGATGCAGTTTGCTGCGCAAAGTTCTGTATTCATATTTGATGATGAGGTTGCGTAAAGCAATCTCATCGATCAAGCCATAGGCTTGGATTTGGAAGAATACGGGATTTGTAAGAAGTTCAGAAACATTTAAGGAATTGAGATTCCGATATTCATCGGAATGACAAAGTGGAGGGAGTGGATTCCCGCTTTTGCGGGAATGACATGATAAAGGATTTGGATTCCCACTCCCAAAGGGACAGGTTTCGCGGGAATGACAATGTGAAAATTGTTTAGTCATTGGACCAAATGCCTAGATGGTTTTTTCTTGCGGTGCGGCGAAGGTTGTAGAATAAATCGTAGTACCTCTTACCTTTCGGGTAATGGCTGATACGGCATAAGCCGGTTTTGAGAAGGTCTGCTTGAATGAAAAGCGAATCCTTCCCGGATAAATCAATTAACCAAACATAAGCGAGCAATCTTCCGAACATATCATAGGTCTTTTCATCGAAGGTGAGCTTGACAAACTTACCTAGCAGCAAGGCACGTATGAAATGAAAAGCAGAATCAGCGAAAGCTTCTGCGGGCTTTCCAAGCCGCTCTATTTCGGGGGTATTTACACCCAGCATCCGGACGTGTTGAGAATCAGCAAGTACGAATGTATCGCCGTCAATTACTCTTGCGACTTTGGATTTGATTGTGTAGCCGTAAGGCAAGTGCTGCGGAAGAGTTTGACATTTACTTGTATTGAATAGCAATAGAAGAAGTACAATCAGAAGAAATATTTTTGATTTTTTCATGATGAATCTTTTTTGAGGGAAAGATATTTTGAGAATTGAAATTGTGCAACAAGTAATGATATTACTTTGTTTGCAGTTGTTTGTAAGAAAGCACAATAGAACGCGGATGACACTGATTACGCGGATTTGCGCGGATTAAGAAATTGAATTTGTATTTGAGATTATGATGATAATAAAAAGATAGAAATTGTTTTTTGAGATTCTGCGTTTTTGTGTTTAGGGTTTTTGAAAAGAAAATGTTTTTGGTGAAAAGGAAAGGTGGTGTATGAGTGTCTTCCACCAGAGGCGGATAAAAAGGCGGCGGCAGACGAAGCGGAATAAGTGTATTTGCATTCAACTGAGAATTAAAATTTAAAGCAAATACTCTTATGGAGCTAAGCGGAGTCATCGACCCGCCGCCGTCTTTGCAAATATAAGGGAGCGGAATGCGGGCAGAAATTGTCTTCACCCCGCATGTAGCGACCGCTGATAAGCTGACAAGGTTTCGTGCCGAGTTTACATAAGACCACATTATAGGACGGTCGACAGCCAGTCTCGGCAAGGCTTTTAAACTAACTAATAAACTTAATTAGATGTAACAGCAGTAAGATATTTTAACTTTGTATGAGCCGAGCCTTGACGGGAAAGAGAAGGTAATGTAAAGATGATTTGCCTGTACTATAATGTGCCTTATGTAAATCTGGCTGACAATGTCAGGGTGAGGTGAGTCCTCATGTTAAGTATGTTTACCAATGTAGGATTTTCGTTTTCTTGCATTTTGAGTTTTTGAGAAAGTGAGGAGAGGGCGGATTTTTTGTCAGTGGAACGAAGCAAGAAAAAAAGAAGTAAATTATTTTTATAACTTTCTTTTTAGCTTGCGGAGTGCAGCAGCGAAAAATATGCCCGAACGGAACGTTGAGTTATTTTTTGACCTTTGAAATTTCGGATTCGATCTTTTTGTTGATTTCGTCTTTGACTTGATCAAGTTTTTCAAGAAGAAGTGTGGTGTTGACTTTGTATTTCATTTCGGATTCAATGATTGAAATTCTTTTGTCCATCGAATTAAATGCAAAGGCAATTGAAATGATAAGTGTAACGATGTACAGGGAAAATTTTATTAGTTCGATTGCGAGTTTTATTTTGTCTTCGTGTGCCATGACCTCATCCTAAATCCTTCTCCTTGACTTCGACAAGCTCAGTCACCAGGAGAAGGACTTTTCATCTAATTAAGATTGTTAGTAATAAAATTATTGAACCGGTTACGACTGCACCGAATAAGAAGGTGTTGTAAAAAGGTGGTTCGATTCTTTCTGTAATTGTTTGTTTGATTTTTAGTGTATCAGTCCTTGTTAGAAAAATCGTGTCGATACGAACCAGGTCTTTTGTTTTTATATCCAGGAAATAATCCATGAGAAGATTGCCGGCAGTATCCGGTTTTAGATTAAGAGATAAATTATAGCTGCTATCTGCATTTGTGAATGTGTATGATGAATCTTTTGCTGGTGGCTGAAGGATAATATTTTCGTGCAAGGATTTTGTTTTGGTTGTTATGGAGTCTTTGCCTTGTTTGTAGAGCTGCTGTGTCTTTCCAGGTGAGTATGATATTTCGGTTTTGGTTTGGATTTCCGGAACAGATTTATTAATAGGACGGAATAGGACATAGAGGACGGATAGGACAATAATGATGACGGCGATATAAAAGAGTTTTTGTTTCATGGTTTTATCTTTTTTTGAAGCAAAGAAAGGAACTGAGAATGAGGGATGTAATGTAAAATTGAGAAAGCGTTTTGCTTTTTCTTTTCTTGACGCAAGAAAAGAAACAAAAGAACATGCACTGAAAAAGAAATTCTGAAATTATACTTTAGATGTGAAATTCTATCATGTCATATAAAGAAAAATAACTCAGTCGCTCCGCTCCTTCAAACAGATTTTTCTTTTTTGTCTTAACAATAAATATTAAGTGATGTCTTTCAGTATAATTTCTAAACTAATTTCTTTTTATGTGCGATTTGAAAACATTGCATTACATTTTAAATTCTATCGCAAGCAGATTTTTCTCTTTAAATCAGTCGACACTGGAGATGAGCTTCAACTTCGACAACAGGCATTAGTTATTTCCGGATTTGTTCTCTGAAAAGTTCTGTACAGCTTTTAAGCCGAAGGCGGATGTAAGAAGTGTGAGCTTTTCCCATGTAAGGGTGTAGATGCCTTTTGAATGGAATTCCATTAGCCAATCAGCAAGGAACCAAAGAACAATGATTAGCATGGAGATTCTTGTGGAGCTAAGGTTGCCTTGGTTATCGGAAAGGCACAGTTTGATAAACTGTGCTACGGAGGAAATAATTTTTTTAAGAGTTTGCATGGTAATTTTTTTTGAGAGCTAAGAAGCAGGAAAGAATTAATAGAAGCACTGTAGAATTTGTGAAGGACGGAGGTATATTTATTGTTTTTAGAATAGTTAAAAAAAGCCGTTTCCTTTAACTATACGATTTTCTTAGTAAAGGATAAAATAAACTATAAAAGGATTTTTATACCCTCAATTATACCTTCGTTTAAACCTTCACCTATTTGGGGGATTAAATATTTTTAATATAATAACCGCCAGTTTTCTTAGAGCCCTTAAATTCTATTAAATCTTTTTGTCTTAGTTTCTTTATCCATTTTTCGACTGTTTTAAGCGGTGTTGATACGGATTTAGAAATATAGTTTGTATTATAACCAGGATTCTTTTTTATGAATCCATATACTTCTTTTATTCCCCCAGTTAATCCCCCACCAGGTTGGGGGATTAAATTCTTCTGGCGCGTAGATTTAATTTTTCTTTTAAAGGTGGTAATAAAAATACCTGCTAACCAAGAGAATTCTGTGTCCGGTTCTTTTTCGAGAATGAGAGTAATGCCCCTGCCTTTTCTTTCTCCAAGATGAGCACGATTAAATAAGTCTGCAAGGACTTTGTTCCTGCGTTTTGAAATATTACGAGATGTAATATCGGCAATTGTGAGACCGCCGAAAATGCTACCGGGGTTTTTAATTTCAACTCTATCTTTGAAGATACTAATAGAGACAAAATCCGGATCATAATAATCACGATGAAGGAATGCATTGATGATGGCTTTATAGCTTCGCGAAGTGCTTCTTGGTCTAATTCGGGAATATCCTTTAGATAGAGGCCATTTACTGTCATACCAATGTGAATGTTTTGTATAATATATTTTTCAGCTTCTTCCATTAGATAGAGTAAATCGCCTTCGAAATTTTTCTGATCGATAATTGTAGATGCAGTATCGGTTGCAAAAACAGCACAGCTTAAGAAAATATTAGGGAAATATTTATTAGGACTTTTTGCAAACAGAGCAATGGCGGCGTTTAACAGACGACCGTTTTTATAAATATTTAATGATTCAAGAACATCAGGAAGGTTTGTAAACTTAATGCCAGCTATCTTACAAAAGTCTTTTACTTTTTTTGAATCGATATCTTTTAAGGCTGCGGAGGGATTGGGGGAACTATCCCAACGCTGGTCCTTATTGTTAAGAAAAAATTTCTTCAATTCTTCAGAGGACATTTGTTTGTCTTCATCAGCTACACGGATATAATATCTACCTTCAGCGGCATAGGGAGTTTGGCTGCCCTCAAATGCAACTTTTATAATGTAAACATTGTTGTATTTGATTAAGGAAATGGATGGATAAATTTTAGGCTCGATGTTATCGGAAATAACTTGCGAAATATCTCTAAGCGTTTTTTCGGAATGAATATTTTTAACGGGATTGCCTATAGGATCGATCCCGAAATATAAGGTGCCTTTTTGATGCTTATTGAGAATAGCAGAAATAGATTTAAGAGACTCTCTTAATTGAGCGATAGATTTTTTAGTTTCTGTAGTTTCGGATTCTATTATTTTCACTATGACATACAACTCAATAAATATGAATGTAAAATAATCTTTTCTGTGAATAAAAAGAATAAAGGAGACATTTGGCTATAAATATGAAATTATGATTTAATTTGTACACTATTGTGGCTTGCGGTTAACGATGCCCAAAAAGGAAAGGTGATTAATCAATATTTTTATTACAAAAAAGTAATACATTGTAATTCGTAAGCAAATGATGTTAAGCTGCGGAATTAATTTCAAAAAGTTTGTGAAATAATCACAGAGATTATTTTCCTTAAAAGGAACTTATAACATAAACCGTAATCTGTATCCATCTTCCCGCCTTTTGTATACGTCCCGCCGGCACTCCATTATTTATTTTAGCATCGTAATTTTTAGGAAGCTTTATATGATTAACAAGTAAGGAGAATAGAAAATGAAAAAGCGCATGTTAGGAAAAAGCGATCTTGAAGTTTCTGCTATAGGTCTTGGCTGTATGGGAATGAGCTTTGCCTATGGCCCGGTGCCGGATAGGAAAGAAATGATCTCATTAATCCGTAAAGCCGTAGAACTTGGGATTACATTCTTTGATACGGCAGAAGTTTATGGCCCATACATAAATGAAGAACTTGTTGGCGAAGCGCTTTCTCCTATGAGAGACAAGGTAGTTATCGCTACAAAGTTCGGATTCAACACAGATATTAAATGCGGTAAACAGTTACCCGGCTTAAATAGTAAACCGGAACATATTAAAGAAGCAGCCGAAGCTTCACTAAAAAGATTGAGAACAGATGTAATTGATTTATTCTATCAACACAGAGTTGATCCAAACGTGCCTATTGAAGATGTTGCCGGTGCGGTTAAAGACTTGATTCAACAAGGTAAAGTGAAACACTTTGGTCTTTCTGAAGCAGGCGTTAAAACAATCTGCCGCGCTCACGTAGTTCAACCGGTTACGGCATTGCAAAGCGAATACTCGTTGTGGTGGAGAAAACCGGAGGAAGAAATTATTCCAACACTTGAAGAACTTGGAATCGGGTTCGTTCCGTTCAGTCCGCTCGGCAAAGGATTCTTAACTGGAAAGATTGATGAGAATACAAAATTTGACAAAACTGATTTTCGCAATATTGTTCCCCGCTTTACTGAGGAAAACAGAAAAGCTAATCAAGCTTTAGTCGATCAGCTCGGTAAAATAGCCGAACAGAAGAACGCAACGCCAGCGCAAATTTCATTATCCTGGCTTCTTGCTCAAAAGCCTTGGATTGTTCCTATTCCGGGAACAACAAAACTGCATCGCTTAGAAGAAAACATTGGAGCGGCAGCCATTACTCTTACATTAGAAGAATTAGGTGAAATAGATTCTGCGCTTGAAGAAATTAAAATAGTCGGCGCACGCTACCCGGAAGAATTAGAAAAAAGAACAGGATTATAAGTAGATGAATTATGAAAAATTTAGAAAATCAAAACGATATTTTCCCGAAGGGAGAAAAAGCTTCCGCCGATTATTTTACAGGCACAGCATGGGTTAAAATTCTAGTTCCACAAGATGAAACGGGAAGCTATGTGATAGGTAATGTGGTATTTGAGCCGGGCTGCAGAAATAACTGGCATAAACATCCGGCGGGACAAATACTTCTTGTTACAGGCGGCAAAGGTTTTTACCAAGAAAGAGGAAAGCCAGCAAGACTTCTGGTAAAAGGTGATGTGGTTATTATTCCATCTAATATAGAGCACTGGCACGGCGCTACACAGGACAGCAGCTTCACCCATATCGTCATTACCAACAACACAAAGCAAGGTGCGGTGGAATGGCTTGAACCTGTTACAGATGAAGAATACCTTAACTGCCATACCACAGTCAGTCCTAAACAGGCAAAAATTAAACTAACCGAAGGGGCGGTTAAAAACCATGAAGAGTTATTCCCTGGATATAAATCAACTCTAAAAGTTACGGATCCGGAATTGATTGAAGTATTTGACAACTTCGCATTTGATGAAGTAATAAGTTACGGAAACATAGATACGAAACTGAGAGTAATGATGATTTTGGCATCGACTATTGCTAGCCAGGCTTTAAGTGAATTCAAAGTAATGCTCGCCGGCGCTCTCAATGTAAGCGTAACTCCTATTGAGATTAAGGAAATTTTATATCAGTCCATACCTTATGTAGGTATAGCAAAAGTTTTCGATTTTATTCATGCAGCAAATGAAATACTGCAGAGCCGAGAAATAAAATTGCCGCTTCAAAGTCAATCAACAACAACGCGCGAAACAAGGCATGAAAAAGGATTAGAGTTACAAAAAGAAATCTTCGGAGATATGATTGATAAAATGTATGAAGAATCTCCGGAAGACCAAATTCATATTCAGAAATATCTATCGGCAAATTGTTTCGGCGATTATTATACAAGGAAAGGATTAGACCTAAAAACAAGGGAGCTTTTAACACTTTCTATGCTAATAGCATTAGGCGGAGCTGAGCCGCAAATAAAGGCGCACATTCAAGGTAACGTAAATGTAGGCAATAACAAAGAAACCTTGCTAAGTGTAATTACACAATTACTCCCTTATGTAGGTTATCCCAGGACTTTGAATGCAATTAAATGTTTAAATGAAGTAACAACAAACTGAAAGGAATTAAATTTATGTTTAGCGAAGCGAAATCCAGCACTGTGGGGAAAACAATAAACGTAAAAGCATACGGAACAGAGGATGTAAAAAAACCTTTACATTCTATGGTAATAGAAAGAAGGGACTTGCTGCCGAATGATGTTGAAATGGATATTCTTTACTGCGGAATTTGCCATTCAGATTTACATCAAATCAAAAATGAATTCGGACATACAATGTTTCCGATAGTTCCCGGTCATGAAATAGTTGGTAGAATAACAAAAGTTGGCGAGCATGTTTCTAAATTTAAAGTTGGTGATCTTGCAGCGATTGGCTGCATTGTAGATTCATGCGGCAAGTGCGAATATTGTGAAAATGATCTGCAGCAGTTCTGCGATGAAGGTGTAACATTCTCTTTCAATTCTCCGGATAAGCGTCTTGGCGGCGCAACACTAGGCGGATTTTCAGAGAAGTATGTCTGCGATGAAAATTACGTTCTTCACATGCCGGAATTTAAAAACCTACCTACCGGACAGGCAGGCTTAGCGGCAGCGGCACCGTTGTTATGTGCCGGTATCACCGTATATTCTCCGTTAAAACACTGGCAGGCAGGCCCGGGTAAAAAAGTTGGCATACTTGGTATCGGCGGATTAGGGCATGTTGCTGTTAAGATTGCTAAAGCAATGGGTGCAGAAGTAATTGTATTTACAACTTCTCCGTCAAAAATAGAAGACGCAAAACGATTAGGGGCTGATGAAGCTGTTATTTCCACCGATGTATCTGTGATGAAAAAATATTCCCGTAAATTACATTTAATCATTGATACAGTTTCTGCTAAGCACGATGTGAATGCATATCTTAATTTGTTAAGGCACGATGGAAGTGTAGTACTTGTCGGCTTACCGCCGGAGCCTCTCGAAATAAATGCTTTCAGCGTAGTATCGGGACGAAGAAGTTTTGCAGGATCTAACATAGGCGGTATAGCAGAGACACAAGAAATGCTGGACTTCTGTGCAAAGCATAATATAACTGCAGATGTTGAGATGATAAAAATTCAAGATGTAAATAAGGCTTTTGAAAGACTAGAAAGAAACGATGTGAAATACCGCTTTGTAATTGACATGGCTTCTATTAAGAATTAATATATAAGAATAAAAAATGAAAAATGTAATTATACTTGGCGCCAGCGGGAGCCTAGCAAAGTTCGTTATCGAAAAACTTAAGCCGGCGGACCTTCAGCCTTTGGCTGAAAATGCGCAACAAGATATCAATCTTACTTTGTTCTTAAGAGATAAGAAAAAATTGCATAATGTGTATGTTTCCGGTTGTACAATTATTGAAGGCGATGTTATGAATTACAATTCGCTAAAAGACGCTATTAAAGGGCATGATATTGTTTACGCTAACCTTGCCGGCGACTTAGGTCAGATGGCAAAGAATATTGTAAAAGCTATGAACGAAACCGGCGTAAAGAAACTTATCTTTATTTCATCTATTGAGATTTATAATGAACCGGTAAGAGGTGCACTTAAACCTTACAGAGCCGCTGCTGATATTATTGAAGCATCAAAATTGGATTATACAATTTTACGACCAACCTGGTTTACTAATGTTGATGAAGTTGATTATGAAATAACTCATAAAGGCGAACCGGAAAAAGGAAGTGTAATCTCGCGTAAAAGCATTGCGGCTTTTATTGCAGAAATTATTAATAATCCAGATGAATACAGTAGGCAAAATTTGGGAATCAATAAACCAGTTTCTTAATTAAAAATATATTAGAGAAAATTATGCAAAAGATTAAATTGAATAACGGCGTGGAAATGCCAATTCTTGGATATGGCGTTTTTCAAATTGCCGA
>JAKAKL010000034.1 GCA_021824565.1 Bacteroidota bacterium | reverse complement strand
AGAAACTCAAGCAATCAAGCAGATTATATTGCGATTACGCACCCGGACTTCATGCAGTCCGCAAGTAATTATATTCAAAAAATTTCTTCATTATATTCAGTTTCGGCAAAGCTGATTAATGCAGATGATATTTATGATGAATTCGGATTTGGCTTTCCGACACCAGAATCAATAAAACTCTTTTTAGAAACAGCATATCAAAACTGGCAGAGCCCTAAGCCTTCATATCTGACAATAATCGGCGACGCTGACTATGATTATAAACATTATGTATATCAAACAACTGGTGTAGCTGGCGGCGGTAATTTTGTTCCTTCGTACGGCGACCCGGTAAGCGATAACTGGTATGCAATATGGGATGACAGCACTCTGGCAATTCCTCAAATGATGGTTGGCAGAATACCAATCGACAATTCCGCTGATTTAGATTATTATTTATCCAAGGTTGAAAATAATTACAACCAGAATTATGATGAGTTCAATAAAAGATATTTGCTTTTCTCCGGCGGCGATCCTACAGTACCATATCAAATAGATCAGCTAAAGGCAGTGAATGATACAATTATCTCTCAACTTTTAGCGCCTAAACCTATTGCCGGAGAATACTCACATTTTTATAAAACCACGACTCCAACGACAAATTTTGGACCTTACACTGCTGATCAAGTGCAGTCGGCTATTTCTAACGGCGGTGTTTTTATTTCTTATATCGGACACAGCGGCACAGCAACCTGGGATAACAGCATAAATGAAACTACCCAGCTTCAGAACAGTGCTGGAAAAAGTTCTTTAATAACCGACTTCGGCTGTTCAACGAATAAATTTGCCGAGCCTGATATTGTCAGCTTCGGCGAAAGATTTTTATTGAGCAGCACCGGGCAGGCAATTGCTTATCTCGGAAATTCATCATTAGGTTTTACTACTACAGCTACAACAGTTCCTCCAATATTTTACCGTACTCTTTTATTTGACAGCTTGCATCAGGTAGGCGCAACCCATTTAAATGCAAAAATTCAAATGTTTAATGAATACGGGAGTTCGCAGGTATTTAATGTTTTTTCCTATACAAATACTCTTTTGGGTGATCCGGTTATTCAGATAAAAATCCCGAACAAGCCAAACCTGGAGATTCAGCCGTCTGATATATCATTTGATAACACTATTACCGCAAATCAGGATTCAACATTAGCAAGGTTTATTGTGCACAACTTTGGTATAGTAAATAACGATACTGTACAGATAGCAGTTGTTCATACAATGCCGGACAAATCTACGGAGACAAAAAATATAACTATACAAATGCCTGATGCTGCAGATACTATTAGTGTGTGGTTAAAAGTTAAATCCACGCCAGGAACGCATACACTTCAAGTTACAGTTGACCCGAATAATTATATTGATGAAATATATAAGACAGATAATACAGCCCAAACATCTTTCTTCGTCGCTTCAGCAAGTCTTAATGACTTAATCGCATACAAGATTGAGAACTCGGCTCTAAATTATATAGACATACTTAATCCGACAATTTACACGTCTCCAAACTTTAATATATTAGTACAAGCCTCGCAGCAGCCCGATTTCCAGACTTATAGTCAGTATATCGATAGTTCCAAGCCTTTTGTTACGAGGTTAAATTTTACAAATCTTTCTCCCGGCAGCAGATACTGGACCCGTTATAAAATCGATGATCAGAATTCAATATTCTCGCAGCCGAAGTCTTTTTATAATTCAGGCAATTATAAATTTTACCTTGCAGACTCTTTGTCTTTTGATAACCAAATAAATCATAATACAGGTTATACAAACGGTAATTTTCATCTTACTCAAGACTCTGTGAAACTAACGGTGGTTTCAAAAGGCAGCATCGCAGGTGCAAGTTGTATAATAATGATTAATGGAGATGATATTCTCCCATCAACTTATTTTTCTGGGATGGGAATTGCGGTTTTCGATCAAAAGACTTTAGCCTTGGATACGGTGACCTATTATTATTTATTTGGTGAGCCTTCAAACGTGCAGCAGCTTGCTGATTTTATTAACTCCATTCCACTAGGCAGAATTGTAGTTATGGGAGTATCAGACGATGCTGCAAATAATATGACCGCAGCGTTGAAGACTGCAATAAAAACCTTGGGAAGTACTTTAATTGATTCGTTAAAGTTTAGAGACTCTTGGGCGATAATAGGACAGAAAGGAGCGATAAAGGGAACTGTCCAGGAAGGACTTCAACGTAACAGTACGGGTATCCCAGTAACTCTCGATTCAACTTTTTATTTTCAACCGTCAAATGGAATAATGAGTACTAATAACATTGGACCAGCCTCAAAGTGGCAGTCGCTTCACGTGGTTCAAAATATTCCAGGCGATGGAACGATCAAGTACCAGCCGTTAGGTATCAAAATCGATGGTTCAGTTGATACATTAAGTTATCTTACGATAACAGACAGCACTGCGGATTTAAGCTTTATCGATGCAGGGAAATATCCAGATATAAAATTATTAGCTAATATCCAGGCTTCATCAACCGGTGTTTCTCCGTCGATAAATTCTGTCGGCATAAATTATACCGGTTTGCCGGAGCTGGGAACTAACTATCAAGTAGTCTCTATTTCAAAAGATTCAGTTTTGCTTGGCAATAACGAGAACCTCCAATTTTATGTTTATAATATCGGCGAAGCGCCGGCAGACAGCTTTAACGTGCTGGTGAATTTGGTTAATCAAGACGGCTCAAAAGATACTTTGCTCAATCAATTGGTTGACAGCTTAAATTCCGGCAGCAGAAAACTGTTCAATATAAATTACACACCTTTGAAGCCGGGGATTAAAACGTTTTCAATTAACATCGATCCAAATGATAAAGTCCGGGAAATTTATAAAGACAATAATATTTTCAACAAGTCTTTTTCAGTATATATTGATTCTACAACTTTAGTTTCTTCTGCAAGCGTTTCAGTAACCTTTGACGGAAATAATATTTATAACGGCGATTATGTTTCTTCCGATCCGGAAATCATGTTCAAACTGAAATATGGTTTCCAATTTCCATACAGGGATACTTCTCAGGTAAGTTACTTCATCGATAATAATCCAATTTATTATTCCGAGATGTCACCAAGGTATGACACTATTAATATGCAGGTAATTGACAGCTTACGAATCAAATTAAAAGACGGGCAGCATGTACTTTCAATTACCGGTAATAACCTTGTTAATCAGCCGCAGGATTTGCAGAAGATGTTTTATGTATCAAGCGGCTTGAAGGTAATGAATATTTATAATTATCCCGATCCATTTAATTCATATACATATTTTACTTTTACTTTAACAGAAATACCTGATCAATTGAATATTAGAATTTACACCGTTGCGGGAAGGCTGATCAAAGAAATAAATGTTCCGTCTTCTTCATTGCGAAATAATTTTAATAAAATTTACTGGGATGGGCGCGATCAGGACGGCGACTTAGCGGCTAACGGAGTTTATTTCTATAAAATTTACGCGACGCTTGCCGACAAAACATATACCTCAATTCAAAAATTAGCGATAGTTAGATGAGAAGAATAACACTTTGCTTATTAGCCTTTTTGATTTTTTTTGCGGCAAAAATTCATGCGCAAAATTATACACTTCCAATTGAGCTTACCAATTTTAATTATCAAGTAGTAGACACCACTGTATTCCTATCGTGGGAAACTATTACAGAAGTAAACAACTTCGGGTTTTATATAGAACGTTATAATCCTTCCGACAGCACATGGCCCGATCTGGATTTTGTTATGGGAGCCGGCTCAAGCAGCTCTCCCAAATATTATTCTTACACGGATACATCGGCTTCAAAAGGGTTTACGTATTATTACCGCTTGAAGCAAGTTGACAACGACGGCGGGTATAAATATTCCGATACGTTGACAGTAGCTGTCATAACTGGCATAAAGGAAATTAAAGAAATAATACCAAACGGTTTTTCAGTCTCGCATAATTATCCGAACCCGTTTAATCCAAGTACGAATGTACAAATCTCATTAACTAAAGCCAGCGAAGTAAATCTGAAGATTTATAATTCTGCCGGCAAGATAATTAAAGAAGAAAGCTACGGGACAAAGTCACCCGGTACGTACACTATCAATATTGATATGTCAGCATTCAGCAGCGGAGTTTATTATTATAAAATTTCAGCCGGGAACTACGCGCAAACACATTCGATGGTACTTCTTAAATAATTGCTCCTCAATTAATTAGCGACTAAAAGTACGTGATCTTGAAAAATATTTTACTATATTCGTACATCAATTTTTTAAAGGATGTATATATGAAAAAGCTTTTTCTTCTGTTCCTTTTTGTATTCATTATTAAGCCGATATATTCTCAAGAACCGCCACTATATCCTAAACCCGGCGAAGGCGTGCTTGACGGCGGGCTTGGATTAAACTGGATTGACGGCGAGCTTTATTACAATGTCCGGATCATGCCTGAACTTTCTCTCGGCAACTGGGGAATGGGTCTGGATTTAAATTTCAACATAAATAAAAACGGGAATATTCGTAAAGAAGATTTTAACGAACTGTCGGATTATCTCAGCATTATCCGCTATATCCGGTACGGGGAAAAACATGACCCTGTTTATATAAAACTTGGCGCGCTGGATTATTACACACTTGGACACGGAACAATTGTGGATCAATACAACAACAGTCCGAGCATCGATACAAGAAAGATCGGGCTTGTGGCGGACATAGATTTCGGCAGCGCGGGCTTTGAATCAATATACAGCACATTTGGAGAAGCCGGTCTCACAGCGGCAAGAGTTTATGTAAGACCGCTGCGGTCTGCTTTAGCTGAAGTACCCATAATTAGTGATTTAGAAATTGGCGCTTCTTATGCCGTAGATTTTAACAAGTATTCGGGAATAATATCTGAACTAGTTATGGTTAATAACCCACCACCCTTGGCAAGTTATGCATATCTTCAGCAAGTGGATAAAGGCAGAATGCAAATAGCAGGAGTTGACATAGGCTTGCCTATTGTTCATTCGAGTATTGTTAATCTGGAATTGTACTCGGATTATTCTAAAATAATAAACTACGGCAGCGGGGTTGCCACGGGAATAATGCTTGATCTGAACGGGCTTGGAATTTTAAATGCATCCGCAAAGCTCGAAAGAAGATTTAACAAGGCACAGTATATTCCATCATACTTTAATTCTCTTTATGAAATTCAGAGATACCAGTATGATACCGCAACCGGAACTTTTTCAAGCAAAGCAAACTTACTTGCCAGCATGACAGATCCTGATAACGGATATTTCGGAGAATTAGATCTGCATTTTCTTGGTTTGCTGGATATAATCGGCAGTTATCAGCGGCTCGATAAAACTCCTAACAGCGGGGAACTTCATCTTGTCGCGAATGTTTCTCCGCAGGAAATGCCGGTGGTTGTTCGCGGAGGATATGATAAGATAAATATCGGAGCCGAATCCCAATTATTTAAGGTAGACAACAATTCATATATGTATTTTGAATTCGGATACAAACCGCTTCCTTACTTATTGGTTTCGATGCTTTATAACTGGACATGGGCGCCTATTAGAGACGCTAACAGCAATATTGTAGCTTATCAGCCGCAAAAGAGAATTGAGCCTAAGGTATCTTTTATTTATCCTTTTAATCTTGGACAGTAAAATAAAAGTTCAAGTTCAAGTGTAAGTTTAAGTTCAAGTTCAAGTTTTGGCTCAAGTTTCATGTGAGACGTTGAATGAATTAGGACAATCTAAAAAGCTGCTTCGGTAATATTGAGGCAGCTTTTCTTTTTTATTAAGAAAGGGTTATCAGGCGCTTAACAATTTCTTAATATAAGCGTAACCTTCCATTAACATACAGAAATAATTTTCTCTCTATTATTACCGCATCAATTTTCTATTTTTTAACCAGAATAAAATTAATCAACTATCCAATAACAAATAAAAGAAAGAAATATGAAAAACTTATCAATACTTTTCCTTGCTTTAATGATGTTCGCTGGCTTTGCCAATGCGCAGAGTAAAGGACCTACATTCAGCGGATTGTTTTTCGGTGACTATTATTACGTCCTGAATCACGATAACAGCAATACGACAAATCCAACTTCGACTTACGGAGTTGCAGGACAATTGCAGAAAAGCATGGGCGCATTTGATTACAGACGTATCTATCTAACAACTGCATACGACATAGCACCTGATTTCACTGCACAGTTTCGCTTTGAATCAGATCCAAGCGCATCTAATCTTGGCAACGGTAAACTCTCAACCATGATTAAGGATGCTTTTATTAACTGGAAAAATGTTACTGAAGGCGGTAATATTATTATTGGTCTCCAGGGAACGCCTCAAATCAATATGGCAGAAGGAATATTTGGATATAGACCGATAGAAAAAACTATCGAAGATTTACATGGAATTTCAGCATCAAGAGATCTTGGCGTTTCATTTAATCAAGTTTTCTCAAGTCAATTTAAAGCCGGACTGCTGGTAGGTAATAACAGCGGCAACAGCGTACCAGGAAACAAGTATAAAGCAGCCTATTTATATTTACAATACAACCCGGTAAAAGAATTTACAATATTACTGAACGGACAATACAACACGGGAGCCGCCGGACTTAATAATAGAGTTGGTGATGTAATTGTTAACTACGCAAACAGCTCATTCAGCTTAGGCGGTCAATATTTTGTAAATGGAGTAAGTACAGGCGCAGGGACAGTTCAAAAAAGCGGTTTCAGCTTAAATGGATGGGTTGCACTTATGGATAAATTACGTCTTGTTGGAAGGTTTGATAATTACGTGCCGACTGACGCGTCAACAAAGAACTCAACTTATGCACTCGCTACCCAAAGTTTAATTATGGGCGCTTTAGATTGGAACGTTGAGAAGAATGTTCACTTTATGCCGAACATTGAATCCGTATCATTTGGCAACTCCAATTCTACTGCGGATTTACTTGCACGTGTTACATTTTACATAAGTTTCTAAATAATATATTCAACTAATTTTTTATATTTACGTAGGAGATAATATGAAATTCAAAATTTTTTCGACAGCATTAATGATTGCTGCGGCTTTTTCGATGACGTCATTTGCACAGATGAGATTAACGGGTGCCGGTTCAACCTTTGATTACCCGATCTTTTCAAAATGGTTCGATACATATAACAAGATGACAGGCACACAAATTAATTATGCTTCAATCGGCAGCGGCGGCGGTATTCAGCAGCTAACAGCCGGTACTGTAGATTTCGGCGCTTCCGATGCTCCATTAACAGAAGAGCAGATGAATACATTTAAATCCAAAAGAGGTACTGATGTTGTTCACCTTCCAATAATTATGGGCGGAGTTGCCATTACTTATAATTTACCATCAGTTGGTCAAGGAATTAAGCTTGATGGCGAAACTCTTGCGGATATTTATCTTGGAAAAATAACAAAATGGAATGACCCAAGACTTGTAAAATTAAATCCAGGCAGAAATCTTCCTAACAAAGCAATACTCGTCGCACACCGTTCAGAAGGCAGCGGAACGACATTTATATTTACAAGCTACTTGTCAAAAGTCAGCCCGGAATGGGCAAAGAAAGTCGGCAACAGCATTTCGGTAAACTGGCCAGTCGGGCTTGGAGCTAAGGGTACCGAAGGAGTTGCTGGAATTATTGCTCAGACACAAGGCGCAATCGGCTACATAGAATTAGCTTATGCTAAGCAAAACAATTTGCCTTATTGTGCTATGAAGAATAAAGCGGGAAATTTTATTGACGTAAATTTTAACACAGTTTCTGAAGCAGCTGCAGGCGCGGCTAAACACATGCCGAGCGATCTTCGCGCAGTTATTACTAATGCAGATGGAAAAAATTCTTATCCTATTTGCGGATTCTCATGGATTGTTGTTCCTAAGGATATTAAAGATTATTCACACGCTGAATCTCTTGTTAAGTTCTTAAAGTGGGCTGTAACAAAAGGTCAGAACGATGCTACAAGTCTTTATTATGCTCCGCTTCCGAAGCCGGTTCAGAAATTGGATCTGGAAAAGATAGCAATGATAACCAGCAACGGTAAAAAAATTAAATAATTTTTTTAGCTCAAATGAGATTTTATGAATGAAAATGCTGAATTAACAAAAGAATATTTTGAAAAAAGAAATAAGAGAACTAAAACTTCTGCATTCATAAAGAAACTACTTGGAAATAATAATCTGGGAGATTTTATTTTTGAAAGACTAACATTGCTTTTTGCGATGTTAGTCTTTCTTTTAGTTTTATTTATGGCGTGGGAAATGTATTCGCACTCCATATTGTCGATTAAAAAATTCGGCTTCCATTTTTTAGTAACTTCAGTTTGGGATCCGTTTAACGAAGTATTCGGCGCTTTGCCGATAATTTATGGTACAATAGTATCTTCACTGCTTGGATTGCTTATCGCTGTTCCGCTTGGGATTGCAGTTGCGGTATTTCTTTCAGAGATTGCACCGGGGTGGCTTGAAAAGCCGCTTTCATTTTTAACCGAACTATTAGCCGGAGTTCCTAGCGTAATATACGGATTATGGGGAATATTTGTTTTAGTCCCATGGTTAAGAGATAATGTTGAACCATTACTTCAAAATACTTTTCCAAACTCACCTTTATTTCAAGGAGCGCCGTATGGATTTGGTATGCTTGCGGCGGCAGTAATTCTTTCAATAATGGTGCTGCCGATAATTTCTTCGATCTCAAGAGACATTTTAAAGTCTGTGCCAAACACACAAAGAGAAGCTGCTTATGCGCTGGGAGCAACAAAATGGGAGGTTACAAAAATAGTTTTGGGCAACGCAAAGTCCGGTTTGCTTGGTGCGATAATGCTTGGACTTGGGAGGGCGATCGGCGAGACGATGGCGGTAACAATGGTTATAGGGAACAGACCTCAAATATCGGCTTCGCTTTTGGATCCTTCTTACACAATGGCAAGTGTGCTTGCCAACGAGTTTACCGAAGCGACTTCAGATTTATATTTAAATGCGCTTATTGAACTTGCGCTTGTATTATTTGTAATTACAATTTTGATAAATATTCTTGCACGTTTGCTCGTGTGGAGTACGGAAAGAAAATGGAAATCAAATCCGGCTTAAATAAAATATCCTTATACAGAAGAAAAATTACCAATGTAATAATGCTGTCTTTATCTTTTCTGTCGGCATTATTAGCGTTGGTGCCGTTAATATTTGTATTTTATTATACAATCTCCAAAGGGATTGACCATCTGAACTTAAATTTTTTTACTAAACTTCCGACTCCAATTGGAGAACCAGGCGGCGGTATGGTAAACGCTATCGTAGGAACATTAATCTTAGTTGGAATCGGCGGTGCGATTGGAATACCTGTTGGGATTATGTCAGGAACATATTTATCCGAATTCGGTCATAATAAATTTGGCTCGTTGGTTCGGTTTCTTACAGATGTGTTAAGCGGAGTGCCGTCGATTGTTGTCGGCGTAGTAGCATATACACTTGTGGTTCTTCCGATGAAACATTTTTCAGCATTTGCAGGCGGAGTTGCTCTTGCAATATTAATGATCCCGACAATAACGCGCACTACCGAAGAAATGATAAAGCTTGTTCCTCAATCTTATAGAGAAGCAGGACTTGCGCTTGGTATTCCCAAATGGAAAACTACCGTTTTAATAATTCTAAAGACAGCGTGGAAAGGAATTGCGACAGGAATTTTATTAGGGCTTTCGAGAGCCGCGGGAGAAACGGCGCCGCTGCTGTTTACAGCGCTCGGCAATAGATTCTGGTCTACTAATGTTTTCCAGCCGATGGCTTCGCTTACCGTTTACATTTATGAATATTCTACAGCTCCATTTAAAGACTGGAATGATCAAGCATGGACGGCGGCTTTAGTTTTAATTTTATTAATTTCAGTTTTAAGTTTAATATTTAGAATAATAACAAGATCAAAATATAAAGTTTGAGAAATAGGCATTTTTGGTTATGACAGTTGAAATAGATACACAAAGCATGATTGAAACGAACGTGCGGCATTATGCCGAAGAAGTTAATAACATTAAGATATCCGTAAAAAATCTTGAGGCATATTTTGGAAAGAACAAAGTCTTAAAAAATATAAACCTTGATATCCCGGAGAAAAAAGTAATCGCTATTATTGGTCCTTCAGGCTGCGGCAAATCAACGTTCTTGCGCTGCATAAACAGGATGCATGAAGTTGTCGGAGGCAAGATAACAGGCTCAATTACTCTTGACGGTGAGAACGTAATGGATACCGATCCGGTATTGATAAGAAAAAAAATTGGCATGGTATTTCAAAAGCCTAATCCCTTTCCGACAATGTCAATTGCAAATAATGTGGTAGCAGGATTAAAGCTGAACGGATTTCGAAATAGAAAAAAGCTGAAAGAAATTGTTGAGAAAAGTTTAAAGCAAGCTGCGCTTTGGGATGAAGTTAAAGATCACTTGAACGATTCCGGAGCAAACATCTCCGGAGGACAGCAGCAGCGCTTATGTATCGCCAGAACAATTGCGGTTAATCCTGAAGTTATCTTAATGGACGAGCCTGCAAGCGCGCTCGATCCTATTTCTACGACAAAAATTGAAGAACTTATTTTTGAACTCAAGAAAGATTATACCATAGTTATTGTAACCCATAACATGCAGCAAGCTGCAAGAGTCAGCGACTACACTGCATTCTTTTATATGGGAGAATTAGTAGAATATTCTGAAACTAAAAAAATGTTTGTTGCTCCCGGGAAAAAACAAACTGAAGATTATATTACAGGAAGATTCGGATAAATTTTCAATACTGTATTACATTTGCGCTTTGGGTTGGTAAAGTCTGTAGAAGTTCAAGTGTAAGTTAAAGTTCAAGAGTAAGATAAATAATTGATATAAGTTTTTTATTGAAGGATAAAAAAATGGAAAGACATTTTGAAAAAGAGCTTGATGAATTAAAGACTACCATTAATAAAATGGCGTCTATTGTTGACGAACAGGTAGAGAACAGCTTTAAGGATATGGAACATGCTGAAGTAAGATTGTTTAAGGACATAAAGCACCGAGACAGGGAAGTTGATGCTTACGACAACCTGATTATGGCTCAATGTGAAAGTCTGCTTGCATTATATCAACCTGTTGCATCCGACCTCCGTTATATACTTACAGCGATAAAAATAGACAGCCAGCTTGAACGCTGCGGCGATATTGCAGTTAATATTGTTCAGAGAATAAAGAAGACAGACAACTTTAGAGACATTATCACACAAACCGATTTGCCGGAAATGGCTAAAATAGCTCGTGAAATGGTGAAAGATGCTATCACTTCATTCATCAACAGCGACGTGGAGATTGCCAAGACAATCTGGAAGAAAGATGATATTGTTGACGACTATAATAAAAAAATATTTAAACAATTAGTTGAGATGATTCAAGCAAATCCTACGCTTGCCGAAGTATGCTCTCACTTAATAGTTCTAGCGCGCCAAATAGAACGGCTTGCCGACCACGCTACGAATATTTCCGAGGATGTAATCTTTTTAGTCGATGCCGAAATCATAGCTCATAAAAAGAAACTCTCGAATTACCAATTGCCCGGAGAAGAAAACGCTCATTCTTAAAGGATGAAATTTATATCTTTATCATTTTATTAATAGGAATTTTAAAGACAGATTGGAAGTCAATTTAAATATTTTCTTCTAAGAATTTTTTAAGATCGCCCACTTTGTAGAACACATAGTCACTTTTAAGTGACAAAACTTTTTCCACAGCGTAGCTGTCCCACAATGCCGAGGCTACTTTTACTCCCGCAGAGCGCGCGGCATAAATATCTTGAGGATGATCGCCAATCATCAAAACTTTTTCTCTATTTAAATGAAAATTATCCAAAAAATTGATTATACCTTCGGCGTTAGGCTTATGATTGACTACATCATCTCCAGTAATAATCATGTCAAAGTAATCATTAATTCCAAACTTGACCAAAGTAATGCCGGCAGCGGTTCTTCCTTTGCCTGTAAAGATAGCCGTAAGTATATCCCGCGATTTAATTAGCTGAAGAACTTCTTTAATACCGGGATAAAGTTTTGCAAGTTGATGATTGTCGGAATAAAATTTATAATAATCTCTTTTTGCTTCTTCAAAATTTTCTTTGCCCCATTCTTTAAGGATCGTATCTTCCGGCGGACCGAAATGGGAAGCGATTTCTGCGTCGTTCAATGTTCTGCCTAAATATTTTTCACCAATTTTTCTAAACGAGGAGAAAATCAGATTGTGCGTCGAGGTTAAGGTACCGTCAACATCGAATATTATTCCGTCGAAGTTTTTCATTTTCATAAACTAAATATTGCGACACAAATTTATAAAAAGCTTGACTAATAAATGGTGATTGGTTGTAACCGAATGAAAAAAATATGGGCGAATTTCTTCGCCCAAAAAGGAATTAATCTTTTTTATCTTTGTTCATAAAAGGTGTAATAAGATCAATCGGGACAGGGAAGATGATGGTAGAATTTTTATCGGAAGATATTTCAGTAAGAGTCTGCAAAAATCTTAACTGAATTGCGACCGGGAATTTGCCAATAACTTCCGCGGCTTCCGACAGCTTCTGGCTTGCCTGGAACTCTCCTTCGGCGCTGATAATCTTTGCGCGTCTTTCTCTTTCCGCCTGGGCTTGAATAGCAATTGCGCGCTGCATTTCAATCGGCAAGTCGACTTGTTTTACTTCAACGACAGTTACTTTAACTCCCCAAGGTTCTGTCTGTTCATCAATGATCTGCTGAAGCTCTCTATTAATTTTTTCACGTTCAGATAAAAGTTCATCAAGTGTTGATTGACCGATAATGCTTCTCAATGTTGTCTGGGATATTTGAGATGTTGCAGCGTAATAATCTTCAACTTCAACAACTACTTTCTCAGATTGAACAACACGGAAGTAAACCACAGCATTAACTTTCAATGAGACGTTATCTTTAGTTATAATATCTTGCGGCGGAACATCCATTACAACCGTTCGCAAACTGACCTTTACCATCCGGTCTATCATCGGGATTAGGAAAATTATCCCCGGTCCTTTTGCGCCGATCAATCTTCCTAATCTAAAGACAACACCGCGCTCGTATTCACGGAGTATTCTTATCGAGTTGCTTAGTATAAACAGACCGAAGAAAATGATGATGAATAAGAAAACAGAAATAGTATCCATTGAAAGCCTCCTTCTGCCAAAATATTATTTGGCTCTGCGTATTAATAATTTGAGATTAGATATTTCAGTAACAATAATTTTTTCACCTCTGGAAATATTGCCGTCGATACTTTCGGCATTCCAAATTTCGCCGTGAACTCTAATTTGTCCTTTCGGAGTTAAATCAGAAATTGCTTCTCCCTCGGCATTCAGCAGCCCTTCAACTCCAGTTTTAGGCTTTAATTTTTGGGCTTTAATTCCGTATCCGATAGCAAATGCAAAAAATCCAAGAGTAAGAACCGCAACAAGTATGATAAGTTCCCAAGAAATATCAACTGTGCCGAGAGAAGCGTTTGTATTTATTAGCATGAAAGAGCCGAGTATTAATGAGACAACTCCGCCGACTGTTAATATCCCATGACTTACAATTTTTATTTCCAAGACAAAGAGAACTATTCCAAAAATTATTAATGCAAGTCCAGCGTAATTGATCGGCAGCGTGTTCATTGAATAGAAAGTTAATATCAAGCAGATTACTCCAATTACACCAGGAAAGATAGCGCCGGGATTATACAGCTCAAATAAAAGCCCGAATGTACCAAGCATAAAAAGAATGTAATAAATATTCGGATCGCTTAGAAGGCTGAGCAGTTTCTGCTGCAGGCTCATGTCGAGGTAAACAATTTTTGAATCCTTAGTGTGAAGTATACCAGAGCCGCTTTCAGTTGTAATTTTCATTCCGTCAATTTTCGCAAGAAGGTCGTTAATATTATCGGCGATAAGATCGATTACGCTGTCTTTTAGAGCTTCAGTTTCAGTAATTGAAATACTGCTTCTAACAGCTTCTTCAGCCCACTTAACGTTGCGGTTTCTTTTTTCACTTATTGATCTAATGAAGGCGGCGGCATCGTTGGTAACTTTTTCAGTCATAGTTGAATCCATCTTCTCGCCGAGCGATACAGGGTGTGCGGCACCTATATTTGTTCCGGGAGCCATTGCATCAATGTTTGCAGACAGCGTAATGAAAACGCCAGCAGAAGCGGCGCGCGAACCCTGCGGAGCAACGTAAACTATTATTGGAATTGGAGAGCGTAGTATATCAGAGACTATTTCTCTTGTTGATTCTAAAAGTCCGCCCGGTGTGTTCAGCATTAGAATCATACATTGAGCATCCGACTTAACTGAATATTCAACACCGGATCTTATATAATCTGACGCAGCCGGATTAATTTCACCGTCGAGTGTTAAAACAACTACTTTCTGTGTCTGACAAAAAACATGTGCAGACAGAATCAGAAATAATAATAATGTGTAAAATCTTTTAGCCATGCAAACCCCGAACATTATTCGTCATTAAGTTATGCAAAATATAAAAGCCGCGCAAGCTGTATTAAATTATAAATCTGGTTGTCATGAATCAAAAGCAATTACTTCTACAAAAAATTTATATAAAAATGTAAGCGGCAAATACATGTATCAATAATTTATTATAGCTCACTTGAGAAATGGAAAATAGGAAATAACTTATCACCATTATTTGCGGAAATTATATAAACAAATATGAAAATAAAATTTGACAGAAAAGATTTCTCTAATGAAGTATTATTAGAGTTCTACAATCAATTGCTTCTCCCGAGATTAATTGAAGAAAAGAAACTGAGACTTCTTCGACAGGGAAAAATTACCAAATGGTTTTCCGGTATGGGGCAGGAAGCCGTTTCAGTCGGATCGGCAATGGCAATGAATCAGGATGAGTATATACTTCCCATGCACCGGAACCTCGGCATTTTTATAGTAAGAAATTTAAAACTTCATAAATTATTTTCCCAGTTCCAGGGTAAGGCAGAAGGATTTACAAACGGGCGTGATCGTTCATTTCATTTCGGCAGTAAGGAGCATCGTATTGCCGGGATGATTTCGCATCTCGGACCACAGCTTGCAGTAGCGGATGGAATTGCGCTGCACCATCTTCTACAAAATGAAAAAAAATGCACACTTGTTTTTACCGGAGAAGGCGGAACAAGCGAAGGTGACTTTCACGAAGCTCTTAACGTTGCTTCAGTGTGGAACTTGCCTGTAATTTTTTTAATTGAAAATAACGCTTACGCAATTTCAACCGGAACCAGAGAGCAGTATAATTGTAAAAATTTAATCGACAAGGGGATCGGATACGGAATAGAGGCAGTGCAGGTACAAGGTAATAATGTTCTTGAGGTTTATTCGATTGTAAAAAAATATTCTGAAGAAATACGAGAGAGACCACGCCCTGTTTTGATTGAGGCAATTACTTTTAGAATGCGCGGGCATGAAGAGGCTTCAGGTACAAAGTATATTCCAAAGCAGCTTCTCGAAGAATGGGCGGAAAAAGATCCGGTAAATAATTATGAATGCTTCCTTAAGAATGAAAAAATAATTAACGACGATTATATCACTATACAAAGAGAAAAGTATAAAATACTAATTGATAAAGAATGGGAAATTACTGATGCACAGCCGGAAATTATTCCAGATGCCACAAAAGAAATTATTGATGTGTACGCGCCGTTTCATCAGGCAGTAATAAAACCTTCATCAGCTAAAAAATCGACCAAGAAGTTTATAAATGCGATTAGTGAAGCTTTGGATGAAAGCCTCGAAAAATATCCGGAGTTAATTTTAATGGGACAGGATATAGCGGAGTACGGCGGCGTGTTTAAAGTTACCGAAGGTTTATTTAAAAAATATGGCAGAGAAAGAATTCGCAATACACCTATTTGTGAATCTGCTGTAATAGGTGCGGCACTCGGATATTCTATTTGCGGCGGCAAATCTGTAGTAGAAATGCAATTTGCGGATTTTATATCGAGCGGCTTCAACCAGGTTGTAAATAATCTTGCGAAGATTTTTTACAGGTGGAAACAAAATGCCGATGTAGTAATAAGAATGCCTACCGGCGCAGGTGCTGGAGGGGGACCGTTCCATTCGCAGTCGAATGAAGCATGGTTTTTTCATACGCCTGGACTAAAAATAGTTTATCCATCATTTCCTTATGATGCCAAAGGATTATTGAATGCAGCCATTGAAGATCCGAATCCTGTTTTATACTTCGAACACAAATTATTATATCGAGCGTTAAGCGAAGAAATCCCGGATGATTATTACACCGTTGAGATTGGCAAAGCAAAATTATTATTGTCCGGCGAGGATGCAACGGTAGTCACTTATGGAATGGGAGTTCATTGGGCAATGGAAATTTTGCGGTCTCTCAACGTATCAGCCGATTTAATTGATCTAAGAACACTTGCACCGTGGGATAAAAAAGCAGTTGAAGAAAGTACTAAGAAAACCGGCAAAGTAATTATACTTCACGAGGACAATTTAACAGGAGGAATTGGATCTGAGATTTCTGCCTGGATAATAGAAAACTGTTTTGAGTATCTTGATGCTCCGGTTGTTCGCTCTGCAAGCCTTGATACACCGGTTCCTTTTGCTTCTGCGCTTGAAAAAATTTTTTTGCCGAAGGAAAGATTTAAGGAACAACTACTGCGTCTTATTGCATACTAATTTGGAAATTCCTTTATGCAAAAATTTTTCCGGTCATAATTAGTCTACATCAATAATCTTTTAAGAACTATTTGCATCATGTTAATTAGATAAAAAATCGCATCATTTTCGCTATTCGCTGGAGTTTTCTAAAAAAAAAGTAATGTCATTTTTAAAATGGTTTTATTGTTATGTGTGAGCTAAATTATTGCAATCAAATTTTATAACAGGTAGGTTCCTACAGTGTTCGTTAAGGGTGGCTCTAAATAATTTATCTTAATAAACATTACTACACAATTACAGGAGGGTTCATGAAAACCATCAAGTTTTTGCTAATTGGTTCCTTTCTATTTATTGCCGCATGTTCTACGTTGATTCTAAAGCCTGCCGATTTTTCCTGGCCGATTGAATCTGTAACTAATGTCGATAATAATGGTAAAGTTGATATCAAGCGTTATTCAATGAGCTTTGATGCGCGCCCATTATTTATTGGAGAGACCGGGGATTCGCTCGGCTATCAAAACAAACAGCTTAGAGTTATTAGAAATTCAAACGGATATTATTTTATGGTAGCTAATAATTTTAGAAATGTTTATGTGTTCGGCATTGATAATGGAACGCTGCGTCTCGAAAAGAAAATAGAAATATCTAAGAAAGCCGGAATTGTAAATCCAGCCTTTAACCAAAGACCGCCGTATATCGAGCTTGTTTATGGAGATAACGGCGGCTCGAAAGTAAACCTAACTGAGAAGGGAATAGCGAAGGAGGAAGCAAAATGAAAACAATGAATTTTTTATTTATGTTATTTTTCGCTTTTTTATTTTTAGGTTCATTTGCTTTAGCACAGCAGGACTACCAGACAGTACAGGATTTTAAAGCAAAAGTAAATCAGATTGATGCTGCAATAAAAAGTGCATCAACTACCGCCGAATTAGATCAACTTAAAACTCAGATTCAACAGCTTAACAATGATTACAGCTCCAAAAAGCAATTGCTAGACAACAGCCTTTATCCTGAAAATTTTAACGATACTATCACCAAACTTAACAATGCAATCGGTCTACGTGAGCAGGATTTTGGTCAGATTACCACTTTGCAAACTCAAGTTACCCAGCTCCAAACTCAAATAGACACTCTAAATAAAAGGAACTCCGATTTACTCAGTCAGTTGCAGCAAGTGCAGACGCAGGACAAAAACAATATTGCCAGGCTAAATAGAATAATCATGGAGCTGAGATATTCACTAATAAAAAGGGACAGGCTAATTATGTCAATGATTGACAGTTTGATGCCGTCGAACCTCATTGGCAATGAAAATTTAACAAGCGGCGAGCAGCAAAAAATTTATTCCAGGACAAAAAAACTGGATATGATTTCCAATATTAAAAAGTCTATTGACGACAACATTAAGTTTCTCAGTGCCGCGGCGTTAAATCCAAACGATCTTAATTCCATAAAAGGGCAGCAGCAGCAGTTTAAAAAAATGTGGAATGTTGTCGGACCGCAAATTATAAATATTTATTCAAGGCGTCATGAAGATGTAAAGAATTTAAAAGATATAGATGGTGAACTAACATCATGGGATATCGCAATTATGCAGGCGGCGTGGAACTCGATTAATCAGTGCTTTGCTGTGCATGGGATTATTCTAAACCAGTTTTCAAACAGCGAAGAATTTTCTCAGTCGATAACTACTTTTATAAATGATGAAATTCAAAATGCAAGTACAAATGAAGAAGAGTCAAAAGGAAGTTATAAAGCGTTTGTAGACACAGTCTGGACCGCAAATATTAAACCTAATTGGATTCCTTTCTTGATGGACAATAAACTTATCAGTGAATCACAAATAAGCGCGATAGACGCTCAGATTGCTCAATGGAAAAGCGTTGCAATGCCAAGTTCGTTTTCCTGGCTTTACATAGTGGTTCCTATACTTATAATAATTATTATTGTTATCCTTGTTAAGAGGAAGTCTTCAACAAAAGAAAAAATAAATATAGAAAAAGAAATTTAGCGGCAAAAAAATAAAGCCGGCTAAGTGCCGGCTTTTTTTTTGAGAACAAATTATTTCTGCCAATCAGGAACCCTGCCTGGCGTCCAGGGTGCGCCTTTAGATTCCATTTCTTTATCTAAATTTTTAAGATCAACATTTATTAAAGATTTAAGTTTCAAAAGAACCGGCGAGAATAATTCCCCGGCGTTGTTATAATCATCTTCATCTGTTTTAGTAGGCGCAGAGGTTGATTGCCACTCATCACCGATTATATTTTGAACCCTATCAACAATAGAAGGAGGGACATTAATATTTCTGTCAATCAAACTTTTGTCGCCGGTAAGAGCTCGAATAATTCCGGCAATCTGTGCATCTATTGTATCAGCCTTGGTAATCATATCAGACGCCGCATCAGGTGTATTTAAGAGCGCAGTTTTAATCAATTTTATTTTGTTGGATAAATCATTTGCTGCATTAACTGCGCCCATAACTGCTCTATTCAATTCAAAAACCTTTTTCTGGAATGCCGCAAGCTTGCTTCTATCAGAATCCGGCAGTGAAGAGTTGCTTAGAACTTTTGCAGTAAACCTCTGTGCGCCGTCAAGCATGATTATTTTTCCATCCACACATTTGGAAAGAGTAACATAATAATTGCCAGGCGGAACAAGCATACCGCCTTCATTATTTGAAAATTCTTTGCCTGCATTTTTTATCGGATTGGTTGATGGATAACGTAAATCCCATGTAATTCTATGAATGCCGGCGTCGGCTTTTGCAACCAATTTTCTAACTACATTTCCTGCATCGTCATAAATAGTGAATAAAAGATATGGGATCGGTTCGTTGTCTTCATCTCGAAGTTCTTTATCGGAAGGGAAAGGCACCGGCTTATCTTCTTTGATTAATTCCTTTTCTTTTGCCTGCCGGATATCTTTTTTTGTTTTAATAGTTTCTTTCAAATAATAAGTAAATGCAGCTCCGAAAGGAGGATTATCCTCTGTAAAATAGGCAGCGCCTTGAGCAGCTTTGCCGTTGTCACCTAAAGGCTGTGAAGGAATAAACATCCACGGATTCTTGACAGGAAAAAGCAAACTTTCTTTTTGAAGCGAGTCAGCAGTTAAATCACGCAGCGGAGAGTAATTATCAAGTATATAAAACCCTCTTCCAAACGTTGCTAGTACAAGATCATTTTCTTTTTTCTGAATTGCCAAATCCATTACAGCAATTGTCGGCATTTTGCCTTTAAGCTGAATCCATTTTTCACCGCCGTCAATAGTAAAGAATAATCCAAATTCAGTTCCCGCAAAAAGCAAATTAGGATTTTTATAATCTTGAATTACTGTGTGCACGTATCCGTTCTTTGGAAGATTGCCTGCAATGGATTTCCATGTTTTGCCGTCGTCATCACTTTTTAAAATATACGGAGCAAAATCATTTCGCTTATGATTATCAAAAGCAGCGTAGACTGTATTTGCCTCAAAGTTTGAAGCTCTTAAACAGCTTACATAAGTAGTCTCCGGCACCCCTGGAAACTTATCATACTTAGCCCATGTTTTGCCGTCGTTAATTGTTATACTGATTTGTCCGTCGTCGCTGCCGGTATAAACAGTTCCTTCTTTCAAAGGAGATTCTGCAAGGGCAACAACGTTTCCGTAAAAAGAAGTTGACGCATTTTTTTCAACAGCATCAACGCTCCAAATTTTTCCCATTACTTTTAATTTATCGCGGTCTATTTGTCTTGTTAAGTCACCGCTGATTTCTTTCCAGCTATCTCCGCGGTCAGTGCTTTCAAATAATTTGTTCGCAGCGAAATATAATTTTTCGTGATTGAAATGACTTATAATCAAAGGCGAATCCCAGTTCCATCTAAACGGTGCTTCGCCCACAGCCGGCTGCGGCTGTATTCCAAGCTGCTCTCCGCTTTTTTTATCATAACGAACTAAAACTCCATACTGGGATTCTGCATACACTATATTTGGATCCTCTGGATCGACTTTAGAAAAGAAACCATCGCCGCCGGTTGTAACAAACCAATCTGAATTTACGATGCCTGATGCGCTTATAGTTTGCGATGGTCCGCCAAGGCTGTTATTATCTTGAGTTCCGCCATAGACGTAATAAAATGGTTTCGTATTATCTACCGCGACATTATAAAATTGTGTTACGGGAAGATTGCTTTTAAAAAGCCAGTTAGCTCCACGATCGTAAGTTTCATAAATTCCTCCGTCGCATCCAACGAGATAATAATTTGTATTATTAGGATTAATCCATATTGCATGATTGTCTACATGTTTGTTCTTTTCTCCAAGCGGCATAAAGGTTTTGCCGCCGTCGTTGGAAACATGAAGGTAAGTGTCCATCGCATAAACTCTGTCAACATCTTTCGGGTCGGAATAAATTTCATTATAATATTGAGGGCTTGTAGTCATATAGCTTGATCTTTTTTCCCATGAAGCTCCTCTGTCTGTAGAACGAAAGACTCCGCCGTTGTCGCCTTCCGCTTCAATAATTGCATAAAGAACATCCGGGTTTACAGGTGAAATTGAAAGTCCAATTCTGCCTAGGTCAACTTTGGGAATTCCATTGGTTAACTTTTCCCAGTTTTCTCCGGCATCAGTAGTTTTATAAATTGCAGACTCGGGACCGCCGTCGATCAAAGTAAAAACGTGGCGGCGTCTTTGATAAGCAGAAGCATATAAAACTTTATTATCGCGAGGATCCATGACCAAATCGCTAACGCCAGTATTTTCGCTTATAGTAAGAATTGCTTTCCACGTTTTTCCGGCGTCAGTTGTTTTGTATAATCCGCGGTCGCCGCCGGAAGCCCACAGCGGACCTTGAGCAGCAACGTAAACAACACTGGAGTTTTTCGGATCAATAATAATTTTACCGATATGCTGTGAAGATTTTAATCCCATATTTTTCCATGTCTTTCCATCATCGTCAGAGCGGTAAATACCATCGCCGTAAGAAACGCTTCGCTGACTGTTATTCTCGCCTGTTCCAACCCATATTACATGCGGATTATTTGGATCCATAGCGATACATCCAATCGAGAAAGAACCTTCGTGATCGAACACCGGTTCCCATGTGGTTCCATCATTTGAAGTTTTCCAGACTCCACCAGAAGCAGTAGCTACAAAATATTCTGCCGGATCAGCCGGATTAACTGCAAAATCACTAATTCTTCCAGAAGTAACTGCAGGACCGATGCACCTAAGCGCCAGTCCGCTAAATGTAGATGCATTCATCGGATCGTTTTGGGATTGATCATTCTGAGAATAAATAAGCATCGGCAATAGAAGAAAAAAAATGAATGAAAGAACTTTAGCAAGTTTCATTTTACACCTATATGAAATAATTAAAGAGAATTTGTAATTGGTCTGAATAATATTGAAAGCATTTTTGATGCATTTTAAAAACGTAAATTATAAAAATCCAGAATAATTAGTAGTTTATGCGGGCGTGAAGTTATTGAAAATAAATTTGTCATTCAACTTCGTAAAATCAGGTTAAAATATAAACTATATAATTCTTAAATTTTGTTTAACAGCATATTCTGATTCATGCGGCTGTTTTGCTTAATGAAAAAGATTAAATTTAAAGAAGTATTATTTTTGAAAAAGAAATATGAAAAAGACCGCTTTATCAAATGATGTTCATACAACAAAACTGATTGTAAAAAATATGGTTTGCAATCGTTGCATCAAGGTTGTTAAAGAAGAGCTGGAAAAACTCAGCGTTGATGTCAGAAGTATTTCGCTCGGAGAAGTAGTCGTTACCGGTGACATAAATACATTGCCGATTGACAAAATCAGAAAAGTGCTAGTAGGAAATGGCTTTGAACTTATAGAGGATAAAAAAGTAAGAACAATAGAGAAGGTAAAACTTTTATCGATTGAATTTGTAAGGACTGAAAAATCAACTTCTCAACAACTGAATAATTTTTCGGATCATATTTCAAAAGAACTGGGTCTGGATTATTCATATCTAAGTTCGTTATTTTCATCGGTGGAGAACATTACGATTGAGCAGTATATAATTCTACAGAAAATCGAATACGCGAAAGAGTTGTTGAAATATGGCGAACTTAATTTAAGTGAAATAGCGTACAAGATTGGTTACAGCAGCGTCCAGCATCTTTCAAATCAGTTTAGAAAGGTAACCGGTCTTACGGCAAGCCAATTTAAATCTCTCGCGGAAAATACACGCAGGTCATTAGATAAAGTGGATGCTGATTAAACGCTTTTGCACTTTGGCAGAAGTCAATCGATCACATATATAAAATATTTATAAATCTTTCCTAAAATTATATAACACACTATCTTTTTTAATAATTTATTTTTCAGTCAGAAATTGTTAAACAAAAAAGAAAGACTGATAAAATGAAAACTCAAGAAATTAAAATAGAAGGAATGTCGTGCAGCCATTGTGCTATGGCGGTAAGGAAAGAGTTAAGCAAGATACACGATGTTAAAGTGAGCGACGTGCAAATCGGAAGCGCCAAAGTTGAATATGATGAGAGCAAAGTTACGTTCAAAGAATTGGAAACAGCTATTGAGAATGCAGGATATAAAGTTATAAATAATTAGCCTGAAAATTTTTCTAAACGAAAAGGAGACATGATGGAAATTAAAACGCTAACTCTTCCGGTTGAAGGAATGACTTGTGCAAGCTGTGTCGTCCGCGTTGAAAAAGCATTAAAAAAATTGGAAGGCGTTTCCGACGTGAATGTAAACATCGCTACTGAAAAAGTAACACTTTCATTCGACTCTAAAGCTGTGAGCGAAGCAAAACTTTCTGAAGCTGTAGAGGTAGCAGGTTATAAGCTTATTCTTCCAACAAAAGATGTAATTATATCTGCTGCTGAAGATATTGAAGTTAACTCACGCGAAGAAGAAAGCAGAAAAAAAACATATTTGCATCTTTGGCGTGAATTTATTTTTGCAGCTATAATTAGTGTCCCGGTGATGTTTATTAGCATGGTCGACATGACTCGCTGGTTTCAAACTATGAGCCCGCTGGCTCCGGAATATATTGACCGGCTTTTATTTCTTGCTGCTACACTGGTAATGTTCATTCCGGGAAAAAGATTTTTTTCCGCTGCGTGGAAACTACTAAAACATTTTTCTGCGGATATGAATACACTTGTTGCGGTCGGCACCGGTACCGCTTATGTATACAGTACTTCCGCAGTGCTTTTCCCTAAACTGCTTTCGATTTCGAATACGGGCGAGCATATTTATTTTGATACCGCTACGACTATTATCACTTTAATATTGATGGGAAAACTTTTAGAAGCCAAGGCAAAAGAAAAAACATCTTCGGCAATAAAAGAATTAATAAAGCTTCAACCGAAGACTGCACGCGTCGTTAGGAACGATATAGAATTGGATGTACCGGTCAAAGATCTCTTAGTTAATGAAACGGTTATTGTAAGACCTGGAGAAAAGATACCAACAGACGGAATAATAATAAAAGGTACGACTTCAATTGATGAGTCAATGGTAACAGGCGAAAGTTTTCCTATCGATAAAAATGTAAGTGATAAAGTAATTGGGGGAACCATAAATAAAAACGGCAGTATTGAATTTAAAACTACGGCGGTTGGCAGAGATACATTTATTTCGCAGATAGTAAAAATGGTTGAGAAGGCACAAGGATCAAAAGCGCCTATACAAAGTACGGCAGATAGGATTGCTTCGGTGTTTGTGCCAGTCGTTATTGGAATTGCTTTAATAACTTTTTTGATGTGGTACTTTGCCGCAGGTGTCTCTTTTACCTCTGCAATGATAAATTTTATTGCTGTGCTGGTAATAGCTTGCCCGTGTGCATTGGGCTTAGCAACTCCAACGGCAATAATGGTTGGAAGCGGATTGGGCGCTTCAAATGGGATATTAATTAAGAATGCAGAAAGTTTAGAGAACGCATATAAAATAAATACAGTTGTGTTTGACAAAACCGGAACAATTACTTCGGGCAAACCTTCAGTGACCAACGTGATTGCGCTTAACGGAAGCAATGAAGACGATCTCATAAAAACAGCGGCTTCAATTGAAAATAAATCCGAGCATCCGCTTGGTCAGGCTATTGTTGATTATGCAAAAAAGAAAAATATTTCATTGGAAAACGTAGAATCGTTTAGTTCATTAACAGGCTTTGGAGTAATAGGAAAAGTCAATTTGCGCAGCATAATTGTTGGTAATGAATCGTTAATGAAAGAGCATTCTATTAGTATAAATGGTACGAACGAAATTTCGGAAAGATTATCGAAAGAAGGAAAAACACCTGTCTTTGTTGCAAGCGATGGAAAATTAATCGGTATTACTGCAATTGCCGATACAATTTTGCCGTCGTCAAAAAGCGCAATAGAGCAATTAAAAAAAATGTCGCTTGATATAATTATGATAACAGGCGATAATGAAAGAACGGCAAAGGCGATAGCCAGTCAAGCAGGAATTGAAAAAGTAATTGCAGAGGTTTTGCCACAGGATAAAGTTATGCATGTTAAGGGAATTCAAAGTGCGGGAAAATTTGCAGCAATGGTTGGAGACGGCATAAATGATTCACCTGCATTGGCGGCAGCAGATGTGGGAATTGCAATCGGCACAGGAACGGATGTTGCTATAGAGACTTCCGATATTGCTGTTATCAGCGGGGATCTTATAGGAATCGTGCGTACAATCCGGCTATCTCGGAAAACAATGAAGACAATAAAGCAGAATTTATTTTGGGCTTTCATCTATAATATTATCGGAATTCCTGTTGCTGCTTTAGGGTTTCTTAATCCAATTTATGCAGCAGCGGCTATGGCTTTTAGTTCGGTAAGTGTTGTTTCCAATTCTCTTCTTTTAAGAAGAGCAAAATTAGAAAAAAGTTAAAATGAATTTTAACACAGCGAAAATTCCGGCTGATATTAAAGACTATCCGTTATCAAATTTAATTTGTTTCTTTTTGAGCAGTATCTTCTTAAAATCGCGCCTTATAATCATCTTCAATTTCCAGGTTGGGAATTTGAGTGAATGCAATTCTCATTGGAGCAGAATCTCTTGCGATGTGTGAGCCTCCGAAATAAATAGACGAATATCCATAGCGTTTATTCAGTCTGTCGATAGCACTGTATAGCAGCCTATTCTTTTCCGGGTTATCGAAAATAGATAGAGTCGCATAATTTTTTTCAAGAAGATTAAACAGAACTACAGCTACGGCAGTAGGAATATTTTTTTTGATATTGCCGGAATAATATTCGGTTAAGAAAGGATTTTCAGTCCACATTATATCAAGTGCCTTTATAAATTCCATGGTATTTTGCGTATGTGTGAAAGTTATATGATTCTTCCATTTAAGACTTTTCTGGCGGTGGTATATATGTCCGTATTTATTAATATTTTTATTGCTAAAAGAACCGTCCGTAAACGTGTAAGTCTTATCATCAGCTTTATACCTGACAACTACGCCAAGGGCTCCGGCATAATAACCAAGATATCGTAGTCGCATCGCAGCTTTCTGAAGCAGTCGATGGAGCACTGCATAAGCGCTTTCGTTATTTTTTAGTTTTGGCGGAAGTACGTGAGAATGTCCTACAGTAGAACGGTGTTTGGGAGGATGAATAACAATTTGTCCGCGCAGTTCCTCATACATCCTTTCTCCTTCGATTCCGCCCCAAATATGTCTGAGCGAATTTTTATCCGCTGCGCAAAGATCTTTTACGGAATAAATTCCATTACGTCGTAAACGCAACTCCATTTTTCGTCCAATGCCATAAATATCTTTAAACTGTAGTTTATATAAACAATGAGGAAGATTTTCTTCATCAATGACAACTAAGCCATCCGGCTTGTGCATGTTTGTCCCAATTTTTGCAAGAAATTGATTTGGCCCAATGCCGATTGAACACCGGAGATATTCGCCGACTTCTTCTTTAATTTTTTTCTTTATGTTTTTTGCAATTGTAATTGCATTCTCACGTATTCGTTCTTTCCCGATAAGGCTGCACACCATCTCGTCAATTGAACAGACGTTATCAACAGGAAGGCATTCTTCTACTTTTGCAACAAGTCTATGATGATATTGAATATAAACTCTATGATCTGCTTCGATTAGTTTTATACCAGGACATAATTTTTTAGCTTCAGACACCATGGTTCCAGTTCTCACACCACGTGCTTTCGCCTCATAGCTTGCTGCAATGCAACAAGTAGTGTCTGCCATAACCGGCACAACTCCAACAGGTTTATTTCGCAATTCAGGTTTTATCTGCTGTTCGACAGAGGCAAAATAGGAATTAAAATCGATAAATAATTTATTTAATGACATTTAGCGATAGTAGTGAAAAAATATTAAAAGTGTGCAAATGTTTACTATAATTTTATAAAAACACTGGGAAAAAATCAAGATAGCGGTTGAAGAAAACTGAGTATGAAAAAAATTTTTGCCAAGAAGTTGTGACTAAGAATTTTTAGATACAAATGAAAACTTGACTAAATCAATTTTATCGGTTAAGTTAAAAACGAGTAAATTATCTATTCAGATACGTATTAGGTATATCTTATATGATGGGATTGAATATTGAAATACTATATAATCTGCATGTTAATGTTGTGATATTTAAAGAGTTTTTCGCTATAAAAACTAAGCGGGATTTTCAGTCAAAAAATATTATCCGGTGGAGAAGGGGAAAGAATTACATTTCAATGAAATTTAAATTAAATACAATTACTGAATTTTTTAAAAATTTTAATTCAGCTTTTGATCAGAGACTAATTCAAATGCCGCCTTCGCTTAATACAGTGATGAGTTTTTTGTAAACAATAATGAAATGTAAAATACAAGTATTATCCTTTTCAAAAATATTTTTTAAATAACTTAAATAATGTGAAACTTTTTTAGCAGGCGAGAAATGTTAGACAAGATAAAAATACTTCATCTTGAAGATAACATTTATGATGCAGAACTTGTTGAGCATATTTTGATTACAAACGGATTGAATCCGGAAATCAAAGTAGTAAAAAAAGAAGATGAATTTATTGATGCCATTGAACATAACAGTTATGACTTAATAATTTCAGATCATACCTTAATAGGCTTTACAGGTACCGAAGCATTGAGAATTTTAACTGAAAGGAAAAGCGATGCTCCTTTTATTTTCGTTTCAGGTACTATGGGTGAAGAAGTAGCAATTTCAAGTTTAACACAAGGTGCTACTGACTATGTTTTAAAACATAAATTGGAGAGGCTGCCGTCGGCAGTTAAACGGGCATTAAAAGAATCCGAAGAAAAAAAGAAACTCAAATGGGCTGAAGAAGAGCTGAAAAAAAACGAAGAGAGATACAGAATTCTTACCGAAAATGCGAGCGATTTGATTTCCAAGCTAACAGTCAATGGTGATTTCATTTTTGCAACAAAAGCGTCTTATAGTTTATTCGGGATTGAATCATTAACCGGCGAATCTATTTTTTCATTTATTCATCCAGACGATGTTGAGAATGTTAAAACAATATTCCAAAGTATTTCTGAAAAAGAAAGGAGAACTCTCGAATATAGATTTAGACATAAAAACGGCTCATATATTTGGTGCGAGACTTCTTTTAGATTCTTAAAAGACGAAAACAATAACGGTGAAATCATTATTGTACTGCGCGATATTTCTGAGCGGAAAAAATATGAAGAAGAACTATTGGATGCTAAGTTAAAAGCTGAAGAAATGAGCAAGCTAAAATCTAATTTTCTTTCGAATATGAGTCACGAATTTAGAACGCCTATGAACGGCATTATAGGTTTTGCGGAAATTTTGAAATCCGAAGTAAAAGACAAAGATCATAAAGATTACGCCTCAAGAATATATATATCCGGTAAAAGATTATTAACCACGCTCAGTTCTATATTAAACTTATCTGCGTTAGAAAATAACATTCCCGAAATAAATCTTGCCGACGTGAAATTGAATAGCTTAATAGAATCAATATCGGAGTCTTTTGAAGACAGCGCCGCAAATAAAAAACTTAAGTTTGAAACGTTGATACACAAAAAAGATATAGACGTTGTCGCGGATAAAATGCTTTTTGAGCAAGCATTAATGAACATTATCGATAATGCGTTTAAATTTACACGTGAAGGAGAAATTACAATCGAAATAAAATCGATTGAAAAATATAATAAACATTATGGCGCAGTTATCATTAAAGATACGGGAATAGGAATTCCGAGAAATAGCTATCCGGATATTTTCGAAGATTTCAAACAAGTAAGTGAAGGATACTCAAGAAAGTATGAAGGACTCGGGCTTGGTCTTCCAGTTGCAAAAAGAATAATTGAATTACTAAACGGGAAAATTGAATTTGAAAGCGAGGTAGGAAAAGGAACAATATTTTATGTCTATTTGCCGTTAAGCATGCAAAAGAAATTACCGGATAAAGACAATGATAATTCTCCCAGAGTTCCAGCTTCAGATAAACAAGCACATGAAAAAATTTTATACGTTGAAGATAACGAGGTAAATTATTTCCTAATGAAAAAATTCTTGAAAGATAAGTTTGTTGTTGATAATGCCGCTACAGGTGAAGAAGCAATTGAAAAATTAAATCATGAAAACTACCGCTTAGTTTTAATGGATATTAACCTTGGAATCGGAATAAACGGAGTAGAAACTCTTAAACGAATTAGAAAAAATAATAAGCATAAGGGGATGCCGGTTGCAGCAGTAACAGGATATGCTTTGCCATCCGACAGGGATAACTTATTAAACAACGGTTTTAATGAACTAATAACAAAGCCTTTTACGAAAGATGAAATAATATTGTTCATCAATGGAGTTATAAATAATTAAAAACAGTTCCTTCTTTGACGAAGCAGTTTCTTAATAAAATGGAAACATCTTTACTTCATAAACCTTAAAGTTAGTAAAGTGCTTACATTATTTGTTTCTCTAAATTTTGTTAACCGGCTTCTGCATAATTGTCCTTCAATTTACTATTGATACTTTGAAGGTAATTAACCATCTTAGAACTGCTTAATTTCTATTTTTTATATAATAACTTCCGGATGGAATTTTTACACGGAAGGAGAATTAACAAATGCGTTTATTAATTAGTATTATAGCTTTCTTAAGTTTATTATTCCTTTTCGGCGGACTTTTCGTTCTGGGTGCTTTTTCCGGGAGCAACAATTCATTGATAGAGAAAAGTGTTTCTACTAAAGTATACGCCAGCCCTTACAACAGTCTTACCATTAAGCAAATCGACAGTATAAGTTCATCTGCAAATTATCGTTTTACATCTATCAATGCTAATCCTGTGAGCCAGCCAACCCAGAGTAATTAACCCACATCATTTATCCAAGAAAAATTATTGAGAGGGGAGAGGTTTTAACATTAATTACTTCTATAAAATTATTACGCTTTTATTATTAAATTTTATTTAAGAAAATTTATTTTGTTATACAATGCATACTATTAAAGAACATGTCGTTAGCACCATAAAATTAGCGTTCCCTGTTAGCGTCGGGCAGCTTGGATTTATGCTGATGGGAGTAGTTGACAGCATGATGGTCGGCGGACTTGGAGCGGCACCGTTAGCTGCTGCTTCTCTTGCCAATGGGCTTTTTCTTTTAATTCTTATCGTCGGTATCGGAGTTTCTTATGCCGTTAGCCCTTTGGTTGCCATTGCAGTAGGAGCAAAAAAATATTCGGATTGCCAGACTATTTTTCATCAATCGCATCTGATAAATTTTTTGTTAAGCATCGTTTTGCTTGCGGCAACTTATATTTTTTCAGACCTCATAAAATATCTTAATGAGCCGGTAAAAGTAACTACACTAACAATCTCGTACATCAGAATACTTGGACTTTCAATTTTGCCTTCGATGCTATTTCAAACTTACCGCCAATTTATTGAAGGACTAAGCTATACAAGGCCTGCTATGGTTTTTACTATTCTCGCCAATGTAATTAATCTTTTTATGAACTGGGTTTTAGTTTACGGCAAATTCGGTTTTCCGAGATGGGAATTAGACGGTTCCGGCTGGGCAACTTTTTCTTCACGTTTATTTATGGCTGCCGGGCTGATGTTGTACGTAATCTATTCAAAAAATTATAAAGATTTTAATGTGCTGCCCGTTTTCAAAAAAATGAATTTTCCGGTAATAAAAAAAATTCTTGGATTAGGATTTCCCAGCGCATTTCAATATGCTTTTGAAGTGGGTGCGTTTTCATTTGCAATATTAATGATAGGCTGGCTGGGTACGAAACAGCTTGCGGCTCATCAGATTGCCATGAACCTTGCGTCTGTTACTTATATGATAACTCTTGGAATATCGAGCGCCGGCGGAATTCGAGTGGGCAACGCTCTCGGTAAACAAAATATCAGCGAAGTACGCAAAGCGGGCTTCTCAGCTATTGGATTAGGCGCAGCGCTGATGGCGTGCTTTGGAATTATATTTATTTTATTCCACAATTTTTTGCCTTCTCTTTATATAAACGATCCTGGCGTAATTTCTATTGCGGCGCAGTTATTAATCATAGCTGCGATATTTCAAATCTTTGATGGAACGCAAGCAGTAGGAATAGGAATCCTGCGAGGTTTGACGGATGTAAAAGTTCCGACCTTAATTACATTTATTGCATACTGGGTAGTCGCACTTCCGGCAGGATATTTACTCGGTTTTATTCTTCATCTAAACGTTATTGGAGTCTGGATCGGTCTCTTACTTGGATTGCTTACCTCTGCTGTTTTGCTTACACTTAGATTTAACAGGAGAAGTAAAAAATTAATTTCAATTTAAAATAAAAAGCCGGATCATTTGTCCGGCTTTGTTAAGTATTTTTAATTATTTTGATTCAAGCAGAAAGTCTTTAAAATAATTTGTTATCTTATCGTAAAGATGATAAGTGTCAATTCCTCTAACGTTGTGCTCCTGTCCGGGATAAACAAAATAATCGACAGGTATTCCAAGGTCGGCGCATTTTTTAATAAACATTAGATCATGCTGCCAGACAACAACAGGGTCTGAAGTCCCATGTATCATTAATAATTTTCCTTTTAAATTTTGGACATAATTTAAAAGATTTGACTCATCATAACCTTCCGGATTTTGCTGCGGAGTATCCATGTAGCGCTCAGTGTACATTACTTCGTAATATTTCCAATTAATTACAGAGCCGCCTGCTACCGCTACCTTGAACAAGCCCGGAGTACGTGTCATCAAAGATGTAGTCATGAATCCTCCAAAGCTCCAGCCAGTTACGCCTAACTTTGATGTATCTACAAAGCTAAGCGACTTGAGATAATTTACTCCAAGTTTTTGATCTTCAATTTCATTTGTCCCGAGATGTCTAAAAGTAACCTGTTCAAAAGCCAAGCCGCGGTTTGCAGAGCCTCTGTTATCAAGCGTGAAAACAACATACCCGTGTTCAGCCATATAATTAAGCCATAATCCTGCGCCAGCGAGCCAGCTGTTTGTTATAAGCTGAATTCCTGGTCCGCCGTAGACATAAACAAGCGCCGGATATTTTTTTGTAGAATCAAAATCAGCCGGAAGAATCATTCTGCAATAAAGATCAAAACCATCTTCACTTTTCAGCTTGAAGATTTTTGTTTTCCCAATTTTATAATCAGCAAGCGGATCGGAGGCTGTTAAAAGCGTGGAAATAGTTTTACCTTCGTCATCGCATACTCTAATTACGCGCGGCACCTCTAAACTATTATAACTGTCAACAAAATATTTTCCGTCTTCATCCATAATAACATTATGATAACCGGGAGCATCGGTTATTTTTTTTAATTTTCCACTACTAAGATCGACCGAGTAAAAGTCCCGATCTAACGGGCTTTCTTTTGCCGCTGTAAAAAAGAGATGATCGCCTTTTTTGTCGAAGCCGTTAAAATCAGTTACTTCCCACTCGCCTTTATTAAGCTCACGAAGTAATTTCCCTTGAGTATTATAAAGATAAAAATGGTTCCAGCCATCGCGTCGTGACAGCCATAAAAATTCATCAGGGTGATCTTTTACGAAAAACAATCCGTTAAGCGGCTGAACATATTTATCATTTCTTTCTTCAAACAATGTTGCCACAGAATCGCCGGTGGAAATATCATATTTAATTTCTTCAAGATGATTTTGATCCCGGTTTAGTATGCCGATATAAATATATTTTTCCGAAGGATCCCATGTTACGCCGGTTAAATAATGGTCAGTATGTTCGCCGGTTTTTAGAAAAATAGTTTTTCCGGTTTTAAGATTATAAACTCCCAGAGTTACTTCTTCGCTCGTCATCCCTGCCATAGGGTATTTTATATTTACAAGCTTAGCCGGACGCGAGTCAATATCAACGATAGGATAATCAGTAACCTTGGATTGATCTTTGCGATAAAAAGCGAGATAATTTTTGTCCGGCGACCAGAATGTTCCTTTGAAAATTCCAAACTCATTTCTGCTTACATACTGTCCGTTTAATATACCTTCATTAGTATCATTAGTGATTTGAATCTGATGATTGTTTACGGCGACAAAAAGATTATTCTTAATTGTATAAGCAGCATGGTTGTTATCCGGAGCGTCAATATTTTCAGCGCCTTCTTTTACGCCGTTTAGAAAGGAAAGGGAATTGCCGTCGAAGTTATAATTCCACAGCGTGTCGCCGTTCCAAAAGTGAAAAGAATTATTGGTGTCCCACTCAAACTCCGGGAAAGATGCTAATGATTTAGCATTAGCTGAAACAAGTTTTTCGTTTAGAGCATCCAGCGAAAGCAGAGTTTCTTCTTTACCGGTTTGAAAATTTTTTTCGGCTAAAATATTTTTGTCCTCTTTGTTTTGAACAAACGAAACTTCATCAGTGCCGGGGCGGAAAGCAAGCTGATGTAAATTTTCCGGATAAAGATGGTATGCGTTTGTTGTTACATCACGGATAGTAAGTAATTTATTTTGTGAAAATACTAAGAGCGATGAAAAAACGATCAGTAGAATAATTTGTTTTGTTGTTCTCATAATAAATCCTATGGTTGTAAATGAGAGAATTAATTTGTGATAATTTTTGTTATCAATTTCTTGTCGATCTCCTCAAAATAAAAGTTGGTTATATTTAAAAGAGGAGATTTATGCTTCCAGATCTCTTCCGGATTTTGTTTTTGCTGAATAAGTTCTTTGTCGTTACTATATTTTTCTTTTGAAGCCATAACATAAAAAGGTTTATTAAAATATTTGCAGGACAACGCCGCGGTTAAACTGCCGATTTTATTTATAACATTTCCATTCTGTAAAATTTTATCAGCGCCGATAATTGCGGCATCGGCATTTTGAATTGAATTCGGCACCGAGGCATCTGGAATTATTTCGACATTTATTTCGCGACGCAGCAATTCTTTCGCCATAATTCTACCTTCAAAACTCGGGCGTGACTCGGCGATTATAATTTTAATTTTTGGATTATCTTTTTTCCAGAGAGTAAAAATTTCAAGAAGAGTTTTGCTGTTAGAAAGAGTTAATATTGTTCTTAAATATTTTATGTATGATCGCGCATTTTTATAGACGGCATCGAAGAGGGAATATTCATTATTTGTAAATGAGCTCACGAAATATTTTAACTTCTTTGAGTCGTGCTTTATTTTTTCAACTTGAGAGATATACTTTTGAATTGCGGAAAAGGTTATAAAATACTTTTTGGATTCCTTAATAATTGAATTCAATTCCGATGCGTCATTTATATTATTTTTAATTATTCTATTTAAATTTAACAGCAGCTGGGTTGAACCGGAGGTTTTATCATTAAGAATTTTTTTAAGAAAATCTTCTTTATCCATTTGAAGTTTTCGTTTTTATATTCTTTTTATTTGCCCATTAATTTTTTAATATTTCTAACCGCCTGCTTAATGCGCTGCTCATTTTCAACCATAGAAATTCTTAAATAGCCTTCGCCGTATTCTCCGAAAGCTGCGCCGGGTGAAGTAACTACTTCTGCTTCATCGATCAGCATTTTTGAAAATTCGATTGAGCCCATTGCACTAAACTTATCCGGTATTGGCGCCCAGACAAACATGCTTGCTTTAGGCTTTGCAACGTTCCATCCGATATTGTTCAATCCATCGACAAGAACGTCTCTTCTCTTTGTATAAACTTCGGCGATTGCTTTGGTGACAGAAGGAGGAGAATCGAGTGCTGCAATTGCGGCAACCTGGATCGGAGTAAAAATTCCATAGTCATAAAAACTTTTCAACTTCGCAAGAGCTTTGCATATTTCAGAATTGCCCACACAAAATCCAACTCGCCAGCCAGCCATATTATAACTTTTAGACATTGTAAAAAATTCTACTGCGACTTCTTTTGCGCCGGGCACCTGAAGAATCGATGGGACTTTGGTTCCATCAAAAACAATGTCGCTGTAAGCCATATCGTGAACAATAATCATATTTGTCTTTTTGGCGAATGAAACAATTTCTTTGAGATAATCCAGATCGACAACTGCGGTAGTTGGGTTCGCCGGAAAATTTAGGATCAGCATTTTAGGCTGGGGCCACATGTCGCGGGTAATTAATGAAATGTCCGGTACGAAATTATTTTCAGCGCTCAGAGGAATAGAAATAACATTTGCACCGGCTGCGATAACGCCGTAAATATGTATTGGGTAAGTTGGATTAGGAACAAGAACCACGTCGCCGGCATCGAGAGTAGCGAGGCAAAGATGCGCAAGTCCTTCTTTACTTCCGATAGTTGCAACCGCTTCAGTTTCCGGATCAATGTCAACGTCAAAGTCGCGTTTATATTTACGCGAGATCGCTTTAAGAATGGCTGAGATTCCTTTTGATCTCGAATAACGATGAGTCTTAGGATCATCAACAGTTTGTTTAAGTTTATCAATAATAAAAGCCGGTGTGGGCTGATCAGGATTTCCCATTCCTAAATCAATGATATCTACGCCTTGCTGTCTTTTTTGAAGCTTGATCGCGTTGAGCTCGGCAAAAAGATATGGAGGAAGCCTGTCTAACCTTTTAGCAAATTTCATTTCTATCTACAAAAAATTATTGTGAAAACAATTATAATAATTTTTCAGTTTAAAAAATTTATTTCAAATCATTTTGCAGATTAATTGAATAAAAATTCTATTGAAGATACCTGATCGCAAGAAAAATTATTTTGCCGCAGCCCGCCGTCCTAATTCATGATCAAGCAAAAGCAGACCGCTTTTATTATCGCCGATTAATTTTATTCTATCTAGGATTTTCATTGCATTTGATTCTTCTTCAACTTGTTCCGTTACGAACCATTGAAGAAAAATATTTGTTGCATGGTCTTTTTCAGTAATTGCCTGGTCAACAAGTTTATAGATAGATTCAGTTACTTTCTGCTCATGCTTAAAAGTATCTTGAAAAACTCCTTCGACCGATTTCCAGCCGACTTTCGGCGCATCTATTTGTGAAAAATTAATTGTGCCGCGTGCTTCAAGAAGGTAATTATAAAACTTCATTGCATGTCCGTATTCTTCACGCGACTGAATGCCCATCCAGTTTGAAAATCCGCTTAGATTTTCTGATTCAAAATAAGCCGACATGGCGAGGTATTCGTACGATGAATAAAGTTCAGCGTTCAATTGCTGATTCAACATCTTTTGAATTGTTTCTTTCAACATAATTTCACCTCTAAGTTTGTTTATATTGATTTTACATGGAAGATTACTTTCCATGCGTTGTTTGATTAATGAAAATTCACAAATTAAAAAATAATATAATAGGATTTTCACCACAAGTCTCCATAGAATGTATTTTCCAATTCTTAAGATGCAATAAAAATTTTTTTTATTATTGTAAAAGATTTAAAGAATGCTTCAAAGGAATTTTTTCTCGATAGATAAGAATCTTACTATGCAATAAAAAAAATTTTGTAAGCGAAAAAAGATTTTTTCTAAGTAATTTTCAAATTGAAGGAAGCAATGTTCAAATTGAAAACAGCGGACAAAGAAACGGAGAATGCAGAGTAACAATTGAAGAACGCGATAAAAAATTCTCCGGGAGCAGATTTCGAATTGAAGGAAGCAACGTTCAAATTGAAAGCAGCGAACAAAGAAACGAAAAACGCGATAAAAAAATCGAAAGGCGCCGAAAAAAAATTGTAGAATGAAATAAAAAAATTTTTTAAGCCGGTAAAAAATTTAAATAATGCAATAAAAGAATTAAAGAATGTGTTTTTCAAAACAGAAAACACAAAAATAGAAACGCAGAATGCGAAAACAAGACAAAATCGCACATTTCCTAAATTGTTGAGTAAAGTCTTACATTAATAAATTCACTTTTTGAAGTTAATTTAAATATTATATTTTTGGAAAGTAATATGGATTTTTAAAGAAATGAAAAACTTACAGGTTCAAAAAGATTCCGGTAAAATTATGCCGCTATTATTTGTCGGACACGGCAATCCTATGAACGCGATAGCGGAGAACGAATTTGCAGAAGGTTGGCGCCAAATCGCTTTAACCCTGCCAAAGCCAAAATCTATTCTTTGTATTTCAGCGCATTGGGAAACTAACGGAACATTTGTAACCGCAGTGGAAAAGCCTAAAACGATTCACGACTTTTACGGGTTTCCTCAAAAGTTGTTTGATGTTGAATATCCTGCGCCCGGCGATCCTTTGCTTGCAAATGAAACTCAAAAAATAGTAACTAAAACAAAAGTCGAGAGGGACTTTAACTGGGGGCTTGATCATGGCTGCTGGAGTGTGGTCAAACATTTATATCCTTCAGCAGATATTCCGATTGTTGAAATGAGTCTCGATTACGGCAAGCCTCCAGAAATGCATTATGAACTTGCAAAAGAACTTTCATCTTTAAGAAAGCAAGGTGTTTTAATTATTGGAAGCGGAAATATTGTTCACAATCTTAGAATGATAAATTGGAATAGCACTGAAAATTATGAATGGGCAATTGAAGCAAATGAAAAAATAAAACAGCTTGTTTTAAATGGTGATCATCAAAAATTAATTTCTTATAAAAATTTAGGAAGAGAAGTTCAGCTTGCAATACCAACACCGGAGCATTTTTTGCCGCTGTTATATGTACTCGGCTTAAAAAATGAGGATGATCAAATCACTTTGTTTAATGACAAGACCGAGCTAGGCTCAATTTCTATGACGTCTCTGAAGATCGGGACCTAATTTATATTTCAAAATAATAATAATATTAAAGTTGATTCATGCGAATAATTAAAACAGCAATAGCAGGATTCGGAATGTCTGGTGAATATTTTCATGCGCCTTTTATCGATGCTGATCCAAAATTTAAATTAGTAAAAATAATGGAAAGGCATTCAGAGAAATCTGGAGAAAAATATCCTTATGTAAAAGTCGTAAAAAAGTTTGAAGATATTTTAGAAGATGATGAAATTGAATTAGTAATAATCACTACGCCGAATTCAACGCATTATGAATATGGTAAGATGGCTCTTTCTGCAGGCAAGCACGTTATTATTGAAAAGCCTTTCACGTGTACAAGCGCTGAGGCAAAAGATTTAACCGCCATTGCAAAGAAATCAAGCCTGGTTTTAAGTCCATATCATAATAGAAGGTGGGATGGAGACTTTCTTACGGTAAAGAAAATTATACGAGAAAAATTACTGGGAACTTTAGTAGAGTATCATTCGCATTTTGATCGTTTTAGAAATTTCATCAAGCCAAATTCATGGAAGGAAATTGATGATTATGGCAGCGGGCTTTTATTTGACATCGGACCGCATCTGATCGATCAGGCTTGTGTTCTGTTCGGTCAGCCGGAAACTATCTTTGCCGGCTTGCGAATACAAAGAGACAACGGAAAGATAATCGATAATTTTGAGTTGATACTTGGTTACGGAAAATTAAAAGTTGTTTTGAACAGCGGCTATTTATATAAACAATCTCTTGCCCGATTTGCGATTTTCGGCTCTGAAGGTTCTTTCATAAAGAATGGTTTAGATCCGCAGGAAGAAACTTTAAAAGCATCCGGTTATACGCCGGGAGTTCAATGGGGAAAAGAAGAAAAAAAATATTGGGGATATCTTGATACGAATGTGAAAGGTTCTGAGTATAATGGGAAAATAGAAACTCTTGCAGGATGCTACCAAAACTATTTTGAAGATATTTATGAAGCAATAATAAATAGAAAAGAACCAACAGTAAGACCTGAAGATGCATTAATCGCAATGAGAATAATTGAACTCGCAATTGAAAGCAATGACAAAAAAAGAGTTGTCGATTTTAGAATTGATTAAAAAGGGAAGTCTTGTTTGTAATCGACTTTCTCATCTATCTTTTTTACTTCTTTTTTCTTAGCTGTTAAATGGACATAATTTCCTTCAACATATATAGCCTTGTACGGTTTTACAGGACATGAGTATTCACAAGCACCGCAGCCGATACAGTATTCTTCGCTAACTTCAGGAATCACGAGATTATTAACATACGGAATCATGTTAACTGCTTTTGTCGGGCAATGCTCCGAACAGGCTCCACAGTCAGTTTTTTCGGTATATACAATGCAATTGTCTTTTACAAATTTTGCTTTGCCAAGTTGAGTTAATTTTTTTTTACTTAATTGAATAGGAAGTATTGCACCGCTTGGGCAAACTTCAGTGCAAATCACGCAGTCGTAATTGCAAAAGCTGACGTTATAGTCCATTCTTGGCTGCAGCATTCCCAAAAATCCATATTCTAGAAAGGAAGGCTGAATAACCTGCGACGGACAAGAACTTACGCATAAATGACACGCGGTACATTTTTCTGTAAAATGCTTCAGGCTCAAAGAACCAGGCGGCGAAACCGGAAACTTTTTAAAAATAGAAATTTTGCTAGGAAGTTTACTTACTATTTTTTTCTGAGCACGAGTAAGTGTGCTGAGACCAGAGATAAAAAAAATAATACTTGCTATAAATTTTCTCTTTTTATAGTCGACTTCTTTTATCTCTGAATTTAGGTGATGATCAAATCGAAATTTATATTTTATTCCGTCAGTGGGGCACACCGTAAGGCAATTGTAGCAGTTCACACAGCGGTCGAAATCAATAAGTTTATTTTTACGGTCGATACAGCCGCTTTTACAAACTCGCTCACATAATTTACAGCTTATGCAGTTGCTCTTTTCTATCTGAATTTTAAAAATGGAAAATTTGGAAATTAAACCGAGCAGCGTTCCAACCGGGCATACAGTGTTGCAATAAATTCTTCCTTGTCTTAATGACATAAAAGCTATTAGGGAAAAAAATGCGAGAGGGAATAGAATTAAATATGTTTTAACAAAAAATAATTCTACCGGGCTTATTAAATAGATTTTATTTTGGATTAAGATTGAAGCGGCATAATTATGAAACCAAATTAGTACCGGCTTAAAGAGCCAGGTATTGATCCTCCCAAAATTACTATACGGATCAAGAAGATTTATAAAAAAAATACTTCCGAAGAAAAGAAAGACTAGCGGTAAAACAAGGAAAGAGTATCTTAAAATTTTATATGGTTTTAAATTGCTGTAATATTTTTTCTTTTTTATTTTCCTGGCAAGATAAGAAAGCACATCCTGCAATATTCCAAGCGGACAAATAGTGGAGCAATAAACTCTTCCAAAAGTAATTGTAATTATTACTACGAATATAAATCCGATAAAGCTTATGTTTTTTATGCCGATGAATTTTAAAATCGACGGAATAAATTGGAGATATACAAAATAGTTTGTGAACTTCGGAGAAAGAATATTGCCGTAATCTAGAAAAAGAGCTGTTATAGAAATAAAAAAAATAAGAGAAATAACTACTCTTAACTTCTTTAAAGAAGCAAGTTTCATAGCAGCTACAAAATTATCCGGTTTATTTTTAGTTTGCTTAAATCTTTAATTCCAATCTTCATTTCATCTGCAATTTTAATATACGGAATATCGTTTGGTTCGACTCCAAAAAGCCTGGCTGCGGCGGAATCAGCGGCTACAATATCGGTTGAAAGAATTTGGGATTTCATTAGAACTAAATCGTCTTTAGAAACTCCTCGCGGTCCGTTCCTTTTCATTACTTGATAAGCATCTACAATATTCAAATCGGGCTTTCTAAACAATGAAAAATCCGCGATACATTGATGCAGATTATTTTGATGCCAATAACCGCGATCCCAAACTATTCCCATCAGATTTTTCATAGATGCTGTCATCCTTGAAGAACTATGATGTTTTAAAATCGGCACGTTAATAAAAACGTCGGCGCTTAAAATAAGTTCATGCACTTTGGCTTTATTCATTATTTTTCCGCCTTTAAAATCCACTTCATTGTAATAATTTTCAGTTTCGCCCGAAACGATTTTACCTCCAGCATCTTTAACTACGCGCTCTATGCCGCTATCGGAATAACATCGGGTCCAGTTATCGCAAGTATGATCAAATACATAAACATCTTTTGCTCCGGCATTAAAGCAGTGCTGAATAATTCTCTCTACCAATTTAGGATTAGTGTTGCCTGCGCGATCAGGTGAAACATCCCAGCCTATATTTGGTTTTACAACAACCGTTTGACCCTTTTTGACAAAATGAGCCATTCCGCCGTAAGAAGCAATTGCCTTGTCGAACATAACATCAGGCTCGCCTCCTTTGACGGCTACGAGATCATAATTCTTTTTTGCCGGGGTATAATTGTGTGCAAGCAAATCGGAAAAGTTTCCGAATGCAGATGATGCACCAATTGCGAACGCAACAGATGCGCTTTTCTTTATAAATTCTCTTCGTTCCATTTAATCCCTCTTCGAGAATGTATAGTGAATAAATTATTTAGTTAACTTCTTAAGACTAAATTATGGTTTTAAAAGAACTGTTTAAAGAGATAATAGATTTTTTATGAAAAAAAGTTTGGAGATGGTGAACCATTCTTAGATATAAAATCCATAATAATTCCTTCGCGCAGAGCAAACTCAGAGATTGTAATTTTTTCAATACTAAAAATTTCAAAAATCTTTTTAAGAATTATTACGCCGCCTGGTATAATGTCTGCGCGCTTTGCCTCAAGTCCTTTTATTTTTAATCTCTCTTTTGAAGTTTTTTTCTCTAAAATTATATCGGCGACTTCTTCCAAATCTTGTTTTGAATAAACAAAATTATTTAATGATTTTTCTGCCTCCCATTTATTTTTTGCAGCAGACATTGCCGCAACCGATTCAATAGTGCCGGACGAGCCGACGGCGACGTCAAAATTCTCTTTGAAATTTATATTCCGGTTCGATAAAATTTGCTGTCCTGCATAATCCGAACATTCTCTAATGGAATTTTCCGTTAGAATATAATCGTCAAAAAATTTCTTGCTCAGCCTTACTGCGCCGATCTTTACGCTCTCTGCGTATATAATATTGCCTTTATCTGCTAGAACAAATTCAGTACTTCCGCCGCCAATATCAATACAAAGAGATTTTTTATCGTGCAGCGGTAATGCTTTCGATATTCCAAGATATATTAATCTTGCTTCTTCGCTGCCGTTGATTGTTTCTATTTGTATTTCTGTTTCAGCGAAAACTCTTTTAATAAATTCATCTTTATTTATCGCCTCGCGCACTGCGCTAGTTGCTCTTGCTTGTATTCCAGCATTATAAAATATTGCAACTTTCTTAAACTTCTTTAAAATTCTTATTGCCCTTAAAATTTCTTCTTCTTCTATTAAGCTTAAATTATTCCCGGTCAAAGAAGCGAGCCTGATTACTTCTCTTTCTCTATCCACAATTCTGAAAGAGCCGTCGTCAAGAATTTTTGCTATAATCATGTGAAAAGAATTAGTGCCTATGTCAATTGCCGCAAGATATTTATATGACATTGCCGGTATTCCCAACTTTTTCAGAAATCAATTTTATGCAAAGTTCATATACTTCATCGACAGTAATTTCATCAATTAGTTCGGACTTCCTAATAAATATTTTATTGCTTCCAATCGGCGCCCAGTTGTAAGGATTGGTCGGTCCGAAGATTGAAATTTGTGAAGTGTCTGTCGCACCGGCAACGTGCATAATACCTGTATCATTAGTAATAAATAAATTTGATTTAGATATTAACGCTGCAACCTGCGGAATTGTTCTATTTAGGAATGTCCCTATCTTGAAAGAAATATTTTGCGTTAGATAATTTATTTCTTCAGCGTCAGCGCTGCTGCCGGTTAAGTAAAACACTGATGGGAAATTGTCGCCGAGTTTTTTTATCAAAGAAACAAATTTTATGAGAGACCACCGGTTTGGAATTTTGCCTGCTCCGGGGTGAATTCCGACCAGCAATTTAGCAGGTTCGTACGACAATTGTCTTAAAAAATTTTCGGCGGTCATTAAATCATCATTATCAAAAGAAATCTCGGAGCGGTAATTATTAGTGCTAATGCCAAAAGGCTTAACGATGTCAAGTATTCTTTCGGCAACATTTGAATCAGGGTGCTGCCGCCAGTCTAAGTCAACTCTTCTGTCGAAAAGGAATTTACTTTTATTCAAATTGCCGTCGAGCGAATTAGGTCCGATGCGAGTTTTTGCATTTGCTAAACGTGCAAGCAAATTACTGGTAAATGAAACTGAAACTGTTACCGGTACTATAACTACATCGTAATTTCTGCTTAATAATTTTGCAGCTCTGTCAAAATAGACCGGGTTGAAAATCTTTTTTTTATCAAAGACAAAATATTCGTCTATAAATTTATTCTTCGTAATTCCGAAATAGTTTTCCGGGCTTACCACAAGAGTTATTCTGCTTTCCGGGAAAGTTTCTTTTATTGCTCTGAACAGCGAAACGCCGGCAAGCAGATCGCCAAGCTGATTGTGCTGCCGGATGATGAGGAAATTTCTTGGATTATTTATATGTCGGCTCCCGTCCTCACTTACGGCAAAAATTTTTTCAGTTATCTTATAAACCAACTTTGAAATGATGTTTTCTTTTGCCATCAGTACAAGAATTATTCTTTTTTGTTTTCTTGATCTGATTTTATTTCAGTGTACTCAACTTCTTGAGCGTCTTTATATTTTGATTCGTAATTTCTTTGATTATTCTTTTGCTTTTGTCCTGGTTTGGATTCATCTCTAACCGACGGAATAAAAAATCTAAGGAAAAGTCCCACCCCTTTGAAAATAATATAAATCATAAATCCCCAGAAAAGTAACTCGATCATTATCCTATAATCCTTCTTGATTCGGGCTTAAAATATTCAGTTAAGCCTCTATCTTCTCTAAAAATTTGCTTAAATAATTCTTCAAAATCATTTTCGCTGTTTACAAAATCAATTTCAGTCGAATTAACAATTAACAGCGGAGTACTGTTATATCTAAAGAAGTAATGAGTATAAGCATCGCTTAATTCTTCGATATAATTAATTGTAAGATTTCTCTCAATCTTCCTGTTTCTTTTTTTAATATTGAACATTAAACGTTCAACGCTGGATTGGAGAAAAACAACAAGATCCGGCTTTCTTAAATTTCTTGAGAGCAATGGGAAAATGCTTTCGTATAGTTTTAGTTCCTCTCCGCTTAAATTTAAATAAGCAAAAATTCTATCCTTCTCAAAAACATAATCGCAGACGATGTAATCCGTAAAAAGATTCTCCTGGTTGAGCTGCTGCTGCTGTGTAAACCTGTTTATCAAGAAGAACATTTGAGTTTGAAACGCATATCTCTTACGGTCGGAGTAAAACTTTTCAAGGAATGGGTTCGCATCAAACTGCTCGAACACAAGTTCAGCATTCAGCTTTTCCTTCAACTTTCTTGCAAGAGACGTTTTGCCGGCTCCGATAACTCCTTCTATAGCAATATATTTTATTTCAGAATTTTCGCTCAATTTATTTCTCTAAAAAGTTATAAAATCTTTTCCTCGATTTTCCGGATAATTGTCTTTTCATTTTCTTCAATACAAATATCAGAAATTTTTTTATTTAAAACAGGATGAATTAAATTAGGTGCGATTTCACAAAGTGGAACCAGAACAAAATCCCTTTTTGTAATTTCTTTATGCGGAACGGAAATTCTATCGTCAGAATAAACTGTGTCGCCGAAAAACAGAAGGTCAAGATCGATTTCCCTCGGTCCCCATTTTATCCCGCCCGACCTGCCGATTTTTTTTTCAATTTCTTTTAATGAATAAAAAAGCTCAGTCAGCTTATATGATGTCGAAATCTTAATTACTGCATTGTAAAAGTTTTCCTGCTCCTTTATTCCGTATGGCTTCGTCTCATAGATTGAAGAGGCACTCTCAACCCTGCAATTTGCATCGTCGAGCAATTCTTTAACGGCTTTATGCAGATATTCAATTTTATTGCCTCTATTGGAGCCAAGCGCTATGTATATGTTACTTGTAATATCAGTTCTTCTCAATTAATTAAATCTCATCTTTCGATTTGATCACTTCAACTTCAACACAATCGACAACTCCGCCAAGCGGAGGATTATTTTTTCTTATCCTAACAGCTACTTTATCAATCAAAGGAAATTTTTTCAATAGCTCGTCAGCAATTTTAGCGGCAAGGGTTTCGATCAAATAATATTTCTGTTCGAGAGCGAGCTGGTAAACAAATTTGTACACCCTATCGTAATTTACCGTTTCTCTTAAGCTGTCATGCTCGGCAGCCTTTGAAAAATTTGTATAGATATCTACGTCTGCTTCAAATTTTCCGCCTACGCTTTGTTCTTCGGAAAGAACTCCATGGTAAGCATAGAAAGTCGCTTTTTTAATTCTAATTATATTTTCCAAAAAAAATCCTTTTAATAAAATGCGAAATATTTTTTATCGATTTCCAATTACTTCATTGCGATTATGCCGAAAGATCTTCCGGAATTTAATCCGTCTCTTCTGAATGAATGAAGCAAGTTTTTTTGCTCATAGCTGCATAGCTTCGATTGCTGAATATGATTTTTCTGTAATCCAAAATTAACCAAAATATCGTAATTAACTTGCGAAACATCCAGATAAAATTTCTCGTCGTTCTCCGATATGTATTTTTTATCAAATAAATCAGCAACTTCTCTACCGACTTCATAATTTTTTTGTGTGATTGCCGGTGCAATGTAAGCAGTTAAATTATCTGCAGAAGAATTGAAATCGCTTGTTAGCTTCTGCAGAGTTTTTAACAAAATTTTTTTCTCCGAACCGCGCCAACCGGAATGAACACCGGCAATGACTTTATTTTTTTTATCATAAAGGAAAATGGCTGCACAATCGGCTGTACTTACTGCAATGCCCAAATTATTTTTGTCGGTAATCATTGCGTCACTTTCGCCGCAGATTCCGCCTTTACTAACATATGTAACAACATCACTATGCATCTGTTTTTGCAGCGCAACGTTTTCTTCACGCAGTCCAAGCGCATTGAAAAACAATTTTCTGTTTTCATCAACACTCCTTTTTTCATCGCCGACAGAATTTGACATATTAAAATAAAACGGTTTATTTCTGCCTCCTCCGATTTTTGTGTTTAACCCGAAAATTATTTCTTGATATTTATTCAAAAGCTGGGACTTTAAGATAAGCATTTTGGCTATTGGCTAAGATTAAAAAAAATGAGTCAAATAAAAAAATAAATTACTGTGTGAACATAAAAGTTTCTGCATAATACAAAAAACTTTTATTAGTTGCTGTACATTTCATCTATCAGATGTCTATATCTTTCTTCGACAACCTTACGACGAATTTTTAAGCTTGGAGTAATTTCTCCTTCTTCCAAAGCAAAGGGCTTATCCAGCAGCGCAAATTTTCTGACACGTTCAAAATTGGCGAGTTTCTTTTGAATCTTTCCCATATCTTTTTCTATAAGCTCGTAAATTTCCTTGCTTTTTACCAGCTCTTCCAAATTAGAGTAAGAAATATTATTTGAATCGGCGTATTCTTTTATTGCCTCAAAGTCAGGAACTATTAGTGCACTTAAAAACATTCTTCTATCCCCGACAAGAACGAACTGGTCTATATATTTGCTCGCGAGGAATAAATTTTCAATTGGTGTCGGCGCAATATATTTTCCGGTAGAAGTCTTGAATAAATGCTTCTTCCTGTCGGTAATCATTAAGAACCCTTCGGCGTCGAAAACTCCAATGTCTCCGGTATGAAGCCAGCCGTCTTTCAAAACTTCCTCGGTTTCTTTTTTGTTCTTATAATAGCCAAGCATGATATTGGGACCGCGCGCTAGAATTTCCCCGTCGCCGGCAATTTTAATTTCAACGCCTGGAAAAATTTTTCCTACTGTTCCGAATTTGAAATCATCGACTTTGTTCGCAGCAAGCACCGGCGCCGATTCTGTCAAACCATAGCCTTCTATAATAAAAACTCCGATCGCTTCAAAGAATTCGCCAAGTTCTCTTGAGAGCGGTGCTCCGCCTGATATAAAGAATCGCATTTTGCCGCCCATCTTTTCCTGCAGCTTTTTGAAAACTAACTTATCAGCTAATCTATGTTTGATTAATAAAGTTATCGAAACACTGCCACTGTGTTTTGCAATTGCATATTGTTTGCCTATCTCAACCGCCCAATAGAATATTTTTTGTTTTGATGCAGGCTGGCTGTCTATGTTCTTTATTATTTTGGAATAGATTCTTTCAAATAAGCGCGGAACCGTTGACATTATTGTCGGCTGAACTTCAACTAAATTTTGCGCAACAGATTCAATGCTCTCTGCATAAACAACGGTACAGCCTGACGCGAACGCAGTATAATAGCCTGCCATTCTTTCAAAAATATGACAGAGCGGAAGAAAAGAAAGGAAAACATCTTTTTCAGTAATTGGGAAAGCAACCAACGCCGAATTTACATTCGATAAAATATTCTTGTGGGAAAGCATAACTCCTTTAGGCTCCCCGGTAGTTCCGGAAGTGTAAATTATTGTGCAAAGATCATTTTCTTTTACTTGCCTGATATTGTCTTCAAATAACCCTGGATTGTTTGACTTGAACATTATACCCATTTCCTGGATTTCGGAAAAAGTATGGATTTGTTTATTATCATGAATGGAATCTTTTTCATTCAGCATAATAATATATTTTAAATGCCGGCAGTTATCTTTAATTTTTAAAATTTTATTTAGCTGAAATTTGTTTGAAACAACAATCGCTTTTGATTCAGAGTTGTTTAAGATAAATTCGATAGAGTCTGAAGTTAATGAAGGGTAAAGAGGAACATCAACAGCGCCGATGCTTAAAATAGCCATGTCCGAATAAACCCACTCCGGTCTATTCTCAGAAATAATTGCTATGTTGTCTTTTTTCTTTATTCCCAGAGCGAGCAATCCGTAGGCAAAACTTTCGGTATGATCTCTGAATTCCTTATGGGTAATGCCGACATACTTGCTTTCGATTTTCCTTTTTAGAACATACTTATCAGTTATACCGCTGAATCTTTCGGTTAAGAATAGAAAAAGCTCAGGAATTGTTCTGCATGCTTTTAAAATAGCCATTAAACGCTCCAAATTTTTTTTGCGAAAATACTTTTGCAACTTTATTAAAGCAATTAAATTATAATAAAATTTTAAAGTAACAAAATAAATTTGGACTCTTTAAATTGATTTGTAATAACTCCATAGAAATGTCATAGATTGGACTCAGTAGAAATGTCAGTAAAAATTAAATTAGAGAACTCAGAAAAAAGGAGTTCTCGCAATGGAAGGAATACTGACAATGAGTCAAAAAGAA
>JAKAKL010000051.1 GCA_021824565.1 Bacteroidota bacterium | reverse complement strand
ACTTGAAAATGCCGAACAGCTAAGACTTAATTACTGGAAAGAAAAAAATCAAGCAGCTTAATTTATGAATGATTTTTTCCACAATCTTTTTTTATTAAAAGTATCTTTTCCCTTGAAGCATTACACATCTTAGTACTGGTTCTTATATTTCGGTAGAAGACTTTAAGGAAAAAATAGATTCCGGAGATAGTGAATTAGGTGAAATGAAAAGCATTACCTTAAAATCCAGATGTGATTGGCAAATAGAGGCTAAATTTACCGACGGACTATATAGGATAAATTTACTTGATTTAGGTAACGATTCAAATTCTTCTTCTTATAATCAAATTGACAAATTAAAATATGATAACTCTTTTATTCATAGACTAATCTTTATTTAATTATGAAAAAAATATTATTGGTTGATAATTATAAACCTAGGCTAGAGAAATTTAGAAATGAATATTATGCTGAATATTCTGATATTTTAATCGCAATCGAAAATATGGAGAGAGATATTAGTGGGACATATTCTCAACTTATGGGATGTGCACTTATATTACTTCATAAAAATTATTTTGAAGATGGCTTATTAGCGGCAAATGATATTTGTGAAGAAGCGAATGTAAATGATGTTGATTGTTTGTTGTTTAGCGGCGAAGAAGGGGATGTAATCCCGGTAAACTCAATGTATAAAAACCTCCCGGATTTTCTATATCATTATAAATTAACAGGAGAAATTGTAACTGAAATATTACGATATGGAAACTTATATTTTTTAGAAGAACCTTTTAAAATAAGGGAAGAAATATTCAAGGAATTATTTGAGCAAGGCCTCAATAATTCATTAGAACTCAGTACTAATTCATTGAAAAAAATTAAAAGGTTACTTTTTTTATTAAAATATTCTGATAAAGAAATCTCTCAATCCATGAGCAAATTAGAGAGCCAATATTCAGTAGAAGATTTTAAAAATAAATTAGACAAATTAATTCAGAAAAGTTTAATATGAACATATTACTATTGGAAAATAAAACAGAAGATAAATGGTTATATGATAGACTAACGCGATTATTGTCTGCACATAATATTATTATTGAGGAAGTTTCTGAAGGTTTAACTGCTTCATATTATTTTGACACTTTATCTAAGTTAAAAGAACAAAAGCAAAAGATTGATTTATTTCTAATTCCTGTAAGTTTGGGTAAAATACATAGCGAGTTTTTAGGTCTAAAATTGGGCCTATTAATAAGATTAGCATTTGAATTTCAACAATACTGTTTTAAGGATATTATTTTTATTGGCGCTGAGACCAAAGATGAACTTCTAAAGTATTCCTCGTTCGCACAATTATTAAACACAAATGCCTCATATTATTGCAGATATTCATTTGACGAAATAAAAGATTCTTTATCCCAAATTCAATCATTTAGTAATGAAGAAATAATAAAATCATTGATTAGTAAAATAATATTAGAAAAGCCGCCAATGAAAGGACGGCATTCGGTTGCTAATGAATGGGCTATATACCGAATGGCAGAATTTTTAGGCATTTTAGAAATAAATTCTTATTTTCAATCCTCACTCATATTGAATAATCCATATTTCCGTTTAAAATTGTTAGAAATATCCCTCCAAAGTAGTTTTCCCAAAAACATTGGAATAAAAAATCTATTTAAGGATATTAAAATTGAAAAATCAAAATTCCTATTAATTGATGACAAATCAGATCTTGGCTGGGAAAAAATTATTGAATTTCTTATTGAAAAGTTAAATAACGAAAATACATTATTCTCAATAGCTAATTTTCCTGATGATAAAAACAAATTTGAAAAAGATATTGAGGATATTTTAAAAAAAATTGAACTTAATAATTATGATCTGATTTTCTTAGATCTTAGATTACTTTCTTCGGAGGAGAATAAATCATTTAAAGAAATCACGGAAATTGAAAACTTTAGCGGCGCTAAGATACTAACGCAAATAAAAAATAAATTTCCAGCTTTACCTGTAATTATTTTCACAGCTTCACAACAGGCTTGGAATTTGGAAAAACTTTATGAAATCGGTGCAGATGCTTATTTTATAAAAGAATCTCCAGAAAATATTTTTAGTAACGAAATATTTTATGATAACTTGCGAAATTTCATACAAGTAATTGTTGAATTAACTGAAAAAGGGAAAGTTCTAAAATGGTTTTATCAAAATAGTGAAACGATTAAAAATAAATTAGACGAAGAAAATTATTCAACAAATATCAAGGAAAGGATAAAACAAAAATTAGACTTAGCATTTGGAATTATCAGAGCAAGGCGCCGAGAATATGATAAAAAATTTATATATAGCGACTACCAATTCGCCTTTTTAGTTTATTGGAGTATGCTTATTGAATTTCAATCTGAAAAAATAGGTACTTATAACGGGGAGGATGATAACTTTTCATTTTTAAACGGAACGGTATTTATCAATAAAAATAAGTCAAATATCCAGCGTCTAGAAAGTGGTATTAAGTCTTTGAAATGGTCACAAAAGTTTAAATATAAGAATATGCCTAATATTTCACTATCATCTCGATTGATAGATATCTCTAGTGATAAGAAATATTTTAGAAATTTATCAATCATAATACCAAGCTTTATTTTATTAGCTTATGGAAATTCAAATAGTGACATAGTTAATGAATTTATTTATTTAAATGAAATAAGAAATAAATTAGACTATACTCATTCTGATCAACATATTGTTAAAAAACAGCCGATACATACTCAAGCAAATGAAGAAGAAGACTTATTAGTTTGTCAAGACATGTTTAAATTTATATTTTTTTTGTACACAAAAAATAAAATATAAATGTTATAAAATAATTGGACTAGTCAAAATATTGTTATCATTGAAACCTTAATGGTAACAAAGTTTACACTATAATTGAGAACTTCATTACTTTCCTCACTGATTATAAAAATTGTTTTGGCATATCTCTTGTATATCCCTATAAAAATGATTAGTAATAAGATTATTCAAAAGGAATATTCTATAATGTGTTCGAAAAAAAATGAAAACAATCTATCCTCTATGGAAATGGAACATAATAAAAATAGTCTTGATTATATCACACAAAATAAACTCATTGAAGAAATGTGCGACTGGTGTGGTGTTCGTCCAGTGACATACATGGATGCTTCATATTCTTTATGCGAAATTTGTGAAGAGCAATTATGGGGCGACTAATAGAAAAATTAACAAATTCAAAGAATAAAAATAATTATCATTTTAAAAAGGACTGAGTATGTTTTTGATAATCGGATTATTTATGCTTACTGCTTTAATGCTAACTTCTCTTTATTATTTTATTTTTAGAAAATTCCATTATTTAGTAAATGTAATTGTTTTACTATTGGTTTCAATTCTCCCTTTAATGGTTTTAAGTCTGCATACAATTTTTCTATCAATGATGCTTTTATCGATTGGACTATTTGTGGTCCATCTTGCAAAAAAGGCAAGAGGGAAAAACAAAGTTTAACGTCAATTTTTCTTAAACAAAAGGTGATTTATGGACTTATTCATAATATTTCTACTTATTTACTTAATTGGTCGCGCCTTTGGTAAAGCCTTTATAAATTGGCTTAATAAAAAATTTGAAGATAAAAAATAAACATTTTTATTTATTCTATTTAATGTCTTTAGTTAATATTAACTTGTTAAACAATTCAGTTTTTAGAATCATTAGGTATTGACCCATTTCTGCCAATGATCTTGATTTTACTTATTATGAGCATTAAAAGAATAAATCATATCAAAAACTGGGAAGAAATTACTCCTCGTGAAAAAAACTGGGATATAATCATTTGGACGACATTAGTATTATTTTTAATTGTATTTTTGGCTAAAATAATAAGAGGCGACTAAATTAAAGAAGATCATAGCAACTTAACATATTAAGTTATGTAGACTATAGGTCAGGTGAAAGTGAAGAGTGATTCGGTGAACGGAAAGTATTATTATTTGAAGGATCATCTTGGCAGAATAAAGATGACAGTTGACGCAAGCGGTAATGTAGTTGGCTATGCCTGCCCGCCGAAGCCCACGCGGCATAGGCGGGATGACTGCTATCCGTAAGGAAAAGTAAAAGCAGGCAGAAGCCAAACGTCATCTACTTAATTATGTAGTTTGATTCGAAGACACAATTAAACCAACAACTATGTTCCCATCTGTTATAAGATTTGATGATGCTTAATGAAAATAAATTTGATATATTAGATTAACGGTATAAACATATTTCATAATTAAATATTTTCAGAGAAAGTATAATGGAAACAAAAAATTTAATAGAAGAAGTAATCTCGCTTCCGGTTGAAGAAAGAGCAATAATTGCCGATTCAATTTTAAGAAGTCTTAATCCAGTTTCAAAAGAGATAGACCAGAAATGGATAGAAATTTCAAAGAGACGATTGGAGGAATTAAAGTCAGGTAAGACTAAGGCAATTCCCGGAAATGAGGTATTCGATAAGATTTGGCAAAGATTTTCCAAATGACATACTTATTTCATCCTGAAGCAGAATCAGAATTTCTTGAAGCAATTAATTACTATGAAAGTAAAGAAAAAGGCTTAGGATATGATTTTGCGGTAGAAGTTTATTCGGCTGTTGAAAGAATTATTGCACATCCATTAGCCTGGCCCATTATTGAAGAAAATATCAGAAGGACACTAGTTGGAAGATTTCCCTTTGGAGTACTTTACTCAAAAATCGAGAATGAAATATATATAATTGCTGTTATGAATTTAAATAGAGATCCGGAATACTGGAAAGTCAGAATCTAAAATGTTCGGACAATTTTTAACATTACCTTCTCAAAAGAGATTGACCCTCTGTCGCAGAATACTTAACCAGCGGTACACAGCTTTGGTATGAGAATGATGTAAACGGGAGTAGAATAAGAAACTCAGTTGTTGGCAGCAGCGATAATTTTTTTTTTTCAGCCTGGGGCTGATGAGCCTTTGGTTCAAACGGAGCAGATGGAAAGACAGAAGCAGTTTGCTTAGTGCCTTACAGCAGCAACTTAACATATAACATAATTGGCAATGGAGATAATATAGGACAAGTGAAAGTGAAGAGTGATTCGGTGAGCGGAAGGTATTATTACTTGCCTGTCTCGGCTTGGCTTTAAATTTTTTTAGAGGCAATTCAGGATTATTCCTTTATATTAAGTTGTCGATTTTTCACCAGCCGAGCCAAGACGGGAAAGATCATCTCGGCAGTATAAAGATGACAGTTGACGCAAGCGGTAATGTAGTGGGCTATGCCTGCCCGCAGAAGCCCACGCGGCGTAGGCGGGATGATTATTATCCTTATGGAATGACAATGAGCAGTCTCGACAGAGGGATATAACTAATTATCGGAATGAAAATTTTAGGATACTAATAAAGCGTTATTTAATATTTGGAGCACAGGAATTAAAAACAGTTTCAGCGAAATTCAATATTTGTCTTTTATAATCACTAAAGGATAAATTATATATGTGCGAGAAAATTTAATGAAATATGATTACCAACATTTTTGATGATTGTAAACAGCTATTAATATTTTGGGCAATTTATACAATGCTAATTCGCAAGGAAGCTTTTAAATTATACTGTTGATAGCAAAGCGAGACGAATCCGGACGGAGATATTACGGCGCCTGCTTCAATTACAATTATTGCGGAAAAGAAAAAAAATACTACAGTGAATAGAGAAAAATAAATCGATACTATTTTGCAGCAAGGCTATTTTTTTATTCGAATCATTTCTTACCTCCGATTTCCTTCTGCCAATTTTCAATCAAGGTAATAGACGGCTGAGAAACTTGCCCATTCGGGATAGTCGCAGTTATTTCCGTACCGGCATTGTTTATATCGAAGAGTTTTAAGATATTCAAATTGCCCGGAGTAAAAACGACATACGGTTTTCCAGGCGATATAGACGAGCCTTTTTCATTTATATCTACGCCCATTATTTTATTATCCGGGGTAGCGAAATAAACGCTCTTACCATTGTTCATCCATCTTGCGTTTGTTCCTCCGTCAATAGAGATTTGCCATTTGCCGCTGGAATTGCTGGATGGATTATCCGGATTAAACGGGATTATGTAGATTTGATATTTTCCGGATTCATCCGACTGATAAACTATCCATTTATTATTAGGCGAAAATATCGCACCAATTTCATTAAAATTAGTTGCTGCTATCGGAACAGGCTTTTGATCTCCATGTGCAGGCAGTAAAAATATATCAAAGCCGCTGGTACTGTTAGTGAAATCTATCCCCATGCATAAATAATATTTGCCGTCGTTAGATATACTGCTTATAACTTTTGTTATGTTTGATTTGTACAGCAGTGCTGCATCGCCGGAGCCGTCCGCATTTTTTAAATATGCATCGAAAACACTGCTGTTATTATTTGAGCTGTAAGTAATCTGTTTGCCATCAAGTGTCCACCGGGGTACGATATCTCCTTTGTCGAATGTCAGCCGAGTCCAAACGCTTCTATTTAAATCGTAGACCCATATATCATATTTTTTTTCATTAGCGTCATACAAATCGCAGGCAATTCTGTTCCCATCGGGGGAGAACTCCGCAGAAGTATATGGAATCATATCCGATAATTTTTTTATTTCATTTCCGTTTTTATCAAGCAATACTAAGCTTTGATCATTCTGATATCCTTGAAGATAAATCAGTTTTCCGTTTTGAGAAACTGCAAAAGTTCCGGATATCCTTGAATCCCAATACTGAATATTTTCAGCAACAGGCATAGCTTCTCCCTCAAGCTTTAAGTTATCTGGATCAAATTTTTGAGCTAGTAGAATTGACTGACGAACAAATAGTAAATATCCATCTGCATACTGGCAGTTGGATGAAGTAATCATAAGCTTTTTCGGTTTCAAATTATCCAAAGAAGCAATAAAGATAGCATCCGTAGGCGTTGATCCGGTATAACTATTTTCAGTAGAATAAATGAAATGATTTCCGTCCGGCAGAAAGTATGCCCATCTTAAACTTTGACTTTTTATAGCCGTATCTGTCTTAATTATTTCTTCAGGCTTACCGCCTGATGCGGGAACTTTATAAAGAGCGCCGGAAGGAGTTGGTGAAAAAACAATAATACCGTTCGGGCTCCACGAACCTCCTCTGCCGGCAGCGGCATCGCAAATCGGAAGTGAAGTTCCCGCATCAAGAGATATTTTCATCAACTTTCCTTTATCGAAATAAGCTAATGTCTTACTGTCAGGCGACCAGAAAGGATATGCTTCATTTGTGGCAACTGTTAATGGTCTTGCAGTTAGTGAATTTATTGGTCGCACCCATAATTTTTCAACGCCAGAAGAATCAGCTCCTACAAAAGAGATATATTGCCCATCGGGAGAAATTGATAGGTTGCTTCCAAGGCTATTGTCTAAATTAATGCCGTGGGGAGTAAGTATTGTTGCTTTAATTTCCTGCACGTCAACTTTTGTTTTATTGAAGACAGAAAAGATCAGAAGCAAAAGAACCGCAATAAATAATACAACTGCCGCCGACCAGAAAATTTTAGGATTATAGAAAATATTTTTGAAGAGATTTCTAACCGGTATATCAGCAAAGGAAGTTTTAACCGGTGTGTTTATAACAGAAGCCTGTCCGCTTTTGGGAGTTAGAATCTGAGAATTAACGCTGTACATTCTGCTTGATCTCCCGGCAGTTAACGTACGCTGAATCTTTCTTAAATTCTTAGCAAGTTCTTTTGAAGACTGAAACCTTTCGTCTTTATCTTTTTCTAAACATTCTAAAATTATTCCGTCAAGCTGCGGATCGATTCCTTCTTTTACAGTTGCGATTGGCGGTGGATCTACATTTACTATCTCATACATTATTGCCGTTTCATGAACTCCTTTAAATGGAGATTCTCCGGCGAGCATTTCATATAAAACAACGCCGAGTGAAAAAATATCCGTTCGATGATCAACATCTAATCCCTGTACCTGTTCGGGAGACATGTAGCCCATAGTTCCCATCGTCGTACCGGCTTTAGTCAATCTTGAAACACCTGATGTTTCCCGCAGCTTAGCCAAACCAAAATCCATAATCTGAACAATACCGTCTTTACGGATCATTATGTTCTCAGGTTTAATGTCGCGGTGAACTATTCCTTTTTCATGAGCGGCAGCTAATCCTTCCGCAATTTGAATTCCAATATCTAAAATTCTCTTTTCGGACAACGGCTGTTTGTTATTTCGAAGAGTAATACCGTCAATAAACTCCATTGAAATGAAGAGCTGCCTGTTGTATTCCTCTATGGAATAAATTGTACACACATTAGGATGGTTCATTGCAGAAGCTGCTTTGGCTTCTTGAATGAATCTCGCTTTATTATCTTCCGAAGCAGTCATTTCAGACGGAAGAAATTTAAGAGCTACAAAACGGTCCAGCTTAGTATCCTGGGCTTTGTAGACTTCACCCATTCCGCCTTCGCCAAGTTTTTCTATTATTTTATAATGAAGAATAGTTTCGCCTATCATATATTACCTTCCATATTAAATGAGCTGCTTCGGCGGACAGTCCCGCCTTCACCGAGATTCTCAATTATTTTATCAGCCAAAGGCTTGAGCCAGAGGCTCATCCGCCTTTGCAGGAGATCAGCCTCTGGCGGATAATGTAATATCGTTTCACTAATCATTTTGACCTCATATTGTCAAAGCCTTATAACTTTCTTGTAATTTTTTATTTCCATTTCCTCACAACGGCAGATTCATCTTTTTCATAAATGCTGCGTAGCGCGGGTCCCTAACTATGTTACGCATCAGCGGGTCACCTACCAATTCCGAAAGACCGCTATCTCTCATATTGTAAGACTTTTCCAGCCATTTGAATGCATTGTCCTTCTCTCCGCGGTAAGCATATATTTCTGCAATCTCGTATGCACCGCGGTTCACGTAATTTTTAATTAAATCTTCTAATTCAGCATCTGCTTCTTTCTTTCTGCCCAGCGTGTAATCAACGATTGCAAGTCCTTGAATTTTCCAGAAAGGATCTTGTTCTTTTTCAATCTCAGTCATTGCCGAGTCTGGCATCCCTTTCTCAAGATAAACAAAACCGATTAATACATGCGCATCCGGAGCTTGCGGGTTTAGCTCCAGTAATTTTCTAAAGGCGCCAATTGCCACATCAGGTAAGCCTTTATACCATGTTGAAAGACCGAGGTTAAGGTATCCATCAATATCCACCGGGTCAATCTCAATTGAACGGCGCTCGAGTTTTATTGCTTTATCAAACTGCCCTAGTGTATGCGCCCAAAGAGCAGCACCGTTAATTACATCTGAATTTTCCGGCTCTAGTTCCAGTGCCTTTTTTAAGGCTTCATCCGCGGCTTTCCAGTTCCAGTAATAGTTTTTCTCTATCCATGCCATTTGTGAGTAGGCTTCGGCAAGTTTTGGGTCAAGTTCAATTGCCTTCTCTGTTTCCTTGAGAGCTGCGGTGTAAGCTTCATCCACGGGTACGTATCCGTTATTAGCCATGTCACTGTGCAGTTCTGACAACCCTACCCACGCCGGTGCATAGCTGGAATCAATAGAGAGCGCCTTCTTATAGTAACGTTCTGCTTTCTCAGAATTTTCTTTACCATACAAATCAGAAAAATGATTCCCGAGAAGATAATTGTTGTAAGCTTCCGGGTTCGTATTCTGTTCCGGCGCTGCAGCTTCTTTACCAAACAGTGCTGCATTTAATGCATCTGCCACATTTCCTGATATTGAATCCTGCAGCGCAAATATGTTGTTCAGTGTTCCATCATAAGTTTTTGACCATAGCGTTGCATCAGTCTTAACATTAACAAGGTCTGCCGATATGCGAAGATTGTTTCCTGCCTTCTGAACGCTGCCTTCAAGTATATTCTTCACGTTAAGCCTTGCTGCTATGGTTTTAATATCTAGCCCTTTTCCCCTAAATGAAAATGACGATGTCTTAGCTGTAACACGAAGCTTTGGATTCCTTGAAAGTACGTTTATAAATTCTTCTGTCAATCCATCTGAAAAATATTCCTGGTCTTTCTTCGGGCTAAGGTCGTCAAATGGAAGTACGGCTATTGTCCTTACTTCTGCAGTTGTTTTCCCTCCTCCTTTTGATAAAGGCATAAAAAGATAGAGCGCTATTGCAATTACTATAACCGCGGCTCCTGCAGCAATCCACGGAAGCTTTGACTGGTTTGCCTTAGCTCTCTTTACCTCTCCGCCTTGGCTTATTGTAATCAGTTCTTCTGCAATCTCGCCTGCCGTCTGGTATCTCTCATCAGGATTCTTTGCCAGAGACTTGCCGATTATGTGTATTAAACCTTCATCATTTTCAGTAACTGGATCTGGTTCATCATTAAGAATAGAATATATTATTGCCTGGTCATAATCTCCCTTAAAAGGAATCTTTCCAGTCAGCATCTCATAGATTACAACACCCAATGACCATATATCTGTTCTGTGGTCAACCTCATCACCCCTGGTTTGTTCAGGGGACATATAAGCAATCGTTCCCACTGTAGAGCCCATCTGGGTTAGCTGTGAACCGCCTTTAACTTTAGCCAACCCAAAATCCATTATCTTTACTTTGCCTTCATTGGTAATCATAATGTTCTGAGATTTTATATCTCTATGTACAATCCCTTTTCTATGTGCGGCTTCCAATCCTTCGGCTATTTGTATTGCTATATTTACCAATTCTTTATTGGAAATAGTACCGGATTTGATTTTATCTTTTAGTTCTATT